>CALRVA020000104.1:0-9507 GCA_943371495.1 Archangium gephyra | reverse complement strand
AGCTGGTATCCGAAGACTGCCATCAACAACTGGCGTCCTCTGCGCGTGGACCGCGTGCCCTGCGCCCAACTGGTGCAACGGCCCGGATTCCAGCAAGAGTGGCCCACCGAAAAAACGTCGGTTGAAGGGTTGGTTTTGGCGGGCGAGTTCTGCGCCAACAGCAGCATTGACGGCGCGGTACTCAGCGGCCGACGCGCGGCCGATGTGGTCTCGAGCGCCCTGGCTCCCGCTCCGGCGAGTACCACCGCGTGAAAGTCGCCATCATCGGGGCAGGGATTGCCGGGCTCGCCTGTGCGCGGGTGCTTCGGCAGAACGGCCTCGCTCCGGTGATTTACGAAAAGAGCCACGTGCTGGGTGGCCGGGCCGCCACGCGCCGCAACGGCGACTACCTCTTCGATACCGGGGCCACCAGCATTTCCCCGCGCGGCCTCGCCATTGATAAGGTGATGCGGGAGGAGATTTCTACCGAAGGTCTGGTGCGCATCGAGCGGCCGATCCACGTCCACGCGATGGGACGCATCTCCGCGGGCGACCCAATGAAAAACCGCATCGAGCGATTCGTCTACACCGACGGCATCAACGTGCTGGCCCGCCGTCTGGGCGAGGGCTTGGACATCCGCATGCAGACCCTTGTGGAACGCATTGACCGACTCCCAACTGGCGGCTACGAAATCCTAGGGGACACCTACGACCGCGTCGTGCTCGCGTTGCCCTTGCCCCAGGCGCAAGCGCTGCTAGAAAGTGCGGGCGACCCCCGCCGGGTCACCGCCGCCACTTACCGCCCCTGCTTGAGCGTGCTGCTGGGCTACGCCGCGCCCTTCACGGGCAACTTCTTTGCGGTCATTGACCCCGAACAGCGCCACCCTCTCACCTGGCTGAGCGTGGAGAGTGCCAAGTGCGCGGGCCGCGCCCCCGAAGGCCACTCGGCGATGGTGGCGCAGATGAGCCCCGACTACAGCCGCAGCCGCTACGACGCCCCGGATGAGCAGATCATCCACGAAACCGCTAAGGATGTGGAGCGGCTACTCGGCGCACAGTTCAGCACACCGGTGGCCAGTGACGTGAAGCGTTGGCGCTACAGCCAACCGGAGGCCACTATTGCCTACGAGACCCTCAATCCTCGCCTCACCGACCTCTACGTGTGCGGCGACGGCACGCGGGGGGGCCGTTTGGAGTTCGCCTACGAATCGGGACTACAAGCCGCCGCGTCTGTACTAAGATGATGCTTGCCCTGGCCCTGCTCGCCCCGCCCCCGGCCACCGAGTCCATCGGTTTGGTCGGAACCTCGCAAGGGGTGCCGGTCAAGGGCATTCTCACTCGCGCGGTTCAACCCGATCGGAGCCTGCTGAGCACGCTGGAACTCACCCTGATGCCGCCGGGGCAAGACCCCATCATCGTGCGGCAAGAAACGCACCTCAAGTCCGACGGGCAGCCCCTGCGCAAGCTGCAGAGCGTCGTCCAGGGCACCACCCGCACGTCCTTTGCGGCCACATTTGATCGCCGCGAAGCCCAGTGGCAAGGCCCTCCGGGTATGCCGATGTTCAAGGTGCCGGCCCCGCGCGACACCGAGATTCGGGTGCGCTCAGATTTCTGGTTCGTGAATGAACGGCCCGAGGTCGGCGCAAAGTGGGTGTACCACCGGTTTGTGACCGACAAGGGTCAGTGGGAGGCCACCGTGGTGGAATACAAAGGCCCGGTGAGCATTTCTTGGAATGGCCAGAACGTGCCCGCGCACCGCGTGGTCAGTGGCGACGCCGTGGCCGACCTGGACGAGCGGGGCATGCCCCTGCAATTGGAAACCCCGCAGGGGAAACTCACTCGCGCCGTTCCCGAGTAATCTCGGGATATGTCCGAATCTCCGCAGCCGACTCCGATTCGCGTGACCGTGGTGGGTGCGCTCGGTCGCATGGGCCAAGAATCTGTGCGGGCGCTCTCCAGCGACTCACGTTTTGAGGTGGTCGGGGCGGTGGACCGCTCCGGGGCCGGACAGACCTTAGCGAGTGTGTTGCAGATCCCCAGCGAGGTGGTGGTGACGGACAAACTAAGCGAGTGCTTGGACCAGCACCCCGCCGATGTGCTGCTGGATTTCACCCACTTTAGCAGTGCCCCCGACCACGCCATGCGGGCCATGAAGCGCGGGCTGGCCGTGGTCATTGGCACCAGCGGCCTGCGCCAACCAGACGTACGCACCCTGGTGCAGACTTGCCAAGAAACGGGCCAGCCCTGCCTGCTGGTGCCCAACTTTGCCATCGGAGCCGTGCTCATGATGCGCTTTGCCGAGATGGCGGCGGCTTACTTCCCGCACGCCGAAGTCATCGAGCGGCACGGACACCACAAGCTGGATGCCCCCAGCGGCACGGGGCGACACACGGCCACCTTGATCTCGCAGCATCGCGCGGAGACCCCCCGCGAGCCCCAAGGGGCCGTGGAAGCCGTGGCCGGGGCGCGTGGCGCGAAGGTCGACATGGTGCCGGTGCACAGCGTGCGCCTGCCGGGGAGCGTGGCCCACCAGGAAGTTCTTTTCGGCGGGCCGGGCGAGCTGCTCACCATCAAGCACGACTCGTACGACCGAGCCTCGTTTATGGGCGGCGTCAAGCTGGCCTGCGCCGAGGTGCGTTCGCTCTCAGGCTTCGTGACCGGGCTGGACGCGGTTCTGTTCTAACTCGCGCTTCGTCACTTGGTGCCGGTGGGCGAACATCGCGTCCACCTGGCGATTAAGGAAGAGCGCGTGAACCAAAGGCGACAACGGGCCACCGGGCGCCTGGAACGTGACCGTATCCCGCAGCAAACACCCCTCACCATCAGGCAGGAATTCGTGGTGGTGCCGCCAGGATTTGGCCGGTCCCGCCTCCATCGTATCCACAAAGCCGTTCTCGGAGACATTGGTAATGCGCGCCTTCCACACCGTGGTCAGCGGCCCTTGGCGGATGCGCAAAACGTGTAGCGCCCCTTCGCGCACGGCCACATCGTCCCCTATGATCTCGACCTTGGTGCCGGGGGGCGTCAGCTTCACCAGTGCCTCCACAGACTCGTGAAAGGCGCGCAGGGCCTCCACCGGGGCGGCAATGCGGGTTTCGTAGACGCGGGTGACCACGGCCCATTATGCGGCGGCGAGTGGCCCATGCCTAAGCAACCGGCTCGGGGCGCCCGACGTCTATACTAATAACAACGGGGGCGTCAGGCTTCGACAGAGCCGGATCGACCTTAGATTGCGAGTCGAGGTGCCGCTGGCCTCGTAAAAAGCGGCAAAAAAGTAAACGCGAACAACAACTTCGCCTACGCGGCCTAATTAGCCCGCGGATCCACCTCTCGGGTTCCCGTCGCGAGAGACTCGGGTCACACACAAACGGGATGGGCTGAAGCTCTCTGTTCGGGGGCGTAAAGCTAAGATCAATCGAACTGGGTGAACCGTAGCCGGGCCTCTTGGGTCGCGGGGCACTGAGAAAAATCGAGAGGAGACACTCGTGGACGTTTAAGGAAGACGGTTTTGGAACAGGGTTCAATTCCCTGCGCCTCCACCAAATTTCTCACTGGCCCAATACAAAAACCCGCCCTTGCCCACGGCAAGGACGGGTTCTTTGCTTTTGCTTCGCGAAGCCTTAGCGGCGGCGACCGGCGGTGCTCACTACGGCAGCCGCGGCCGGGGCCAGGGCAATCACGCCTTCCGGCAGGGCAATGTCGCCCACCAGGATGCGCTCGTTGGAAGCCAGATGACCGATCTGAACCGTGAGGATCGACGGCAGGTTCTTCACCACGCCTTCCACTTCCAGCTTGTTCATGTTCGTTACAACCGTGGCGTCGCCCTTGGTGACGGCAAGCGGGGTGCCTTCAAACACCAGCGGGACGCTGACGCGGACCTTGTCCTCGTCGCGCACTTGCTGCACCGTCAGGTGCGTCACGGCCTGGGTGATATCGTCGCGCTGGATGCCCTTGAGAACCACGTTGACCGGGCTCTTGGCGCCTTCCACCTGAACCGAAAACAGCGGCACGCCTTCGATCTTCTTCATCAGGTCGCGGATATCGCGGGTGTTGGCCTGGATCATATGCGTCTCCTTGTCAGGAGTGATCAGCGCCATCGGCATCAGGCCGCTCTTACGCAGACGCTTGGCTTCGGCGGAAGAATTGGTGGTCCGTTCGCTGGCATTCAACAAAAGCATGAGAAACTCCGGTGCATCCTGGGGCCGCAGCTTGAGGACGCGTGAAGGTTCATTCTACTCGCTGGAATGGGCCTTGGCTGGGACAGCCCCGAAATCCATAGCAAAAAATTGGGCCTCGTACGGGACTTTTCGGGGGGCGGGGCAGGGGCGGAAGCCCACCCGCTGATACACGGCAATCGCCCGGTCCATCGTCGCGAGCGTGTCGAGGAACAACTTTTGAATCCCGGCGGCCCGCGCCGTGTGCAGAGCTTCCATCACCAGCGCTCGGCCCACTTGGCGGCCGCGCACCTCCGGGGCCACATAGAGCCGCTTGAGCTCAGCCTCCCCATCTTCCATCGGGCGAATGGCCACGCAACCCACGACGACGCCGTCGGACTCGGCGAGCAAAACAAACCCGTGCGGGCCAGAGTACGGCCCCGGCAGGCAGGCCAGCTCTTCGGTCACCCCAATCATCGTCGGGTCCATGCCGATCTCAGCCGTATAAGCGCCGAGTAACCGGCGCACGATGGCGGCATCGGTCGGAAAATCAGCTACGCGAATGGAAACCATGCTCATGCGCACCACCCCTTGTAGAAAGCTTCACGCGCCCGCACAGCGCGGCGTTGCGCGTCGGGGCCAACTGCGTTGATATGTCCCATTTTTCGCCCCGGTCTCGACTCCATTTTGCCGTACCAATGCACATTCACCTCTGGGTCTGCGGCGAAGGCGGCCCCGATGGCCTGATGCACATCTTTCGCCCCTTCTTGCCCCAGCAGGTTCGCCATTGCCACCGGCAAGCCCATGGTCTCCGGCAGGCTCCAGCCCATACATAGCCTTACGTGCATTTCAAATTGGCTCACGCCGCCCCAATCCAGGGTGTAGTGGCCCGTGTTGTGCGGGCGGGGTGCCATTTCGTTGACGGTCAATTGACCATCCGGAGTTTCGAAGAGTTCCACGCCAAAGAGGCCAAAGCCTTCCACCGCTTCCACGGCCGCCACGGCGATGTCGCTGGCGTCTACGTCGGCGGGATAAACCAAGTCACACACGTGGTTGGTTTGCACGGTTTCCATGGTCGGGAACACCTGAATTTCCTGGCTGCTGCGCGCCACCATTACGGCAAGTTCTCGGCGGAAAGGTACGAATTCTTCCGCCAGCCACGGGTCTTCGTCCCAGCGCGCACGCGCGGCTTCGTATTCCGCTTCGCTCTGCACCACCAGGGTGCCTTTGCCGTCGTAGCCTCGGAAACGCGCCTTCAGCACGCACGGAAAGCCGAGCTCAGCGGCACGCGCCACGGGCACCGCGCGGGGCGATGGCACCCCGGCTTGGCGATAGGCTTCGCGTTGCCGCAACTTGTCTTGGATGATCCCGAGCGTCAGGCAACCGGGCTTCAAGCACTGCGGGTCGCGGCCGCTGGCCTCCAGGGCCGCTTGGATCAGCTCGGCGGGGATGAACTCGTTCTCCAACGTCACATTTCGCGCCACGCGGAAGGCTTCCCGCAGTCCCTCTTCACTCTCAATCGGGGCCGAGAAACCCGCGCAAATCTGGCGGGCCGGCGCTTGGTCATCCGGGTCCAGAATCCACACCCGTAGCCCCAGTCGCTGTGCCGCTTGGGCGCTCATGCGGGCCAACTGCCCGCCGCCCAGGATGGCGATATCGTACGCAAACTCTGCCATTTAGTCCTCCTCCTCGTACTTCACGATCTGCTCTTGTCGCGGGTGCAAGTGGGTCGCGTGTTCCATATCACGAGTTCGGATCACCCCGATCAACTCGGTGTAGGCAAACTCCGCCCCGCGCATCCGGGCCACATCCACCACCCACTCCGTCAGCGCATCCAGGGAGATCGCGTCGGGCCGCGTGACGTTCATGCTAACTTGCGACATCTCCTGGGCGGCAAGCATCAGTCCCAGCGCCCGCACCCCCGTGAATCGTTCGTCCCCCTGCTCCCGGCGCTCGCGTATCGAGCGGGCGATGGTCTTGGCCACATCGGCCGTCTCGGTGCGCAGGTTCACGTTATAGGCAATGAGGAAGTCGCGCACCCCCATCACTGTCGCGCCCAAATGCGGGTGGACCCGGTGGGGGCCAAAATCCGGCTCCAAATCGCGATCCACCAGGCCACCAAATCCCCCTTTGCGCAACCGAGGCAGCGCGGCGGCGTGGCGCCCCCGCTCACTTTGTTCATAAAGGAACACCGGCACTTCGTATCGCTCGGCCAATTGCCGCGCCGTGTCTTGGACGAAGACAATGAGGTCCGCACCTTCACTGGCCGTGACGCGGTGCTTGAGAGGCACAAACGGGCAGACATCCAGAGCCCCGATGCGCGGATGCACCCCCCGGTGCCGTTGCAGGTCAATGGCCGGCAGAATGCGGTCAGCCAAAGCAAAGAGGGCCTCGCGCACTGGCTCGGGTTCCCCGCTAAAGGCGGTCACCGTTCGGTTGTGGTCCACGTCGCTATCGGCAAAGTGGACCGTCACCGGGCTCGCCTCCAGAAGCTCGCGCACGTCGGCCAGCAGGCGCCGGTCGCGCCCAAATGACCAGTTCGGAACGGTGAGAACCCGCACGGTGGCTTAGATGCCCATGATGTTGTAGCCGCTGTCCACGTAGATCAGCTGCCCCGTCACGCCGCGTGACAGGTCGCTCACCAGGTACGCCGTGGTGCCCGCGACTTCATCCTGACCAAACTCGCGCTTCAGCGGGGCCACGTCGTGGACTTCCTTGATCATGTCGCTGAGCCCGCGCACGCCGCGCGCTGAGATCGTGTTGATCGGACCGGGGCTGACCGTGTTCACGCGAATGCCGCGCGGACCCAGGTCATTGGCCAGGTAGCGCACCGCGCTTTCCAGGGCGGCCTTGGCCACGCCCATCACGTTGTAATTGCCCACAGCCCGGGCGCTGCCCAGGTAACTCATGGTCACGATGCTCGCATCGTCGGCCAGGATCGGCTCCAGGTGCTTGCACATCGCTACCAGCGAATAGCAGCTGATATCCATGGCCATAGCAAATCCGTCGCGAGAGGTGTCCACAAACCGACCGGCCAGGTCTTCCCGCTTGGCAAAGGCCGCCGAGTGCACCACAAAGTCCAGGTGACCGTAGGTTTCCTTCGCGGCCTGCGCCAGGGCTTCCATTTGGGCATCGTCCGAGAAATCCACCACAAACGTCTTCATGCGGTCATTGCCTGCAATGAGCTCGTTCACCTTGTCGAGCATCTTCTCGTTTTGCGCACCCACGCCGACTTCGGCGCCGAGAGCCGCGACCCGTTCGGCCACCGCCCACCCAATGCTGTTCTTATTGGTGACGTTCAGGACCAAACCCTTCTTTCCGGCCAGCAACATGGCCCCATTATGGCCCTGGCTCGGGGGTCTGCCCTCCGTGGCACCGGGTCTCTCGCAAGGTTTCTTCGTTCCCCCGTATAGTTTCCGGGCTCTGGGTGCCGACAATTCGGAAAGAGGACATAGGATGCCCTACTTTGCGTATACCGCCGTTGATCCCAGTGGGCGACAAGTTAAGTCGTTCATGGAGGCTGATAACGAAGCCTTGGTCTTGAGCAAACTGCGAGACCAGAGCCTGCAAGTGCTCGACATTCGGGAGACCAAGAAGGTCGCCAAGAAGCGAGTGGCGGGCAAGATGAAGGCGAAAGCGCTGGTCATCTTCTCGCGTCAGTTCGCCACGATGATCGACGCGGGGATTCCGATTTTGCGCTGCCTGGAGATCTTGGCCGAGCAAACGAAGGACCCTATCCTGAGGCCGAGCATCCTGGCCGTAACCCAAGACGTGAAAGGAGGTCTCTCGCTGAACGAAGCGATGGCCAAGCACCCGGCCGTGTTCAACAAGCTTTATGTGAACATGATCCGGGCCGCCGAACTCGGCGGGATCCTGGACATCATCTTGGACCGCCTGTCTTCGTTCCTCGAATACGAATCCGAGGTCCGCGCGAAGATCAAGGGGGCCATGATGTATCCGGTCCTCGTTTTGATCTTCAGCCAGATCATGCTCTTTGCGCTGTTCAGCTTCGTGCTGCCCCGCTTTAAGGGCATTTTCGAAGGGATGGACGTCGAGATGCCGCCGGTCACGGCCGCGCTCTTCAAGATGGGTGACTTCTGCCAGGCCTACTGGTGGATGATCCTGCTCTTTGTGGGCGGCACGATCTTCGGCCTCAAGCTATGGGGCAAGACCCCGGAAGGGCGCTACCGCCTGGACATGGTCAAGCTCAAGATTCCGGTGGTGGGTGAACTCACGCTCAAGATGAGCGTCGCCCGCTTCTGCCGCACGTTCGGGACGCTGATTAACAGTGGCGTGCCGATGATGCGCGGCCTAGAAATCGTGGGAGAAACGTTGGGGAACGCCGTGTTGATCGAAGCGATTGACAAGACGCGCCTCAGCATTCGCGAAGGGAACCGCCTGTGCGTGCCCCTCACCGAATGCGGTTTGTTCCCTCTGATGGTCACACAGATGATCGATGTCGGGGAGGAAACCGGTCGTCTGAGCGAGATGCTCGTGAAAGTCGGAGACTTCTACGACGCCGAAGTGGATTCAACGGTCAAGGGTTTGACCTCGATGATCGAGCCTTTGCTCATCATCTTCCTGGGCGTGGTTGTGGGCTTCATTGCCATCAGCGTGATGGCACCGATCTTCAAGCTAGTTCAGAGTGTTCAGGAGTAATTACCAGGGGGCAATCCTGTTGCCCCCTCCGACCATTGATATGTATCTGCTTGGGGGCGCATGGATGGCGCCCCGCAATCACTAAGGAAGGAAAATGTCGGAGATTCTCGGTCAAGCGTTGAGTGAAGCGGAGCTGATGGTTTTGGAGTACGTCCAAAACCCTCGGCCCGACCTCAAGGATCTGATCATCGTTCACTATGCTCACCTCGTCGAGCGAACCGCACGTCGGTTTGCCGGGATCGAGCCGGTGGAAGATTTGATCCAGGTCGGCTATATCGGCCTGCTTAACGCTTTGTCGAAATTCGATCCGAACGCCGGGGTGCGATTCAACACCTACGCCACGCACTTGGTGGCCGGTGAGATCAAGCACTATCTCCGCGACCGTTCGCAGACCATCCGCATGCCAGCCTGGCTGCAAGAACTGCGAGCACGAGTGAACCGCACCTCCACGGCCCTGCAGGCAGACCTGAAGCGCCCGCCCACGGAACGCGAAATTGCCGACCAACTGGGCATCGCCGAAGACACCGTGCGGGACGTGATGCAAACCAACGATATCCTGCGGGTGACGTCTCTGGATGCCACGCCGTCGGTGGACGAGGAAGGCGAAAGCGACTTGGACCGGCTGGATGCGGGCGACTTCTGCCCGGACCAACTGAGCGTGGAAGACCGCTTGCTGCTGGAATCCGCCATGCAAGAGTTGCGCGACTTGGAGAAG
>CALRVA020000103.1:0-9791 GCA_943371495.1 Archangium gephyra | reverse complement strand
ACTCTTCCCAGGTGGGGCGCACCACAATGCGTTCGCCCAGACGGCGCGGGATGAAGAACTGCTTCCAGCCTTCCGCCCAGTTGTCCTCGGGGATGAGGTCGGTAAAGACTTCGGTGGCCCCGGCGGCGAGCAGAGCTTCGCGGAGCGGTTCCAATCGGTCTTCATCGCCCGGGGCGAGATAGCCGGTGAGGCCGGGCACGCTCTCGTTCTCGATCGTGCCATTAACGCCGTGGTCTTCAAAGATGCAGTGCCACACCGAGGTGTCAGGCACCGGTTCGGGCCACACGGCGGTGACTTGCGTCCACATGCTATCGCTCATTTCTTCTTTTTCCCAAAGAGGCCGCCCAGGAATCCACCGCCACCCTGGCCATCGCCTTCCGGGATGCGTTCATTGCCCAGTTCGGCATATTGGCGGAGCAGTTCGGCGCGCTCCGAGCTCAAATCCTTGGGCACTTGCACCCGCAGGATGTAGATCAAATCGCCTCGGACACCCCCGCGCAATCGAGGCAAGCCGCGTCCCTTGATGCGAACCTCGGACTGCGGCTGACTGCCCCGGGGAATGGTGAGTTTCACGGTGCCGTCCAAGGATTCAGCTTCGATCTGGTCGCCCATGGCCGCCTGAGCAAAGGTGATGTCGAGCGGCGCATAAAGATGGATATCGTCCCGCTCAAACCGCGCATCTCGCGCAATGGCCACCACCACGTAAAGGTCACCCGTCTGGCCCCCGTCGATCCCCGCGCCCCCTTGCCCGGAAACCCGAAGCGTAGTGCCGTGCTGCACCCCCGCCGGGATGTTGACCGTCAGGTCGGCCGTCTCCACGGTTACCTTCTTGCCTTGGCACTTGCTGCACGGCTTTTCAATCTTCTTGCCCGTGCCCCGGCAGGTCGGGCAGGTGGTGGTCGTGGTCACACTGCCCAAGAAGGTGTTGGCGATGCGCCGCACCGCGCCCTGCCCGTTGCACGTGTCGCAGGTTTTGATTTCGGAGCCCGGTTCGCCCCCGGTGCCGTTACAATGGCCGCACTGCGCCGTGCGCTTGACCTTGATCGGCTTTTCACAACCCGTCAATACGTCGCGAAGGGTGATGCTGACGTCGGCGCGCAGGTCGTCGCCGTCGCGGGAGTAAGTTGCACCGCCGCCACCCACGCCGCCCATCCCGCCGAAAAAGGCTTCAAAGAGGTCGCCAAAATCGGCGGCACCCGGGCCAGGGCCGTATCCGCCGCCACCACCCATCCCGGAGTCATCGGTGACACCGTATTGGTCAAATCGCTGGCGTCGTTCGGGGTCAGAGAGGATGCTGTACGCCTCGCCCACTTCCTTGAACTTCTCTTCCGCCGTGGGATCGTCCGGGTTGACGTCGGGGTGATACTTGCGCGCGAGCCCGCGGTACGCCGACTTGATTTCGTCGGCGCTCGCATCTCTGGAGACTCCCAAGACGGCGTAAGGATCCGTCACTGGCATGTTTGCTTACAGATCGTCGGCGGCTTCTTCGCCTTCTTCCTTTTCGGCCAGATCGTCCAGCGAGAGATCGTCCGAAGGCTCGACGGTGTCATCTTCGATCAGTTCACCCAAAGCGGCATCTTCATCCACTTCGTCGACTTCCAGAACGTCTTCTTCGTCTTCGAGTTCTTCGTCGTCATCCACCAGCGAACCGAGGGACAGACCATCGTCGTCGTCCTCGTCGTCCTCCAGCGAAGGCAGCAGGAAGTCCTCGTCCGAGAGATCGAGGGTCGGGATTTCGACGGTTTCCTCGATGGCGTTCTGCTCACCGTCCAGCAACGGCTTGATCTTGCCTTGGGCAATCTCGGCCAGCGCAATGCTGAGGGGGTGATTCGACTCGATGCGCACCAGCGGGGGCGCACCTTCCTTGATCTGCTTGGCCCGTTTGGCCGCCAAGTTCGCGAGCAGGAACTTGCCGTACTCAACCTGGTTGAGCGTATCCGGATCGGGCAGAATGAGGTTCTTCGGAGTCGGCATGGGCGAATATTCAGGATGACACATCGTCTCCGGCAATTCCCAACTCTTTTTGGACTCGCAGGACCATTGCCAATCAATCGCGGCGCGTGAACGTGCAAAAATGGCCCCATGGACCCGCGCAACGACGCGCACATTGAGACCCTGCTGCAGCATCTGGGCGAAGACGAACTGCCTTACGGCGCCGTCGCCCCGCCGCTGGTCCAGACCTCCACCTTTGCCTTCCAATGCCTCGATCAGTTCGATGCCGCGATGAAGGATTACGAGAGCAAGGAGTGCCTCTACACTCGGTGGAACAACCCGACCACGCGCCTGGCCGAACAGAAGATTGCCGCCGTGGAAGGCAGTGAAGCTTGCCTGCTGACCGGGAGCGGCATGGCCGCCATCAGTCAGGCGATCATGAACGTCGTGAAGGCCGGTGACCACGTCGTGGTGGTGGATGGCGTTTACGGCCCTACGTACCAGTTTCTCACCCAATATCTGCAACGGTTCAACATCACGAGCACGGTGGTGGATGGCCGGTGCAAAGAAGCGGTGGCCGACGCCCTGCGCCCCGAAACCAGCCTGATCTACCTAGAAAGTCCGACCAGCGGGATGTTCCGCCTGCAAGATGTGCCCGCCATCACGGCGCTGGCTCGCTCGCGTGGCATCACCACCATCATGGACAACACCTACGGCGCGGGCCTGCTGCAGAGCGGGATTGCCCTGGGTGTGGACTTGGTCTGCCATAGCGTCACCAAATACTTCGCCGGCCACAGTGACGTGGTGGCCGGGGCCATCTGCGGCAGCAAGGAGCGCATCCGCGCCCTGCACGACTGGGAAGGTGCCCTCTTCGGGGGGATCATCGCCCCGTTCAATGCATGGCTCATCCTGCGCGGCCTGCGCACCCTGAAGCTTCGCCTCGACGCCACCGAAGTACGCGCCCGAGCCGTCCACGCCTTCCTTAAGGATCGCCCCGAAATGGCGGAGGTCTATTACTGTGGAGCCGAAGACTTCGCCCAGCGCGACCTCTACGAGAAGCAGTTCAAGGGCACCGGGGGCCTGCTCTCCTTCTTGCCGAAAACGCAAGACCGCGCCAAGCTCAATGCGTTCTTGCAAAGCCTGCAAGTCTTCCGCATGGGCGTGAGCTGGGGTGGCCACGAGAGCCTGGCCGTGCACTATCCGGCCTGCACGCTGGATATGCCCGCGCCGCAGTCCGTCATCCGGCTTTACTGCGGCCTGGAAGACCCGCGCGACTTGATTGCGGACCTGGAACAGGCCCTCGTCAAGCTGCACTGAGGTCGCGAAACCCGCTCAGTACCAGAGCGAAACGCCGAATCGGCGCATGGACTCCCACGGGAAGCCCAGCGGGTCATTCTTGCGCCCGGCGGGCACGGCAATCTTCTCGTGGCTCACGATCTGGCGGATCGGGAAACGGCGCATCATCGCCGCCACCAGGTGCTGGGTGGCCTCCACTTGCTCCTTGGTCCAGGGCTCAGAGCCGTCGCCCTTGTTCACCATTTCGATGCCCACGCTGAAGTCGTTGAGGTTCTCCCGGCCGTATTGGTCAATGCTCTTGCCGGCGTGCCAGGCGCGCTTATAGGTGCTGACGTGCTGGACAATCGTGCCGTCCTTCCCCACCGTGAAGTGCGCGCTGACTTGGCTTTCCGGCATTTGGAACCACTTGATCACGCCATCCAGTCCGCTGCTGGCGGTGTGGTGCAACACAATCGTGTCGATGACGGCGCCCTCGGGGCGGTCGCCAAAGTTGGGGGATTCAAACAGGACGAACGAGCCGGGCACGTATTCGTAGGCCGGAGGCGGCGTGTCTTGGGCGTGGGCCATCACGGCCATGCAGGCCAGCAGCGGGACGGCAGTTCTCATTTCCCAATGATACGGCGTCGGGGGTCCATTTTGCTCCGCTGGTAACCTTGGTGAGTATGGTGACGTTGCAGGAGATTCTGCGGAAACTCAGTGATTTTTGGGCGGCGCAAGGCTGCGCCATCCTGCAACCTTGGGACATGGAGGTTGGCGCCGGGACCTCGCACCCCGCCACGGCCCTCAAGTGCCTCGGGCCGACCCGGTACAGTTTTGCCTACGCTCAGCCCAGCCGCCGCCCGGCGGATGGCCGCTACACCCGCAACCCCATGCGCAACCAGCGGTACGTGCAGTTCCAGGTGATGCTGAAGCCCAGCCCGGAGAACGTGGTGGACCTTTACATGGAAAGCCTGAATGCCGTCGGCTTCAACGTCCACCGCGATGACATCCGACTGGTGGAGGACGACTGGGAAAACCCGAGCCTGGGGGCCAGCGGCGTGGGCTGGGAAGTGTGGCTGAACGGCACCGAAATCAGCCAGTTCACGTTTTTCCAACAAATGGGTGGGATTGAAGTGAACCCCGTGTGCGCCGAGCTCACCTACGGGCCGGAGCGACTGACCCTGATGCTGAACGGGCAGGCCTCGATTTGGGAAGACCTGCAGTGGAATGAGCGCCTGACCTACCGGGACATCGAGTTCGACCAGGAGATGCAGAACAACGTCTTCAACTTCGAGGTGGCGAGCACCGAAATGCTCTTCCAACTCTTTGACATGTACGAGGCTGAGAGCAAGCGCGTGCTGGGGACCCCCGTGCGCTGGGATGCCACTGATGGCGTGCTGACGACGAGAGAAGCCGACGTAAAGGAGAGCGACCCCGGCTGCCCGACGAGCCTCGCGTTGGTTTATCCCGCCTTCGAATTGGCGCTGAAGTGCTCGCACGCCTTCAACCTTTTGGATGCGCGCGGCGCGGTGGCCGTCACCGAACGCGGTCGCTATATCAACCGAGTGCGTGCTCTGGTGCGGGCCTGCTGCCTCAAGTACATGGAGCAGTTCGAGCTCCCCAAGGCCTGACGAATTCGTCAGTTACCCGAATCAACCCCCCTTATTGCTGAGGGGAGTTAATCTTTAGGCTGCCAAAGAACTCGTTCGTGGCTTTCGTGTCCGCGTCTTGCTTGTCGCCCACGTAAAGCGCGTGGACCATCCACGGCCGCTTCACTACCAGCAAGTGGCGGATGAGCGGACCCTTGTCCACTTGCACATCCCACCGACGCGCCATGTGGCCGTCCACGCGGGTGGTGGTCACCCGGAGCGGGCGGAACTGTTTGAGGGTTTCGGCTCCACGCATCCCGGTATCCAGGAGTTGGAGATCATTGCGCCCGTTCAGGGCATCCGGCTTCAACTCCATCATGTCCACGCGATAGATCGCGCTTCCCTGCACCAGCTCGTAGGCGTACCGCTGATTGAAAGTCGCGCCGGTGGCCAACTCACGAGCCTGCGGGGGCTGCGGCCATTGCGCCGCGACCCCCACCGGGTTTTCGTTCCATGCCGGCACGGTGGCCAGCCCGATCAGCAGAGCGGTCATAGGCTGTAGATGGCGCGGTACTTGGCGGTGATGCCGTTCAGATAGTGGCTAGCATCCATCGGCTTGCCCGTGGCCTGCGTGATGAGTTCTCGCGGCGTGTAGCGGCTTCCGTGCTGATAGATCTTGCTGCGCAGCCACTCCAGAATCTCGGCGAAGTGGCCGTTGGCCATCAGTTCGTCGGCATTCGGGATGTCCGCCTTCAGCGCATCCCAGATTTGGTAGCTGAGGATGTTGCCCATGCTGTAGGTCGGGAAGTAGCCCAGGGCTCCCATGCTCCAGTGCACGTCTTGCAGGCAGCCGTCGGCGTCCGTCGGCGGCGTGAGGCCGAGGTAGGCCTCGTACTTGGCGTTCCAGGCTTCGGGCAAGTCCTTCACGGCCAGTTCGCCGGTCAGCATCGCACACTCCAGCTCGTACCGGATCATGATGTGCAGGTTGTAGGTCACCTCGTCGGCTTCCACGCGGATGAGGCTTCGCTCCACCTTGTTGACGGCGCGGTAGAAATCCTGTGCGCTACCGGAACGAAGGTCGGGGAAGCAGGCTTCGAGACGCGGCAGGAAGTGCTGCCAGAACGGCAAGCTCCGACCCACAATGTTCTCCCAAAGTCGACTTTGGCTTTCGTGGACGCCCAGCGAGACGCCGCCCGCGATCGGCAAGCGATCCCACTCCATCGGCGAGCCCTGCTCGTACATCCCGTGGCCGGCCTCGTGCAGGCTGCCGAAGATGCTCGCGCCCAGATAATCCTGGTACCGCGTCGTCAGGCGCACGTCGCCGATGCTGAAGTTGGTGCAGAACGGGTGCGGCGCGGTGTCTTGGCGACCACGCTGGAAATCAAAGCCGATGGCCTGCACGAGCCCTTCGGTGAACTTCGACTGTTCGGCGGCATCCCAGTTACCAAAGAGGAAGCCGTTGTCCGGGTGGTCCGAAGCGCCCTGGATCTCCTTCACCAGGCTCACCAGCGGCTCGCGGATGCTGTCAAACATCGCATCCCAGCTCGCCTTGGTGGCGCCTTCTTCGAACTGGTCGGTCAGGGCATCGTACACGTGGTCCGTAAAGCCAATGCAGTCGGCGGTTTCGCGAGCGATGTCCACCATCTGGGTCAGGATCGGCGAGAACGTCTCGAAATCATTGGCCTTGCGGGCCTTCACCCAGTCTTCGTGGGCTTGGGTGCTGAGCTTGGATCGACGCGCCACCAGTTCGGCCGGGAGCTTCGTCGCCAGGTCCAGTTCGCGCTGCGCCACGCGGCACACGGCGGCATCCACGCTGTCCGGGGCAGCGGCGGCGGTGGCCTTCTCCAGCAGCGTGCGGGTTTCGTCGCTCACAAAGAGCTCGTGCGCCATGCGGGTGAGACGGCTGGCGTGCTCGCCGCGGGCTTCGGCCCCTCCGGCGGGCATGTACGTCTGCTGGTCCCAATCCAGAACCGAAACGGCCGAATTGAGGGCGTTGATGTCGAATAACCGCTCGTGCAAGGCCTGCTGGGCGCTCATATGTTCAGTCTACGCCATCCGGGCGCGGAACGAACTAGGCTTGCCCGAGAGGTTGAATGAGAGGCTGCACCGAGAGGAACGCCGCCACCACATTGGGGTCGAACTGCGTGCCACTACAGTCACGGATTTCCATGCAGGCGTCCTCGGGGTCCAGCGGCCGACGCCAAGCCGAACCCGACACCATCACGTCGAAGGCTTCGGCCACCGCCAAGATGCGCCCGCCCAGCGGGATTTCATCCCCTTCCAGCCCGCGCGGGTAACCCATGCCATCCCAACGCTCGTGGTGCGAGCGGATCATCGGCACGCTCGGCGAAAGCCACGGGAAAGCACTCAGCACGTCCACGGCGGCATCCGCATGCTTCTTCAGGTCATCAAAGTCCTGCTCAGTCAGGGTGCCCATCTTGCGGAGGATCACCCGGTCGACCGCAATCTTGCCCACATCGTGCAACTGCCCGGCGCGGCGCAAATGGATGAGATCTTCATCGCTCATCCCCAGTTTCTCGCCCGTGGCCACGGCATAGACAGCCACCCGCTCGGCGTGCTCGCGTTCGCCCGGATCGTGCAGCTCAAGAGCGAGTTGCAATGCGCGGATGGCGTCTTCCATGGTGTTCCAGACGCTACCCGACCGCCGGGAGATGCGCCCAACCCGTCGGGACAGAGAGTCTAAGACAGGTCTAGGCTTGCAACCGAGGACCAGTTATCCCGTATCCTCGGTTTATGGCGAACGTGCCTCCTCCGTTTAATCCGCCCCCGATGTCCCCGCCCACCAAGAGCGGGGTCAGTCCGATTGTGTGGATCCTGCTGCTTGTGGTGGCCTTGTGCCTGGTCATGGGCGTGGGGGGCCTCGTCATGTGCCGCTCGGTGGTGGGCCAAGCCACAGAAACGGCGGGGTGTGCCATCACCGGCTCGATGATCCAGAAGGCCACGCTGGCCTACGCACAGGAAAAGGGGCAGCTGCCGGCCGCAGCTACCTGGCAGGATGACATCCGACCGTACTACACCCGCCTGCACACCAAGATGAAGAGCGAGATGGACGCCGAGATGGAGGGTGCCCCGGGCTTTGCCACAGACATGGTGAAGGGCATGATTCCCCCGGGACCGAATGAAGAATGGGTGTGCAAGACGAGCGGTCGTCTGACCGGCCTGTTCTACAACACGGACGTGGCAGGCAAGAAGCTGGACCAGATCACTGACAAGGCGGGCACTCCGATGATCTTTGAAGCCGACCTGCCGACCGACGGCAATCGTAAGAACTTGAACATGGTTTACGCGCCGCAAGATCCCAAGAAAGCGCCGAAGATCCTGAACGAGCGACGCGACTGGCTGGTCATCCACTTTGAGGGTGATCCGGACTTTGGCAAGAGCTCTTCCTCGTCGAATATGGACTTCGACTTCAAGATGGAAGATGCCCTCGAGCCCAAGGATGCCCAGTCCCCGGCTCCTTCCCCGACCGGGGAAGCCCAGTAAGGCTCCAATCCGAGGACAAACGGCGTATACTGAAATAGGCTTCCCATGACAAATCTCCTCGCACTCAGCTTGCCTGGTGGCTCTGAACTCATCATCATCGTCTTTGTGGTTCTTCTCCTGTTCGGGGGGACCAAGATTCCGCAGCTGATGCGCGGAATGGGACGAGGTGTGAGTGAGTTCCAAGAGGGCATCAAGGACGGCAAGAAGAACTTCGAAAAGGGTCTGCGCGGCGACGACGAGCCGACCCCGGAAGAGCCTCGCAAGAGCTAAGCGATGACGGCCGATCTGGTCTTGAAGGCCCTTGAGGAATTCTTGGCCCAGGCGGCCGCCCGCTTCCCTGGAGACACAGCGGCTCGCCGACCGGGCGACCGCGTTCCCTTTCACTGGCCGCCGCACCCCATCAGCCGCGACTTTCATATCACGCCCGATGCGTGGCGAGAGGAAGCCTGGATCGAGGTTGAGGGTGAGCGCACCAAAGTGCAGATTGCCCGTTCCCCTTCCGGCGTCTTTGGCCGCAGCGAGCGCTACTGGAACGAAGCCAAGGGCGACACGGTGGATGAAGTCCTGGCCGGGATTCAGCAAGGCTTAGGCGAACTTTTCGATCGCCAAACCGCGATCTCCGATACCCTGGGCTGGTCCGGACGATTCACGGCCAGTGTCCGTGACCTTGGGCCTCAAGAGTGGGTTTGCCTCCTCTACTGCCCCGTGCGCGACATCGGGCACGAGTGCATTCATCACATCGAATCTCACGCCAGCGCAGGCATTTTTGGCCCCGCCATGGTGCGCATCCTGCGCGATAAGGTCCATCCCTGGCGCCGCTGCGCGCAGTGGGCGGTGCTGGATATGTTCGAGGACTTGCCCTCGTTTTTCCCCGATCCGCGTGACCAGGATGAGGCCGTGGCGGCCATCCGTGATTTCATCGCCGAGAACGAGGATGACTACGCGCGGGCGGTTTACAAGGCCGGGGTCGTGCTCGGGGGGCACATCTGCACGGATGCCGCTGCCGATGCTCTACTGAGTCTTCTCTCCGCGCCGCATCGCATCGGCCGCCGGAGCGCCATCCACGCCGCCTTCCACCTGGTGGAGTGGCGCGACCACGACCGAGATCGGATTCTGAATGCCGTGCAAGCGGCCGCCGCAACCGAGACGGATCCGCAACTGAAGGCTTTCGCCACCGGGATTGCCGCCGACATTGAGGCCCAGCGCTTTGACCACGTGAGCGAACCGGTGTTTGCCGATGAAGTTCAAGCCGCTCCGGCTTCGCCGAACCGCTCATGACGACCCTCTTGCTAGCGGCGGCGCTGATGCCGCCCCTCGAGCCCCTCGTTGAACATCCCTCCCTTACGGGTGCGTTAACGGGCATTAGCGTGCGCAATGCCGCCGGCGAGGTGGTCTTTGAACGACTGGGGAACACCCGGCTCGTCCCGGCCAGCAATCAGAAGATTCTGTCCGTGCTTTACGCGCTGGAGGTGCTTGGCCCGGACCACCGAG
>CALRVA020000102.1:0-9921 GCA_943371495.1 Archangium gephyra | reverse complement strand
GGATTGACTTGGCGGACAAGATTCAGCAGATCGGCGGCCCGGGGGCGATCCGGGGCGCGGTGGAGACTTCCGTGACTTCGGCTCCGGTGACGACGGCGGCTCCTGCGAGCACCGTGTTCAATCCGCCCAACGACGACGACATCCTGCCGATGCCGAAAGCGGAGCGGTCGCGGCCGCGACCGGTCCCGCCCCCGGTGGCGGACTAAGGCCGGGAAACAGCGACCAGGAAGGCCGGGTGAGACAAGTTCTCGCCCGGCTGTTTCTTTATTCAGCGGCCTCGGGCAGAGGAGCGAACAGGTCCACCATGTTGCCGTCGGGGTCCAAGAGCGTGGCGTAGCGCTGGCCCCAGAAGGCATCCCACGGTTCCGTTTTGCCGGTGAATCCGGCCGCCAGCACCTGGGCGTAGGTGGCATCCACTTCGGCGGGGGACTCGCAAAGGAAACCGAGCGCCATCGGATGCCCCACCGGCGGCTGCCAATCCGGATGAAGCGACTTCATCAACTCCAAGTCGTCAAACATCAGCCGCAAGCCGTTGCTCAAAGTCGCTTCAACGTGGGGTCCCTCCCATTCGGTCGGAGTGGGTACGCCGAGCAAGCGGTAGAAGTCCAGCGCGCGGGCCATATCCGTGACCACAATTCCGATCGCATCTAGGTGGGGCATGTCTGATTCTAGTCCAATTTCCCGGCGCCGGTTCTCCTATAATGAGGGCGTGAAGGCGGAGACGAGGCGACGGGGCAGTTGGTGGTATTGCTTCATCACTTGGCTTGTGCGTGAAGTGATTTATCGCGCCACGGGGGGGCTTCGGATTCAGGGCCTAGAGCACATTCCGCACGACGGCCCCGCCATCATCGTCGCCAACCACATGAGTTACCTCGACCCGCCGGCCCTGGGCGTGCCACCCCGCCGCTGGGTGCGGGCGATGGCCAAAGAGGAGCTTTTCAAAGGGCCGCTGGGGTGGCTTTTGCACAGCATTGGCACCCACCCGGTGCGCCGGGGGGCCAGCGATACGGACTCGATCAAGTGGTTCATCGAGCAGATGAAGCAGAACTCGCTGGTGTTGATGTTTCCCGAAGGCACCCGGGGGGATGGCGAGACGATGGGCGAGTTTCAGTCGGGCGTTTTCATGCTCAGCCGCCGGGCAAATGCGCCGATCATTCCGGCGGGCATCCGGGGGACGGAGATCATGTGGCCGCGCGGTACCAAGCGGTTCCGCCGCCACCGCATCACCATTGTCTACACCGCGCCGATCCCGCCGAGTGAAATCCCGAGGGACAAGGGGCAGGCCTGCCGGATGCTCGCCGAGCGCATCGCCGACGCCACCGAACTGGCCGGCAAGCGCATTGGCCTGCCGCCTTCGATGCAAGAGGCGTCTTTACCGCTCGCCGGGGAGAACGATCCCGCGCATGATGACGCGCTGAGCGGACAAAAACACGACTAGGGTCGGGAGGGCGGCGCCTGATCAGGGCGTAGAAGCCTTACTTTGGTTTGCTATAGCTTCAATTTCCCTGAGGTTGGCATCCACACGAGATCTAACACCTTCCCAACCGCCATCGTAGACGTGGTTGAAGTTGTCAATCAAGGCGAGAGTTGCACGCATTGGCATACTTATGTGGGTAACGATCTCAAGTAGCTGCTCATGTCTCGCATGTAGATTTGTGAAGTGCCATATGGGCTCGTGATGAAATACTCGATTCCGAAGCTTGCGGGCATCTTCTATGCGTCTTGATACCGTCGCCCGACTACGAGCGCGCTTGGGCATGTTGGGGAACATGAGCGCCGAGTGAGGCACAAAGATTCTCTGCTCATACTGGCTGGAAAACAAAGTCGTCCAGAACCCGAAGTTTAATCCTGCGACGATCCTATCTGGGGTGGCTTCAATTCCTCTTCGCTCAAGGTCACTCCTGACTTTTGTGACGAGCTCGAGTTCTTTCGGCTTTAAGATCGACGAACTGTTGAACCAGTCACTTCGGCCTGTGGAGGAGGTCAATGAATTGTGGACGGAATTGCGGAGACCAATTTCGAGGAAGTGGAGCGGTTTGTAAAGCGCCGCGCATAACTCAAGATTCCACACGTACCGGGAAAGAGCTGCACGCTCATCTTGATCCCCTTGGCTTGCGAACGCCTCGAATCGGCGAGGGGCTATTGCGCGGATTTCGACCCAAAAATGGCAAACAAGCGCTTCTAAGGGTAATGGCCGCACGATTTTGCGTTATTATAACTAGTGATGCCCTTGGGCAAGTCCTATCTCCGGTTCGCCCGGATGACGACTCCAAGGTTAATTTAGGAGCGGGGTTCGGTGCAAACCGACCCCGTTTCCTTTTTTTGGCCCCTACTGGAGCGAAATGCGCCCTTACCGCTCGCCGGGCAAGACGATGCCCCGCATGATGACGCGCTGAGCGGACAAAAACACGACTAGGGTCGGCACCGCCGCCAGCGTCACCGCCGCCATCATAACCGCCTTCGGCGCGCTCTGCTGAAGCTGATAAATGAACACCATCAGCGTCCACATGCGCTGGTCTTGCGCCACTAAGAACGCGTACATAAACGCCCCGTAGGCACCCATAAAGGCGAGCAGCGCCAGGTAGCCCAGCACCGGCTTGCTCAGCGGCATGGCCAGGCGCATCATTAGGGTGCTCTCCTTGGCGCCGTCCAGCTGGCCGCTCTCAAAGATCTCATTGGGCAACGAATCAAAGAAGCCCTTGAGCAAGAAGATCATATAGCCGTTGGCGGCGGCGGGCAATACCAGCGCGGCAAAGGTATTCAGCAAGCCCAAGTCCTTGAGCAGCAAGAACGAGGGGATCATCGCGACCTCGGCCGGGAACGCCATGGTGGCCAGCAGGAACAGCAACACCCGAGCCGTGCTCTTCATCGGATAGCGCGAGAGCACGTAGGCGGCCAGCGGGTTTACGGTCAGCTGAGTGAGAATGGCAAGCAGACAGAAAATCGCCGTATTGATGAGCGCACGCCCATTGAGCAGCATGTAGCCGCCCACGTAGCGAAAATTGCGCGTGAGGAAGTCTTGGCGGATGGCGCCAGCATTCTCTTGCACCCACAGGGCTTCTTCGGCGGCGATGGGCAGGGGGCCATCGCTTACCTTCGCCCAGCGGTCTTCCACCGTGTCACCCTTGAAGCTTGCCGGGAGCCCTTCGGCTTCAAATCTCATGCGCCATTCCGGTGGCGGGGGCCAGGCAATGGCTTCAAAAGTGGTCGCTTCGCCTTTGGCGGCGGCCGGAACCTCCCCGATCTGGTTCTTATAAACCGTGCGCAGCCACTCCTGGTACATCACCTGCGCGCGCACGGGAATGCGGAACTCAGTCGGCAGCTTTTCCTTGAAAGCCACGTAATCCTGATACTTGGGGCCGGGGGTGGGCAGCCAGCCCTTGCGTTGCTGGTTCTCGGCCGGAGGCGCCACGCTGCTGAAGGTGGTGTTGAGCTCCAAGTAGGCCTGGTTGAGCGTATCCAGGCGCGGGAACTTGGCCTTCATTTCGGCCTGGTAAGCGGCGCTCAGGCGGCTGTAGACCTGGTTGGCGGGGGTGTTGAAACCCGACTGCCAGTGGGTGGGGGGCAGCTCCGCTAGGAACTTGCGGTACTTCGCGACCTCTTCCGGAGAGGCGTCCACCCCGATCCGGCTGGCGGCGATGCGGCTCATGTCCCCGGCGTACTTGTCGTCGATGTACTTTTCCGTCAGGGCGGCATTGTCCGACCAGTAGGCGGGCCACAGCTTGTTGTCGTTCTGGTCGGTCGGGCCCTTGGTCGCCGTAGTCACCATCACGGCAAAGGGGTACAGCGTAGTGATGGCGCCGATGATCAGCAGGCTGTAAATCACCGCCATGGCCAAGCGTGCGCGCGGCCGCTTCCTTCCCACCTGACCGACGAGCGACATGAGGTGCTTGTTTACCCCGTGGGGGCCGGGCGCGTCATCCGAGTTCAAATCCCTGGCCCGAAGCCCCCATTCCTACGGGGAAACAAAAAACCTGGTAATTCTGCCAAATCCCAGTATATTTACTAGGTAAACGAAACGCCCCGTGCGGAACAAGACACCTGGCAGAACCACTGGCTCGCATAAATGCCGGTGGCTTTGCTAGGGAAAACGCATGTCTTTTCGTATCAACACCAACGTTGCCGCCATGGGTGCCTTGCGCAACCTCAACGGCACCTCAAGTGACTTGAACCGATCTATTAACCGGCTTTCGACCGGTTTGCGCATTGTCAACGGCTCGGACGACCCGGCCGGTTTGATTGCGAGCGAAAACTTCCGCGCCCAGTTGGGTGGGATGGACGCCGCTCTGCGCAACAACCAAGACGCATTGAACTTTGCCAAGACCGCCGACGGGGCGCTGGATGAGATGAGCCGCCTGCTCAGAGACGCCCGTGCCCTGGCGGTGGCCAACGGCAATGGTACGTACGATGCCGACCAAAAGCAAGCCAACCAAACGCAGTTGAACAACATCCTCAACTCGATTGACCGCTTGGCCAGCACGACCTCGTTTGGTCGCAAGAAGATGCTGGACGGGTCGGCCGGGGTGCAAGCCAACATCAACAACCTCAACGTGATCACCAACGTGTACACGAGCGGTTCGTTTGCGGGCACCACTCTCAACTCCAACGGCACCCTGGGTGTCAACGTGACCACCGCCGCCGGCCGCGCCACCCTCACCGGGACGCAGGCCTACACCGCCGGTACGGTGCTGGTGGGTGCAGGTCAGTTCACTCTGAACGGCAAGACGTTCGAAACCACGGCCGCCACGACGCGCGACCAACTGGTGGATATGGTGAACGCCGCCGTCGGTGAAACCGGCGTGAGCGCCACCGTGAACGGTGGCAACCAGCTGGTGCTAACGAACACGGAATTCGGTTCGGACAAGGCCGTGCAGCTGACGACGAGCGCGGGCGTGATTAACACCGCCGCCGGTTCGGCCAGCGACGTGGGTGAAGACGCCGTGGCCACGGTGAGCTACACCGCGAACGGCGCGACGACGACTGCCGCTTTCAGCCGAGGCAAGGGCCTGGAGCTGCGTGACGTGAGTGGGAACGTGGTTGGCCTCAACGCCAGCGCGAACACCGTGAGTGACAAGGGCAACGTCATTCAGGTCTTCACTCAAGGAGCGCAATTCCAGGTCGGGGCCAATGCCGGCGAAACGGTGACGCTCAACCTGGGCAACATGTCGGCCAGCAACTTGGGCCTGGGCGCGGTGGACATCACCGGTACCTCGGTGCAGACCGCTCTGGAATCGATCGACAGCGCGATTACGAACGTGAACACTCTGCGAGCGAACATCGGTTCGTTCATGAAGAACACCTTGGAATCCAATATGCGCGCCCTCGGCGTAGCCAAAGAGAGCCTGGCCGCGACCGAATCCAGCATCCGCGAAGTGGACGTGGCTCAAGAAATGACCAACTACACCAAGCTGCAGATCCTGCAACAGAGCGGTATCTCGATGCTGGCGCAGGCCAACCAGGCCCCGCAGGCGGTTCTCAGCCTACTGCAGGGTTAAACGAAGGGATTTCCCTTATGAAGCGAAGAGACGGCCCGGGCGTAATGCCCGGGTCGATTCGTTTTCGGCTACATTGAATCTCTATGTTCTTGCCCGACGAAGCGGCCACCCTTGCCGCCGGAGCTCGGCTCGCGGCCGGGTTGCAGCCGGGCGATGTAGTGCTGTTGAACGGCCCGCTGGGGGCCGGAAAGACGACCCTCGTGCGCGGCATCCTTCAGGCGCGCGGCTGGGCGGGCGCGGTGCGGTCGCCGTCCTTCAACTTACTCAGCGTTTACGATTTAGAGCCGCCGGTGGCTCACCTCGATCTTTACCGGATCGAATCGCCCGAGGGCATCGGGCTGGAAGATCTTTTGGACACGCACATCGTCCTCATCGAGTGGCCCAAGGGGCTGGAGGACTTCGTCGAGCCGGATTCTCTCTGGCGCGTCGCAATTGAAGCCGCCTTGGCCGCCGACGGGACGGATGGAAGGGAGCTTACGATTTTCCCTCCGCCGGGGCGCACCATCCCCGATTAGGCCGCGTCCGGCAAGGCATACTAGAGCGCATGATCCGAGTTGGCTTGGTGAGTTCGGCGCACCTGCATGTGGGCAGCTACGCCCGCGTCCTGAATCAGATGGCCGACCGCGTGCAGGTCGTGGGCGGATGGGACGACGAGCCGACGCGGATGGCCCAGCTTTGCGCCACCTACGGATGGAACACCTTCGCCACGCTGGATGAGCTATTGGCCGCGAGCGATGCGGTCGTCATCTGCAGCGAAAACCTCAAGCATGCGGATCACATTGAAGCCGCGGTGGCGGCGGGGTGCCACGTGCTCTGCGAGAAGCCGCTGGTCGCGAGTGAAGCGGATGCGGCCCGGATTCGCGCGCTCTTGCCGAACCTCAAGACAACCCTGATGACGGCCTTCCCGTGCCCGTTCTCCCCGGTGTTTGCGGACCTCAAAGCCCGGGTGCAGCGCGGCGAGCTGGGCCAGGTTCTGGCGCTGGCCACCACGAACCGAGGCACGTGCCCGGGTAGCTGGTTCACCGATCCCAGCCTGAGCGGAGGCGGAGCGATGATTGACCACACCGTTCATGTGGCGGACTTGCTCCGACGCCTGCTGGGGGCTGAACCCGTGAGCGTGCAAGCCCAGACCGGGAACAACCGCTTTCAAGGCGAGTTTGACGACACCGCAATGCTGACCATCGAGTTTCCGGGTGGCGTTTTTGCCACGCTGGATAGTAGTTGGAGCCGCCCGAAGGGCTACAAGACGTGGGGGGACGTGACCCTGCGCGTGGTGGGCGACCAAGGCATTGCCGAAGCCGACCTCTTTGGCTACGGGATGGAGCTTTATCCCACCGACGCGAGCGGCCTGCGCATGAATGGCATCGGGGCCGACCTCGACCGGCTGATGGTGGAGGAGTTCCTCAGCGCCATTACCGAGAATCGCACGCCTTTGACCTCAGCGGAAGATGGTCTGGCCGCTTCGGCGGTGGCCCTGGCCGCCTATCGCAGCCTGGGCCAGCCGGTTCCGGCTCCGGTTTCGTAACGCGAGTCTGCGAGTTAGCGCGCGGCGGGCCACTGCGCACGGGTAACAAAGTTGCGGTCCACGACCGTGGCGCGGGTCGGGTTCGCATTGGGCTCCCAGTAGACCAGCCCGCCCGGAATGGCGCGATAGCCCGCGCCCTTGGGGATGGCCATCTTGGCTCCGGTTTGGCCGTGCGAAACAACGTCCGTACCTCCGAATCGGAACACCACGATCCCGGGCTCATAGATCCCGGCGAGGGTGCCCCGGCTTTCAATCGTCTCGCGGTAGCCGAACCCCGGCCCCCACAGCCCCACGATGGTAGTGCCGTAGCTCGTGGCACGCACGGTGGCCATCATCTTGCTACCGGGGACAAAGAAGGCGTCTTTGGCCTGGGAGGCAGCCTTTTCGAAGGTGGTGGTGCCGTCGGCAAGCTTAAAGCGGCCCAGCCCCCAGCCTTCTTGAGCCCGCACCGGGGCAATCAGTTCCTCGCCATCCAGTCGGAGACGATCATTCGCCACGCCGGTGGCAAAGCTGTTGCCCGGCATCTTTCCGATGAACTTGGTGGTGGGTTGCTCCAGCGAGGCGTCGAGCTCAAAAACCCCTTCCAGCCAGCTTTCGCCGGTTTTGCGCTCCCAGCGCAACCACATGTAGAGCTTGTCGTCCACCGCGACGGCGCCGTTCATGGCCGAGACGTTGAGGCTGATCTCACCTCGGTTCGCCATGGCGCGGTGTTCGGCGATGATTTCCGGGGTGAACAGCACGTCCGAGGTCGGCACGCTGGCCAGGCGGCTACGCCCCTTCCAGCCGTTCTTCTCAATCAGCAAACCGTCCTTGTCAAACGTGACCTTGGTTTCGCCGAGCTGAAACATCTGGCGAGAGACCGTGCGCGGAAGCTCCGGCAGGCGATCGGCAATGCGAATCTGGCTTCGCTGTTCGGCTAACACCACCGAAATGAGGCCATCGCGAAACGTCACCGAATCCTGGGTCAGGGCGTCTTGCTGCGCCGCGACGAGGACTGCAACCGGTAGCATGAGAACCATTCTGACTCATGAGATGTCGTGACTGCCCACGGTACGACCCGGATGTCGAGCGATGTCGGGACGGGAAAGTCAACCCTCTGCGCTGGGAACAAGCGGTGGAGGCGGCCAACGTTTTGGGCTTGCGGGCCATCTGCCCGCTCTCGGATTACCGTGAACGACTGATCCAGAGCCGAACCCCCGCACCTCAGCGCCGGTCCGCTCGACGCCCTGCGCCACCTCGACCCGCACCACGGCCACCCGCTGAGGGCGTAGAATAGGGCGACATTCATGGCGCGAACACTGTTTGAAAAGGTTTGGGACAACCATGTCGTCACGGAGCTCGAAGGGGGCGGCGTGCTGCTCTATATCGATCGCCACCTGATTCACGAGGTCACGAGTCCCCAAGCGTTTGATGGTCTGCGCGAGGCCGGGCGCCCCGTGCGCCGGCCCGACCTGACCTTTGCGACGGTGGACCACAACGTGCCGACGGATGGTCGTCCCATTGACCCGAGCACGCTGAGCGGCCAGCAACTCGAAGCGATGCGCCGGAACTGCGAGGAGTTTGGGGTGAAGCTCTATGGCTACGGCGACCGAGGCCAGGGCATTGTTCACGTCATCGGCCCGCAGATGGGCATCACGCTCCCGGGTCTCACCATCGTGTGCGGCGACAGCCACACCAGCACCCACGGCGCGTTTGGAGCGCTCGCGTTCGGGATCGGCACCACCGAAGTGGAGCACGTGCTGGCCACGCAGACGTTGCGCTCGCCCAAGCAGCCCAAGACCCTGGCCGTCAATGCCCGGGGCCAACTGGGATACGGCGTCACGGCCAAGGACTTGATTCTCTACATCATCCGCACCCTGGGCGCGGGTGGTGGCACCGGCCACGTGGTCGAATATCGCGGCGAAGCCGTGCGGTCGCTTTCCATGCAAGGCCGCATGACGATGGCCAACATGAGCATCGAAATGGGGGCGCGGGCCGGGATGATTGCCCCGGATGACACCACCTTTGAGTTCATTGCGGCAGAAGAACGACCGTTTGCCCCGAAGGGCGCTGACCTCGAGCGACTGATCGCCGAGTGGCGGCAACTGGCCACCGACGAAGGGGCAACCTTCGACCGCGAAATCGAGATTGATGCCTCGGCTCTGGTGCCGCAAGTCACCTGGGGCACCACTCCGGCCATGACGGTCGACGTTACGGGGGCGATCCCCGAGCCCAAGGATGCCTCGGAGAAGCGCGCCCAGATGTACATGGGCGTCCGGCCCGGGCAGAGCATCGAAGAGCTGACCGTGAACACCGTGTTCCTGGGCAGCTGCACCAATTCGCGGATCGAAGACCTGCGGGCCGCCGCCCAAGTGATGCGGGGGCACCAAGTGGCTTCCGGGGTGCGCGCCCTGGTAGTGCCGGGGAGCGAAGAGGTACGCATCCAGGCCGAAAGCGAAGGGCTGGACCAGATCTTCAAGGACTCCGGCTGGGAGTGGCACCGCGCCGGCTGCAGCATGTGCCTGGGCATGAACGGGGACATCGTGCGCCCCGGCGAGCGCAGCGCCAGCACCAGCAACCGACCCTACGAAGGCCGCCAAGGCCCGGGGAGCCGGACGCATTTGGTGAGCCCCATTTCGGCGGCCGCAGCGGCGATTCGAGGTCATCTGGCCGATCCTCGCCCCCTCCTTCCGGCCTAGTGCCGGGAATTTCGGGCCGCATGACACGTCTGTGGTGCGGCTTCGGGGTATCTTTGTCCGACCATTCTCTGCGAGGACCAGCACCATGAAGCGAACTTTCCAACCCAATAACCGGAAGCGATCCAAGACGCACGGCTTCCGAATCCGGATGCGCACTCAGGACGGCCAAAACACTCTCCGTCGCCGCCGCGCCAAGGGCCGCGCGCGACTAGGCGCCTGAACG
>CALRVA020000101.1:0-9935 GCA_943371495.1 Archangium gephyra | reverse complement strand
AAAAAGGTGGCCCATTCCGAGGCCGAATAGCCCGGCACGGGCGCTCGTTCCGCATTTTGCATGGGGTCATCACGCGGTTCCAATGCCCGCGCCAATGTTCTTTAAAGGCCCATCGCCGAGGTTTGTGACAAGACCCCCGGCCAAGGGCTCCCTCCGCAATCCTGTCCGTGATTTGCTCACAAATCCGTCGCCACCTCGTAAGAAAGTGGTAAGAAGCTCAAGGGGGGTGATTGAATGCCATCCCTGCTTCGCTTGAGGATTTAATGATGCTTGTGCCTTGCCTTCTCCTGGCCCACCAATCTGTCTTGGCCCGCCAGGCGACCCCGATGGATCCCCAAGCCAAGCTCGCCGCCGCCATCAACGCCCACCGCCAGGAGAAGAGCCTGACTCTCCTGAACCGGAACCCCAACTTGGACAAGGCCGCCCAGGCCATGGCCGACGATATCGCCCGCACCGGCAACCTGGAGCACCAGGATTCTCAGGGTCGCCCGCTCCGCGCCCGCGTGGAAGCCGCCGGCTACCAAGGCTGGCGTCGCATCACCGAAAACCTCGCGATGGGCAGCACCACTGGCCCGGAAACCGTAGGTTTGTGGAAAGAGAGCCCCGGCCACCGGGAGGCGATGGTGCGCACCGACATCACCGAGCATGGCGTGGGCGTAGCCCCCGGCCCCTATGGCACCGTGTGGGTGTGGATCGGCGGCCGGCGCTAAGGCCTCATCCCGCCTCCTCGCGAACTCAAGCAAGCCCCCTGAGAGGGGCCAATTGCATCTCGTTGTTAGAGATACACCATCACCTCCCCCTTTGAGATCAGAGCGCGCCGCCCCTGCTCTTTGCGCAACCCGTGCCTCCATGGGTTGCCGAGAGAAACCGGCCCGCGCCCCAAAGGAAAACCACCATGCTCGTCCCTTGCCTTTTGCTCGCCCAAAAGTCGGCCCTGGCTACCCCGGCCCTGCCGGACAACCCCCATCAGCGGCTGGCCGTTTCGGTCAATGCCTACCGCCGAGACCGCGCCCTGCCCGCGCTCATGTTCAACTCCAACTTGAATCTCGCCGCCCAAACCATGGCCGAGGATCTTGCCCGCACCGGCATCCTGGAGCATCACGATTCTCGGGGCCGGAACCTGCGCACCCGGGTGGATGCCGCCGGCTACCAAAACTGGCGACGCATCACCGAAAACCTGGCCATGGGCACCAACACCTCGGACCACACCGTGTTCATGTGGGATCAGAGCCCCAGCCACAAGTCGGCCATGGTGCGCGCCGACCTCACGGAACACGGCATCGGCGTGGCCCCCGGCCGCTACGGCACCGTGTGGGTGTGGATCGGCGGCCGCCGCTAAGGCCCTCTTTCCCCACCAGAATTTCGGCGGGGGGCTTCCATTCCGGTCCCCCGCTCCGTTATATTAGTATGTAGACTTTTGTCTACTACCGCAATGACGCAGACACTCAGCCGGGACGACTGGCGCGAGATCTGTCTGGTGCTGAGGGAATGGGCCCGCGTGGACCAAGACCCCGGCCAGCAGTACGCGCCGCGCCCATCGCAAATTCAAACTCCCCGCCGCTTTCGGCAAGACCCGCAGATTCTCCACTTCCGATTGGTCGAAGATTTCCTCGGGCCGCACGCCTCTCGGGCCTTGCGCATGCACTTGCGCACGGTCAGCCGCCTGGGCGAACTCGCCTGCTCGCTCCCCGTCCCGGAAACCGTGGCTGCCCAGCGCGACCGCGTGATTCTGGGCATCGCCGAAGCCAACCAAGAAACCCGCCGGGTGGAGCGCACCCGTGCCGACTAGCCCCCACTGGGTGGAGGCCCACCGCGACTGGATTCGGGCGCGGCTGGCCCAGCGCATGTGCACCATCTATACGGCCACTGCCGAAGACCAAGAGGACATGGTGCAAGAGGTGATGATCCGCATGTTGGCGCAGCCCGCCCCGCCCCTGCCCCAGGCTTACCTGGGCCGGGCCATGAGCTGGGTGATCGCCGAGTTTGTGGCCAAGTCTCAGCGGCGAGCGCCCGCGCGTTTGCCCGAAGATTGGGCCGACCCCACCGCTGCCCGCGCCCTCAATTGCGTGGAGTGGCGGGCCGACCTGGATGCCGCCCTGGCCACCCTGCCCGAACCGCACCAACTGGCGTTTTTGCTGCGCATGGTGGGCTACGGCGATGCCGAAATTGGGCAGATCATGGGGTGGTCGGCCGTCCGCGTGCGGAAGATGCGTCAGCGCTTCCGCCGCGCGGCGTGAGCCAAGTCACCAATAGGGCTTTAGGCCTATATTTTGCCCCCCCCTTGACATGTGAAGGCTAGGTTTCGCAATTCTTCTGTTACAAAGTAGTCATGCGAAGCACAATTAGAAAATTCGCCCTTTCAACCGTCTTCGGAGCGACCCTCGGTCTAGGAATTGGAAGTGTGACACCAGCACATCCCACGGCTACCAGTTTGCTTCAGGTGCCACCTCCGAATCCAAACCACTGCGAAGCATTCGATTGTTGCGGGCTTGCTGTTGGTACATGCACTCCAAATGGAGGGGGCTCGCAATGGAAGATCGCTGCGGGGTGGAGGGCCTTCAAGACAGGTGTTGGGGGGACATACTGGGTTAAGAACTGTCAGGTGGCAGTTTTTGAGTCAGAAAACTGCACAGGCCCCCCAACTCATTCCTTGTGGGATAACAAGCAGTGTTGTTACGTTCCAACTGCAGTGGAGTAAGACTTCCCTATGCCTACAACAAGGGCTCCACACAGGAGAATCTTTGCCTTTTCACTTGTGGAAGTGGTTGTCTGCATAGCAATCATTGCAATTGCATCTCTCATCACTTTTGGCATTGTTATGCGCACAAAGGACGGTGCGAAGGACACCCTAGTGTTATCCAATCTGAAGCAGATTGGCGTAAGTCATTTCCTGTATGCGCAGGATCATGACGATGGCCTGCCTTCCATCGTACCCGTAAGTGGCGGCGTTCCTTCCTCATATAACCAGGGAGATCGAATTGAAGACATTCCGATGACAACCTTTAAAGGCGACGCGAAGGGGTGGAAAGGGCTGTTGATTCCATATGGGCCAGAAAGTGGGATGTTTTATTCTCCCGCTGACCCCTACGCGCGCTCGAATCATGCGCTCTTTGGCACTTCCGGACCATACGATTCTGCAGACTCGTCGGTCACTTATTGCATGGGCGCCATGATACCTTCATCGGTTCATCAAGGATTTGTCTTCTGGAGGCTGTCTCGGGCCGAGGAGTGGAATCGCGACGGCATTCGCCCATTCTTGGTAACAAACATTTTTGAGCCAACAGGACAAATGAAGTCAATAACCGTCCACCGCCTTGGACGGAGGGTACCTGCTTGGTACCTGGAGGGTAACAGCAAGATGATTGATGTAAAGCAGGCAAACCCCGCTTATAACTGAGCTCAAAGTCCAAATTAGCCAATTCCACGGGGCGTCAACCGGATGGTGCGAAGTGGATTTGGCCCAGTTTATGAAGGCCAAAAAACAAAAATTTGGCTGCCCGACAGGGACTCGAACCCCGACTGGCGGTACCAGAAACCGGTGTCCTACCATTAGACGATCGGGCAGACCGTACTCCTCTATTATGGCCGTTCCGGCCTCGAACCTGACATCCCAGCGGGACCCCGCACCGACAAGGTAGAACCCCTCTCCATGCGCCAACGGGGACTCACGTTCATCGAGATCCTGGTCGGCGTCACCATTGCCCTCGTCCTCATCGGCCTCATCACCACCTCCGCCCTCCGCGCCCGTGAGGCCGCCAAGGACACCGTCGCCCTCTCCAACATCAAGCTGGTGGGCTACGCGCACATCCTCTACGCGGCGGACAACGATGAGCATTTCCCCTACTGGGTGCCTCTGGCCCTCCCCGGCGGAGAGACCGAAGAGTCGGGTGCCATCCTGCGAGAAACCGACGTCCAGCCCACGCGCTGGAAGCAGCTCCTGCTCCCCTACGTCGAAAACGGCAACCTCTTCTACTCCCCCGGCGACCCCTTCGCCAAAACCCGCACGCCCCTGGCCGGCACGCGCGGCCCTGCCAACTCCGAAGAAACCAGTTGGACCTACAGCGCCGCCGCCGACGGCCTGAAGGTGCTGCCCGATGGCGGCCTGCAGTGGACCGAAACGGAAGCCACCGAGGGTGTGCAACGCACCGGCCTGCCGCTCCTCATCGCCAACCTGGTGCACAAACCCGAGGAGAAACCCGCCCGCCTCGTCACCGTCCACCGCCTGGGCGAACGCGTGCCCGGCTGGAACCCCGACGGCAGCGTGCGCATGGTGGACCTCAGCCGCCTCCGTTAGCCCCTCCTAGACCTCTTGAAAGCCGCCAAGTAACATGGGCGCATGAGTTGCGACTTTGCCGCCAGCTACGCCCTGTGCCGAGGCCGATTTGACCAAGAACTGGCCGACTTGACCGACGCCCAAATGCAGTGGCGGATGTATCCAGGTTCGCTTTCCATCGGCGAGATGGCCCTCCACCTGGCCGGGGTCGAAATCTGGTTCATCCACCAGATGAACGGGCAACCCATCCCCGCCGAATACCAACTCCTCGTCAGCTGCGCCACCGAGGGCGTGGTGAACGACAACCCCTTCCCCATCCCCACCCCCGAGATCACGGCCGCCAAGGTGAAGGAAGCCCTCGCCACCGCACGGGGCCTGGTGGATCCGGTGGTCAGCAACCCCACGGAGGCTCAACGCGCCGCCACCATTCAGAGCGCGCTCGGCCCGATCATTGATGGCACGGGGGCCCTGGCCCGCATCGCGTTCCACCCGGGCTACCACCACGGGCAGGCTTACCAAATGCGCATGCACCCGGATTTTCCGGCCTAAAAGAGCGGGTTTCACAGGCCGGCTCCAAAAAGCCAACCCGACAAAAGAAAACTCCCCACCCTCAAGGCTCTTGAGGATGGGGAGAGAGGTGAGCCGTCCTCCGCTTTACGCGGCTTGGGCCACCAGCGCGGGGCGACTTTCCAGCACCAACGGCATCACACTGTGCTGTTCGCACACGCTCCGCACATCGGACCAGTCCAGTTCGTCGCTGATTCGGGCCTGACTCGCGTCGATTTGGACGCGTCGAATCCCATGGTCGGGCGAGGAGAGCCGGTGATTCAAAGTCTCAAGCAGAAACTGCGCTTCGCGCGCGTCCGAATCCCCGATCAGCCAACTCGCCATTACCGATTGGCCCGGCGTGGTGTCCACCAGAATCATAGGGGCTTACGCCGCCGCGTAGGCGACGTACTGCTCCTTGCCTTCCAAGACGGCCTGCAATCGCTCGTCAATCATCGAGTGGGCTTCGGCTTCCGTGCGGGCCACATAGGTCACACAGGTCGCTCCGGCAAAGAGGCTCGCTTCGCGGGCCGCATCCAGTCGATCCTTCACACCGGTGTCCATACGCGGCACCATGGCGTAGTCAAGCGTCACCGAGAAATGAGCCGGTCCCAAATCAATGAGCAACTCGCGAAACTCATCAAAGAACACGTCGGCTTCAGGGGCGGTCAGGTAGCCGCCAAAGCTCGCTTCGATCACGTTGCTGGTCGGATTCCAGTTCAGGATGTACATAGGCTCGTTTTCCGTGCGGGGCCAGAGAGGACTGCCCTCTCGGCTCACATGATGCTTATTCAACACTTCAAAACGAAAATCGCCCGCACCGATACCGGGCACGGGCGAATCTAGTTCCCTTACTGGCTCGTAACTTGACTAACTAGCAATTCTCTCGCCGTTCTCAGTGACGAGCAGCGGGGCCTCACCAGACTCCAGCACCCCGTTCGGGATGATGACCTTGCGGACCTCGTCGTTGCTCGGCACTTCGTACATCACTTCTTGCATCAGATGCTCGAGGATGCCGCGAAGGGCGCGCGCCCCGGTGCGCCGTTTTAGCGCTTCCTTGGCGATTTCGATCAGGGCCCCGTCTTGGATTTCCAGCGACACACCGTCCAGTTCAAAGAACTTGGCGTACTGCTTGACAATCGCGTTGCGCGGCTCGGTGAGGATGCGCACCAGGGCGTCCTCGTCCAACTGGTCCAGTGCGGTCAGCACCGGCAGTCGGCCAATGAATTCGGGAATCAAACCGAACTTGAGCAGGTCCTCGGGGTTTACATCGCGCAGGATGTCCTTCTTGCGTTCCGTCTTGCTCTGCGGATCGCTGCGGAAGCCCATCACGTTCTCCTTCATGCGGCGCTGGATAATCTCTTCCAGGCCCTCAAAGGCGCCTCCACAGATGAACAACACGTTACGCGTGTCAATCTGCAAGTACTCTTGTTGCGGATGCTTGCGCCCGCCTTGCGGCGGCACATTGGCGACCGTCCCTTCCAGGATCTTGAGCAGGGCTTGTTGGACCCCTTCACCGCTCACGTCCCGAGTAATCGAGGGGTTGTCGCTCTTGCGCGAGATTTTGTCAATTTCGTCCACGTAAATGATGCCGCGCTCACAAAGCTCCTTCGCGTTGCGGCTATCAATGGCGTCAGCGGCTTGGTAGAGCTTCAGCAGGATGTTCTCAACATCCTCGCCCACATAGCCGGCTTCCGTCAGGGCCGTGGCATCGGCAATGGCAAACGGCACGTTCAGCATGCGGGCCAGGGTCTGCGCCAAAAGCGTCTTTCCGCTTCCGGTCGGCCCCACCATCAGGATGTTGCTCTTTTGCAGCTCCACCCCTTCTTCGCTGTCCGTCACGCGCTTGTAGTGGTTGTAAACCGCTACGGCAAGCGCCCGCTTGGCATGGTTCTGACCAATGACGTACTGATCCAAGAAGGAGACAATCTCCTTCGGCTTCGGTACCTTGGCCGGTTCGGCAATCGCCGCGGCCGAAGCCGTTGCGACGCGTCGCCCCGCCGTGGGTGAAGCTACACCTGCGGTCGGAGCCTCGGTTCGTCGGAGTGCCGCGCCCCCTTCTTGCGTGAGGATGTCATTACACAGCTCAACACAATCCGAGCACACAGCCCCGTACAGTCCCACAATTAACTTGGGGACTGCGTCCTTGGCCTTGCCGCAGAGGCAACATCGGTCCTTCCATTCGCCAGTTTTCGCCATTACCGGTGATTCCTATCTAGGATTATCGTGCACCTGGGCGCAGAACTTTATCCACGAGCCCATAATCGTGAGCTTCGTCGGCACTCATGTAGTAGTCTCGGTCGCAATCCTTGGTCACTTGCTCGGCATCCTTGCCCGTCGCTTTCGCCAAAATCTTCATCAGGGCGTCCATACTGCGCCCCGCTTCTTGCACGGCGATCTTCATATCGGCCACCGTGCCCCGCGTACCACCGCTCACTTGGTGAATCATCACCCGCGAGTGGTCCAGCGCCGCGCGCTTGCCTTGGGTGCCCCCGGCCAGGAGTACAGCGCCCATGCTGGCCGCCATCCCCACGCACGTGGTCGCCACGTCGCACTTGATCATCTGCATGGTATCGTAGATGGCCAAGCCCGCCGTGACGGAGCCGCCCGGGCTGTTGATGTAAAACTCGATATCCTTGTCCGGGTCTTCCTTTTCCAGGAAGAGCAGCTGAGCCACCAGGAGGTTGGCCACGTAGTCATCCACAGGCGTCCCCAGGAACACAATGCGGTCCTTAAGGAGCCGGGACCAGATGTCGTAGCTTCGTTCGCCCCGCGCGGTTTGCTCAATGACAAAGGGGACGGACATGTTGACCATTGGCTCGTGCTCGTAGTTCATGTTCTCTCTAGACGTCGGTAAATCGGCGGGGGATTCCTAGTCCCCCGCCTATAGATTTACTTTTTGGCGTCCTTTTTGGCGGGAGCCTTCTTGGGCTTGGCTTCCGCGTCGTCGGCCTTCTCGGCCTTGGCCTTGGTGGCCTTGGGCTTTTCAGCCTTGGCTTCGTCCGCCGGTTCCGCCTTCGCGGTCTTCTTGGCGGCCTTGGGCTTCGCCTCGCCTTCGCCGATGTTCGCCTTGGCGCGGAGCTGCTCCATCACCAGGCTGTACATGGCGCGGTAGATCACTTCGTCGCGGATGGCGTTGCCGTATTCACGGGCAAAGGCTTCGATCTGATCTTCCGGCACGCCATTCTCCATGGCGATCTGCAGGAAGTGCTTGGTGGCTTCCTGGTCCGTGATCTTCAGGTCTTCAGCCTTGAACACGCGCTCGATGATGACCGCGCGCTTCACGTGCATCTTGGCTTCTTCCTTCAGGCGCTCGACGAACTCTTCCACCGTCATGCCGTTGGCCTTGACGTACTCTTCGATGTTCGACTTGCGCGACTGAAGCTCTTGCTGCACGTCCTGCAATCGGCGGCTCAGCACCTGCTCCCAGGTGTTGTCGGCCACTTCAATCTTGCTCTCCTGCGTCAGGTGTTGCAAGATTTGCTCATCTAATTCTTTGGTCGCCGAATCTTCATGCGCCCTTTCGAGTGCTTCACGCACCCGCGCCTTGAGATCGTCCACGTTTTCGACGTTCATGGACTTGGCAAAGGCGTCGTCCAGTTCGGGCACCCGCACGCTGCTCACGCTGCGCACCGTCACGTCCACGTCCATCTTTTGGCCGGCCCACGCGCTGGTGGAGTAGTCATCCGGGAACGTGAGCTTCACCGACTTCATCTGTTCAGCTTCCATGCTCACCAGGGCCTTGTCCAGGTCCTTGAAGGATTGACCCACTTGCACCATCATCGTGCGGCCTTCGCCGGTGTCGGTCTTCGGCTTGAGGTTCACGACGACCATATCGCCTTCCTGAACCCCACGGTCCGTCACCGCTTCGCGCTTGCCCGATCGGCCACGCAGCTCTTCCAGCTGGCGTTCCACGTCCTCATCGGTCACCACCTTCGTGCTCTTGGTGAGGGGGATGCCGTTGTAATCCGCCAGCTCAACAATTGCGGGCAGCGGCACCTTCGCCTTGAACTTGCATTCGTGCTTGTCCTCGTCAAACGACTCCATTTCCACGGCGCCGTTGCCTTCGGGGGTCAGCTTTTCTTGCTCCAGGGCTTGCTGATAAGCATCGCGCACCACCACTTCGGCGGCGGCGTTCAGCAGTTGCTCACGCGGAATCGCGTTGCGCAGCAGATGCTGGGGGGCGTGGCCCGGTCGGAAACCAGGGATGCGAACGCGCTTCCCCAGGTCCTTATAGGCGCGTTGGAAACCCGCGCGAACAAGTTCCGGCGGGCACGAAATCGTAAGGAGAACCGTGCAAGGGTTGAGGTCTTCGCGCTGGACCGTTAGCGCCGACGTCGAGGTGCTCATGGCAGTGGTTCAGGTTACCTGTCTCGCCCCGCTTCCCTTCTGGTCCGTCCCTCTCCGGCGGCAAGAATGCCCGGGGACAAAAGCAAAGAACCCCTGCGCCCAAAGCGCAGAGGTTCCTCAATCCAGGAGACGAACGAGATTAAAGAAGCGCCTTGATGGCGTTTTCCATGGTGCTCTTGCGCGAGTCGGCATAGCCCACCCACACATTGCGCACGATGCCTTGCTTGTCAATCAGCACGAAGGTCGGGTAGCCGCCAGTGCCGATCGTCTTGAAGTAAGCGTCGTTCTCCACCGTGAAGGTGTAAGTGTAGTTGTGGTCGGCCGCGTACTTCTTGGCCGGTTCGGCGCCACGCGTGCGCTCACCCGCATTGGCACCAATCACGCGGAGACCGCGATCGAAGTACCGCTTGTGCAGATCCTGCATGAACGGGCTGGCCGCCTTGCACGGGCCGCACCAGGTCGCCCAGAAGTCCAGGAGCACAACCTTGCCGCGCAGCGACTGGCTGGTGATCGTGGCCCCCGTGGTCGTCTTCATGGTAAAAGCCGGTGCCGGCTTGCCCACATGCTGCTGGCCGCGCTCTTGCGCCACGCCCATAGCAGAAAGGGCCAAAGCCGCCGCCGAAATCATCGCCAATTTGGAAATCGTGCGCATACAGTGATTGTAACGTTTCAACTCGTGAGAACGGTTCCGCTTCACTAGGACCCCTTAGGCGTTGGCCGCCACCGCCGCCAAGGCTCGCCCGACCCGCGCGATGATTTCGTCAAT
>CALRVA020000100.1:0-10188 GCA_943371495.1 Archangium gephyra | reverse complement strand
ATCCGCCCCGTCCAGCCATCGCCCCCGGCGGGCACGCGCACTCGCGCCGTCAGCAGGCCCTGGTCGCGGTGCGGCAGCCACGCCACGATGTTCCCGCGCGCGTCGGTGATGTAGCTCCGCCCTTTGCTCCCGGCCCGCACCACGGGCAGGCCTGCCTCGATGCTCCGGAACACCGCCCCCGGATACAGCTGCTCCCACGCGGGGGTGGCGGCGTACCAGTCGTCAATCGCTTGCACCGTAAGCAGTTGCGCCCCGGCCTGCTGCTGCGCCAGCGCGAGGTCGGGGAAGAGCCCCTCAAAGCACAGCAGCGGCCCCGCCTGGAACGGCCCCACCGGCAGGCTTTGCACGCGGTCGCCGGGGGTCAGGTCCCCCGCCGGGAGGTTGAAATTCTTGAGGAACGGCAATACGTCGCGCCCGGGCACGTATTCGCCGAACACCACCAAGCGGGTTTTGTTGGCGTGCTTCCACTGCATGCCGTCCCAGGAGTATGCAGTTTGATACCGCTTGCCACCTTGCACCAGGTTGCCGCCCAAGATGACGGGCACCGCCGGGGGATAGCCCAGCACCGCCGTGGGCACCACGGACTCGCTGGGGGAGGCGAAACCTTCGGGGAACACCACCAATTCGGCGCCGGCCCGTTCGGCGTCGGCCATCAGTTCCGGTCCGGCCCCATCCAGCCGGATGCGCTCCTCTTCCACCGGGGTGAAGGCTTGGTCCACCCCCGGCTGGGCGGCGGCCACCACGTGCCAGTTGCCTTCGGGAGGCGTGCTGGCCCGCCACCAGGAATAACCAAACAAAGCCACGATGACCACCGCCGCCCCGGTGCGCCACCGGTTCATCGCGCCATCGGCCCGGGGCCAGCGCCACTCGGCCAGCCACTGGTTGACCAGCACCACCCAGGCGCTAACCAAGAAGATGCCGCCCAGCGCTGCCGACTGCAACACCGCCGGGAAGGGCCAGAGCGGAGTGGCCATGTGCCCCCACGGGAACGCGAGGCCGGGGATGTAGCTGCGGATGAACTCCATGGCCACCCACAGCAAGGGGATGACCCACGCACGGCCCTGGCGTTCGGCCGCGCCCATCCAGCTGGCCTGCAGCCAAAAGTAGCTCATGGCAATCGGCACCGTGACCACCCACGGCACGAGCCCGCTTACCAGGCTGCCGGTCCATTTATAGACAAAGGGCACCACCCACCACATCTGGTAGCCGTAGAAAATCGCTCCGAAAACGAGGCCACTGCGGCGCACGGCGCGGGCTTCTTGCCCCCGAATGCTGACCAGCCAGGGCACCAGCGCCACCATCACCAGCCACCGCAGATCGAACGGCGGGAACGCCAGCATGAGCAAGACGGCCGAGAGGGCCGCCCCCGCGCTAGGGGAGAACGGGCGCGGCGGCTTCAACATGGGGTTCTTGATTGTAGCGGACCAGCCGCCACGGGGTGCGCGCGTTCCGCTCGAATTCCGAGAACGCGGCATTGCCAAACCGGAAAGAGAGCCCCAGGTGGGCGGGCGCCTGCAGCAGGGCCGACACCAGCATCGCGCCGGTCATCCCGTGCGTAACGATCAGGACATCTTGGTGGTGGGGCAAGTTATTGAGGAATAACTCCGCTCGCGCCCGCACCATCAGTGCCGATTCGCCGCCCGGGGGTGTGGCGTGCAGAGCGTAGGGGTCATCGGGGTGGGTCAGATCGTGCAACTGCTGGCGCAGGAGATCAAAGTGCAGCCCTTCCCAGTCGCCAAAGCCCCGTTCCCGCAGGCGGGGGTCTTCTTGGATGGGCAGCCCCCGCGCGGCGGCCACGGCGGCGGCGGTTTCGCGGGCGCGGCTGAGATCGCTGCTCCAGATGTGGGCAATGGGGGTATCGGCCAGCAGGCGGGCTAAACCCACGGCCTGCGCGCGGCCCCGGGCGTTGAGTGCGATATCGGATTGGCCCTGGGCGCGGCCTTCGCGGTTCCAGTCCGTTTCGCCGTGCCGTGCAATCCAGATTCTGCCGCTTGCCACGCAACAATCTTGCCCCGCACCTACCCCCTCTTTGGGTACTCTCGCACATCATGACCCGTCGCCTTGTTGCCGGTTTGATGCTTGTTGCCGGGCTCGTCCCTGCCCTTAACGCTCAGGAATCCCCGCTCGCCGCCCCGCCCAGGGAACTCGATCAAATCAAGTGGATGGTGGGCCAATGGAGCGGCACGATGACCTCCACCATGGGCGACATCAAGACCGTGATGGACATCCAACCGGCGATCGGTGGGCACTACTATCAGTTCAATTCCAAGAACACCCTGGGCGACATGACCATGGACGAAGTGGTCTATCTCACCTATGATCCCAAGATGAGCAAGTTCCGCATCTGGGCCTTTGCCAGCTGGGGTGGCCCCGCCCGCACGGAGGCCGGTGACTACAAGGATGGCCGTCTCGTCACCGTCAGCGACCCCTGGGAAGTGATGGGGATGACCATGGTGAGCCGCAGCACGCTGGCGAAGGCCGAGGGCGACAAGCTGGAGTTCATCCTAGAGTTCAAAGAAGGCGACAACTGGAAGAAGGACGGCGGCGGTCTCCTCACCCGGTCCCGATAGTCACCCCGCCCGCGCGGCGTACTCCGAAAGTCGCTAAACTGCAACCATGCGTGTCCCGTTCTTGGACATTCCTGGCCAGTACAAAGAAGTACGCCACCTGATTGACCCCGCCATTGCCGAAATCATGGAAACGGGGGCCTATGTTCTGGGCAAATGGAACACGCAACTGGAAACCGAACTGGCCCAGCGCCACGGCGTGAAGCACGGCATCGCTCTCAATAGCGGTACCGATGCCCTGCGAATCGGCATGCAGGCGGCGGGCATCGGTCCGGGCGATGAGGTCATCACCACCGCGTTCACCTTTGTGGCCACGGTCGAAACGATTGTCCAAGTCGGCGCGGTGCCGGTGTTTGTGGACGTGATTGAAAACACGTTCGATATCAATCCGGACCTGATCGAAGCGGCCATTACACCTCGCACCAAGGCGATTCTTCCCATCCACCTCTTCGGCCAGCTTTGCGATATGCCGGCCATTATGGACATCGCCCGGCGCCACAACCTGATGGTGCTGGAGGATGCCGCCCAGGCCATCGTCACCAGCCAAGACGGCGTGATGGCCGGGGGATTTGGCGTCTGCGCGGGTGTGAGCTTCTATGTCACCAAGAACCTGGGCGCGGCCGGCGACGGCGGACTGCTGCTGACCAACGACGATGAAGTGGCGCGCCGCAGCAAGAGCCTGCGCGTGCACGGCATGGGCCGCGAGCGCTATTACTACGACGAGATTGGCTACACCAGCCGCATGGCCGAACTGCAAGCCGCCGTGCTGTGCGCCAAGCTGACGAAGCTGGATGAGTGGAATGCGCGCCGCGCCGAGATTGCCGAGCGCTACCAAGCCGCTCTGGCCGATAGCAGCTATGGCATCCCGTACATCCGCCCGAACAACGAGTGCACCTGGCACCAATACACGGTGCGCCATGATGATCGCGATGCGATCATGGCTGGCCTGAAGGAAGACGGGATTGACTCTGCCATCTACTACCCGGTGCCGCTGCACCTGCACGAACCCTACGCCCACTTCGGCGGCGGAGCGGGCAGCCTGCCGGTGACGGAGCGCGTGAGCAAGCAGTGCTTTAGCCTGCCGGTGGGGCACCACCTTTCGGATGAGCAAGCGGATTACGTGATCCAGCGGCTCCTGGCCCGCCAAAGCGTTACGGCCTAAATGAAGCTCCCCTACCCGGTCGTCCTGGCGAGTGCTTCCCCGCGCCGCCAGGATCTCCTGGGGCCGATTGTGGGCGAGTTTTCGGTACATCCCGCCGACCTCGATGAGGAAGCCCTGGGCGACCCCGACCCCTGGGTGACGGCGCAGCGCTTGGCCCGAGAGAAGGCTTCCGCCGTATTTGCGGCGTATCCCGATTCACTGGTGATCGGGGCGGACACCGTGGTGGCGCTTGAGGGTGCCAACGCGTGGGTGCAATACGCCAAACCGGTAGACGAAGCCGACGCCTGCCGCATATTAGGGACGCTGAGCGGCAAGACGCACGTGGTGGTGACGGGCGTGGCGATGCGCTGGCCCGGGGGCATGGCTGCCTTCACCGAGACGGCCCGCGTGACCTTCCGGACTCTCTCCCAGGCCGAAATCCAAGCCTACGTCGCCGGCGGCGAACCGATGGACAAGGCCGGTGCCTACGGCTATCAAGGCGGGGCCAAGGCGTTCATCGAGAGACTAGAAGGCGACATCAACACCGTCATCGGCCTCCCCACCGAACGCCTGAAGCAAGACCTCAAGAACCTGTTTCGCTAGGCTTTTGCGGGTACGGCCGGCAGATCGGGTCGCCGATCACGAGGTCCTTCCATTTCAGGATTGGGCTGGCCGCATAGAACGATTCCGCCAGCGTATAGCCCCGGGTGTACCGGTCAAAGAGCACCTGCGGGTCGGCCATGGCGAAGGTGTAGGGCTCGCTGACGTAGCCCTTCACGCCCGTGACACCACCCCGGATGAGGTCGGCAATCAGTGACTGCCCCCCTTGCGCCGGGCCAAAGGTGCGGGCACTGGTGCTCACGAAAGTCTCCGCGATGGCACCCGGTTTGAACTTGATTTGCCGGTAGACATCGGCGCGAAAGGCGCCATCGTTACTCCCCCAACTCACATAGCCCATCAGGGGCTGGCCGGGGTCCGCGAAGGCGGGCTTTTCGTCTAGCTCGGCCTGGAACCCCCGCCGATTGAGGTTGGCGACGGCCTCCGACATCCGGGTTTGCAGGCGGGCGTAGTCTTCGGTGTTGCGGTTGGCGGCCTGATCGAAGAGGAACGGCCCCTTGCCCGCTTCGGCCTTGAGAGAGCGATCCACCAGAGCCTTGGCATCGGCCACGGTCGGCCCGGTGAGGCGCGTCACCAGCCACATGGAGTACTTCTCGCTATTGAACGGCTCATCGGCTTGGAAGTAGGGGTGGACCGCCCCGTTCACATTCTCCGCGTTGATCGTCGTGATCGGTTTGATGGGGGATGGCACCCCGGCCAGCATGGAGTCCACCGAGGGCCCCCACTTGTCGCCAATGCGGATGGGTACGCCCTGAGTGAGCACCACAAAGTCCGTGCGGCGCCCGAGTTGCTTGATCTTCTCCCGAACCGGAGTGGCAATCGCGCGGTCGAACTCCTCGCGGGAGATTTCTTCCCCCGGCGGGCACGCGATATGGATGGCCGCATCGGCGGGGATACCCCGCTTGTCCATGTAGTACGCCCCCACGGCCTGGCTATCCGGGCTCTTGGTGTTGATCACCACCACCACCCGGCGCGTGTCGGGGTTAGCAGTGCGCGCGGCGGTCGTGGTGGGTTGAACGGGGGTTGGCTCGCTCGGGGCGGGGCTACAACCCCAACTCAGCCCCAACCCCACCAGCAAAAGCGCCTTGGCCATGTCCGGATTCAACAATTAATCCGATTCCACAGTTTCCGCCGCACTGGGCCGGGCGCGCATTTTCGCCCAATTCCGCAGCAGAGCGATGTCCTCGGCCATCATACGGCTCAGCGGCACTTGGGCGGCCGCCTCGTCCAGCAAGTCCTTCATCGTGAGCTCACGCCCCTCGTCAAAGGCGTGGTGCAAGCCCCCGATGACCACTTGCTCGATTTCCGCCCCGCTGAATCCGCGCGTAGCTTCGGCCAGATTTTTGTGCTTAAACTTACTCCCTTTACGTCCGCGCTTCTCCAGGTGAATCTTGAAGATCAAGGCGCGGTCCTTGGCGGCAGGCAGGTCGATGAAAAACACTTCATCAAAACGACCCTTTCGGAGGAGCTCCGGCGGCAAGGCCGTCACGTCGTTGGCCGTCGCCACCAAGAAGACGGGCTTCGTTTTGTCCTGCATCCACGTCAAAAAGGTGGAGAAAACGCGCGCCGTCGTGCCGCTATCACTCACTCCGCTGGAACCCGTGCCCGCAAAGCCCTTTTCCAACTCGTCAATCCACAGAACGCAGGGGGCCAAGCTCTCCGCAATGCGGATCGCCTTGCGCATATTTTCCTCACTTTGGCCTACCAAACCCCCAAAAATCCGGCCCACGTCCATCTTGAGAATGGGCAGGCGATAGGCGTTAGCGATGGCCTTGGCGACCAAGGATTTTCCGCACCCTTGCACCCCCATCAGCAAAACCCCTTTGGGATACGGGATACCGAAGTCGCGGGCAGCTTGAGTCAGGCTTCCCTTGCGTTTATCCAGCCATTCCTTGAGCAATTCCAGGCCGCCGACATCCTTCATGCCCTGCTGCACCGGATAGAACTCCAGAATCCCCGACTTGCGGACGATTTGCTTCTTCTCCTCCACGATCAGCGAAGGTGACAACCGCTTCTCGATCACCAAGCTGCGGGCCAGGGCACTCTCGATTTCATCGGCGGTCAGCCCTTGGGCCGCATTCACAATCAGCTCGCGCTCATCCGGTTCAAGGTTCAGATCCACCTTGTCGTTGCCCGCCAGGCTGCTGATGATCGAATCCAATTGGGCGTTGATCACGGCGGCGTCCGGCATCGGGAATTCAATCACAGTGACTTCCTTTTCCAATTCCGGCGGCAACGTCAGCATCGGCGAGGTCAGGATCAGCGTTTGCGCGCGGGTGCGGAGGCGGCCACTGAGGTCGCGCAACAGGCGCACCACGCGGTTATCCCGCATGTAGGGGTGGAAGTCCTTGACCAAGAACACCGTGTATTCCGGCGCTTCGTGCATTTGGGCCAACACTTCCAGCTCCGCCGGCAGGTTGCTGGTCTTGCCGGTGCTCAGGCCCGGTTTCAGCCCCTGCGTCACGCTCCAGGTGTGCAGAGAGCGATTGAGCTTGGTGGCCAGCTCGGCCATGCCGCGCTCCACGCGGCGCTCTTCCCAGGTCGTGACCCAAATGATCGGGTACTTGGAGCGAATGAGGGTCTCGATCTCTTGAAAAGCGTCCATGGGCGTGGCGAAGGCTACCTAACCTCAGTTTACGCCGCACCCCGCCCCGGGTTGCCTTAGGAGGACGAAGTGACCGAACCCAACGCGATGGGCAGGGCTTCGAGGAAGCGGCTGACCTCCGCCGGTGTGCCGATGCTCACCCGGATGAACTCCGGCATCCCTACGCCCGTGCCCGGACGCACAATCACACCCTGGCGCAGCAGCGCTTCGTAAACCGCCTTGGCATCGCCCACCTTCACGCAGGCGAAGTTGGCGTAGCTGGGCAGTACTTCCAGTCCCAGCCCGGCCGCCGCCGCGCTAATGCGGGCCAAGCCCTCCTTGTTCACATCCTTGCTGCGCTGCAGGTGCTCGTGATCTTGCAGGGCGGCTAGCGCCGCCACTTGGGCCAGCGAGTTCACGTTAAACGGCTCACGCGCCCGTTCCAGGGCGTCAATCAGTTCGGGCGCGGCCACCAGGTAGCCCAAGCGCAGGCCCGCCAACCCGTAAGCCTTGCTAAAGGTGCGCATCACCACCACCGGTCGGCCCTCCGCAATCAAGCTCAGGCCATCCGGGTAACCCGGCACGTCGCAGGCGTACTCGCGATAGGCTTCGTCCAGCACCAGCGCCGCCCCCGGGGGCATGCGGTCCAATAATCGAGTGACCGTAGCGTGGTCCACCAAGGTGCCGGTGGGGTTGTTCGGGTTGGCGACAAAGACGAGGCGGGTGTGAGCGTCGCAGGCCTCAGCCATGGCGTCCAGGTTCAGGCGCCAGTGCTCGTCCACCGCCACCTTGGTTAGCCGGACATCCGAAAGTTGGGCAGCGGCATCGTAGCGGACGAAAGAGGGGTCGCCCACCACCACATTGTCTTGCGGCTGGCCCAAAAACACCAAGCCCAAGAGGTGAATCAACTCGTCGCTGCCATTGCCGAAGGCGAGCATGTTGGGCTCCACACCCAAGTGTTGCGCCAGGCCATGCCGCAAATCGTGCGCGGAGGCGTCCGGGTAGAGGTGCATGTGGCGGGCCGCGTCGGCCACTGCCTTCTGCGCCAAGGGCGAGGGGCCGAGCGGGTTTTCGTTGCTGGCCAGCTTCACCACATCAGTCAGGCCGAGTTCGCGCTTGACCTCATCAATCGGGCGACCCGGCACGTAGGGCCGCATGCGCAACACGTTGGGTCGTAACCGAAAGCTCATGCATAGCATGGTGGCACACCCAGCAAGTAACGTTTAGGAATGGAGCGATCCCGCACATTCTTCGTTTTGGCCCTGGGCATTGTCATTGGCGGCGGCCTCATGGGCACCCTTGCCCGCGCTGGGGGCGCAGCGGCCCAGAGCTCGGCCAGCGACCAGCAACTCAAGCGCATTGCGGACAGCCTGGAACGCATGGAGCGCAACGGCGTGACCGTGAAGATGGACAGCAGCAACAACAATGTGAAGATGAGCGGCACGATCACCGTCGAACCGCCCAGCTTTGGCTTCCGGATTCGGAATGACTAATCAGCTCTCATCCAAGAACAAGGGGCGAGGGGCGACATCCCCTTCTCCCACCTGGATGGCCTGGCGGAGCATGGCCTCGGCGGCATCGGCATCCACCTCGCTCGCCGCGTGGATGGTGACGAGGGGCTCCCCGGCTTGCACCCGGGTGCCAACCGCCACGTGCACAGTAGCGCCCACGCTCGGGTCGATGGTGTCCTCTTTAGTGCGGCGGCCCGCGCCCAAGTTGAGCACGGCATGCCCCACCCCGTGCGCCGAAACCTCCTCCACCGTGCCCGCTCGCTCGGCCACCATGGTGCGCTGCACTGGGGCCACCGCCCACGCATCATCATCAAAAACGGACCCATCGCCGCCCTGCTCGGCAAACCATTGGCGCATCACTTCCGCCGCGCGGCCACTGGCAATGGCTTCCGCCGGGTCGGCGTCAATGCCCGCCACGGCCAGGCTGTCGCGCGCGAACTCCAGCAACAAATCCCGGAATCGCGCCTCGGTCGGGCTCAATTCGGCACCCTGCACCACGCGGATGGCCTCCTTCACTTCCAGCGCATTGCCCACGGCCGCCCCCAGGGGCTGGTCCATGTCGGTCACCCGCGCCACCACGCGCAGCCCCGCCGCTTCCCCGGTTTGCACCAGGCTTTGGCGGAGGGTTTGGGCGGCCTGCAGGTCGCTCATAAAGGCGCCGCTACCGCACTTCACATCCAGCACCACGCACTCGGCCCCGGCGGCAATCTTCTTGCTGAGGATGCTAGCCGTGATGAGCGGCACATTGGCCACCGTGCCCGTCACGTCGCGCAGCGCGTAGAGCGCTTTATCCGCCGGGGCTAGGCGGGGTGTTTGCCCGCTCAGGGCCAGGCCGGTGCGCCGGGCGAGGTCCAGCATGGCTTCGGGTTCCAAATCGGTTCGGAACCCCGGCACCGCTTCCAGCTTGTCAATGGTGCCGCCGGTCATCCCTAGGCCGCGCCCGGACATTTTCACCACCGTCATCCCGCAGGCCACCAGGATGGGCAGGAGGGCAATCGTGGTCTTGTCGCCCACGCCGCCCGTGCTGTGCTTATCGAACCACGGATGCGGCAGGCCGGAGCGGTCCAGCACTTCCCCGCTCTGCGCCATGGCCAGGGTGAGCTCCGCCGTTTCTTGGGTGCTCAGCGGGTTCAAAAACGCGGCCATCAGCCACGCCGCCAGCTGATAATCCGGCACGGAACCATCCGCCGCGCCTTGCGCCACCGCCGCTAAGTCGCCGGGCATGGAAGCCTGTCCGTCGCGTCGCCGGGCAATGATTTCGACAAAGTTCATGCCAGGTCCGCCGCCGTGAAGATGTAAGGCGGGCGGTGGACGCCGCGCTCCGTGATGATGCCGGTGATGAACTCGTGCGGGGTCACATCGAAGGCCGGGTTGAACACCGGGCATCCTTCGGGGGCAATGCGCACGCCTTCAATCTCGGTGATCTCCTCCGCCGCGCGCTCTTCAATCGGGATATCGCGGCCGTGCAGGGTTTGGGGGTCAATGGTCGAACTCGGCGCGACCACGTAGAAAGGCACACCAAAGCGCTCCGCCGCCACCGCCAGCATGAAGGTGCCGATCTTGTTGGCGGTGTCGCCGTTGGCGGCGATGCGGTCCGCCCCGACGAAGATCGCATCAATCTCGCCCCGGGCCAGGATGCTGGTGGCAGCGCTATCCGCGATCATGTGGAACGGGATGCCCTCCTGCATCAGCTCCCACGCTGTGAGGCGCAAACCCTGCATGCGGGGGCGGGTTTCGCAGGCGTAAACGTGGCGGATGCGCCCGTTT
>CALRVA020000099.1:0-10214 GCA_943371495.1 Archangium gephyra | reverse complement strand
AATCGACCTCCTTCGTCGCCATGGCCTTGCTTGCAACCTTAGCCCATGCGGAGACTACTCCCCCTCCGCACGGAGAACCTTTCTCGAAATGGCTAGGCGGCGTCACAGCATTGCACTGTGAACATGGCGGTAACGGTACTTGGTACTTGTCAGGCACGCGTCCAACAGGATGGGGTTTTTACATTACCAGCAGCGGAACACCGTGGGCTTTCTACTATCCATCGGTAGCCTGGGTTCGCAATGGGTCATTTGGTCCTAGCACGCACTTAACCGTTAACATCTGGGCTGTGAATTCATCCTATCTGGGAACGGCTTACCCGCCTTACGACCCTCATGACATCGGAGTATTTGTAGAAGTGCCATTCAATCACCTATGGATCACGCAAGAGCCTGAAGAGTGCTTCGGCATAGGCGGTGCCAATGAGTAATCACAAGTACATTGCAACGATCGTTCTTGGACTTGCCGCACTGACTTCGGTGGGGATAGCACAGAATGCGGCTAGCTCCCTGAAGCAGTCGCCAATGTGGGTCGACAAGGAGGAAATGTATGTCAATCTTCTTGAAGAAGTTACATCGCCGATAATCATCGACGTTGCAAATATCTCACTTGCTATTGACCTTGACAACAAGCTGCACCCGATACCCCAAACTTGGCTCGGGGAGTTCGCCCTGACATATGCTCGGGATCTAAAGGCTCAAGGCACCGGACTCGTAGTTTATCGAGTTCCACCTGCCTCCGCCATTGCCAGTGCGCCACGTGGCAGGGTTTTCCATACTTGGCTGCTGGGGGCAACGTCCGAGCAACTAGATCAACTTCTTGATGGCGGAATGCCCTTGTCGGAGCTTGACTCTAATGCTAGCTACGTGAGCCGCAATGCCATGCGTTCACATCCGTTTGGCATGGGGGCAATAGCAGAAAAGCCAGAGGATTTTCAAGCGAGAATCATTTTGAGCCTCAGAATGACGATATCTTCGGCCCCGGGGACTGTCTCCAAATTCTTTGAGAAGCCTCTGACTCCAAAGCCCAGCCGACCAATGACTTTGAAACCGGTACCAGAAGTCAAACCGATTGATGCAAGCCATCAAGTCATTGATTGGGAAGCCGGCCAGCTCACCACGATCCACGAGGCAGTCACACGAATCAATCGAGAGTGTGGCCTTTTCTTCAACATTGATCCAAAGGTATGGGATGCTCCAATTTTCATAAAGGGCAAATGGGATGCTGAAGACCTCGCAGAATCGATCCTCATCATCGCAGACGCTCCTCGTGGTACATATCGGCGAGGTGACGATGTCTCTGCGCTCAGCGATGCATACGACGCTCTCCTTGACAAAGCTAGTAACGAATTCGGGGTTCCCGATGAAATCTACAAAGCAGCCAAAGAAGGCCAATCTCTTCCATTCGAAACGGTCGTCAAGTATTTCCCAGAGTCATTCGCTCATCTGAAGACGGAAAATGGCTACAGCGTGGGGATGAGAGATCAAGTTTCTTTTGACCTCGGATTGATGTACAACATTGTAGGTCCTGGAACGGTGCGAGTGAAGCTAGGGGGCGGCGAGGCAATAACTCCGAATGCGGCCTTGCTTGGTGCTCAACGCCCGAAAACATCGGCACCATGAAAGGATGATCCGGGTGGGCCTGGGGGGAATCGAACCCACGACCAAGCGGTTATGAGCCGCCCGCTCTCACCACTGAGCTACAGGCCCGAAGGATCTTCTATTCTACTCGCTGACTCGGCCGCCGCCAGTTCATCCGTCACGGAGCCCTTCCACAGCGGCACATCGGTGCGGTAGCCCGCCCGCGCAATCATATGCGCCGCGATGGGCTGCGTCAGGAACAAGAACAGGATTACCAGCACCGCCTTCACGGTCTCGCCGGGCTGGGCAAAGTGCACGCTTAGCGCCGCCATCACCAGCAGCAGCCCCAGGGTCGTCGCCTTTGTGGTCGCCTGCATCCGCATGTAGAGGTCCGGCATCCGCAGCAGGCCGACCACGGAGAGCAGGATGAACACCGTCCCCAGCCCGGCCAGCGCCACCACCACGATCTCGCGCGGGCTCATGCGTCGGCCCCTCCGTCTTCCCGGGCTTCCGTGCGAGCCTGGTCCTGCGCCTGGTTTTGCCCGCGATCACGAGAAGAAACCGTCTCCGGGCGTGGCCGGCTAGCCCGTCCGGCTTCGGCGTAGCGGGCATACGCCACGCTCCCCACAAAGGCCACCAGGGCAATGACCAGCGCCACATCCAGGTACACCGGCTGCCCCTTCGCCATGGCCAGCAGGGCCACCGCCGCTACCGCCATGGTGGCCATCAGGTCCAGCGAAATCACCCGCTCGGTGAGGTGCGGCCCGCGAATCAGGCTCGCCAGGGCGCCCAAGGCCCCCACGCCCAGCACGGCCAGCAGAATCCAGGGCATATCGGCGTAGCTCACGCGGCGAACACCTCCATGATGCGGCGCTCAAAGCCCTGCTTGATATCGCGCACCACCGCCGCCGGCCCTTCCTCGGGCAACCGCAGCACGTGGACGTAAAGCTGGGAACGATCCTTAGATACGTGCAAGCTAAGCGTCCCTGGCGTTAACGAAACAAGATTTGCCAACAGCGCAATTTGCGATTCTTCGGTAATCGTAAGCGGGATGGCCACAATGGCCGGGCGGAGTTCGGAGGTCGGTCGGAACACTTCCGGCACCACCCGGATGTTGGCCAAGACCAGCTCCCACAGGAAGTAGACCACCAGTTCGGCGCCCTTGCCGATGCGCGTCAACGACAGCGGCGGGGTGGCCACATTGATGGACCGCAGGAGGCTCATCACCAAGATGGCCAGCCCGAGGCCGAAGATGAATCCGCCCAGCGTGTACTGGTCATTGAGAGCCATCCACAGCCCGGCCAGGATGACGTACAGGTAAATCACGGGCGCACCTCCTCGGTCGCGGTTGAGACTACGGGCACCCCAAAGGCCGCCCCGGCCTGGCGCACCGGGTCGTTCACCACCGGCGAAGACGAGAGCGCCACCAGCGCCACCACCAGGCTCCCCAGCCCCACATTCATCAGCCACTGGCGGCGGCGGCTGAGCGGCTTCACATCTTCGCCCAAGGTCTCCTCGCTGGGTGTGGCAAAGGCGCGCAAATACACATCGACCATCCCGTAGAGCGTCGCTGCGCTGCCCACCAACCCCAAGATCACCAAGAACGGCCGGTCCGCCATCTCGCTTAGCCAATCCCACTTGGCAAAGAACCCGAGCGTGGGCGGCAGCCCCGCCAGGCTCGCGGCCAGCACCGCAAACGCCCAGGTGAGGGCCGGAGACCGCTCCGCCAGCCCGCGCATGTCGCGGTAGTTCGTCTGCCCGGTCAACCGTTCCATCTCGCCCGCCACCAGGAATAACCCACCCTTGGCCAGAGCGTGATTGACAATGAGCAGCGCCACCACCGCCGGTTGCTGCAGGGCAATGGCAATGGCGATATAGCCCACCTGGCTAACGCTGGAAAACGAGAGCATCCGCCGGAGGTTCGCTTGCCCGATGAGCCCGAACGACCCCACTAAGATGGAGAGCACACCTCCAATGCCCAGCACCGTGTACCAGATCTCGTTCTGCAGCAAGCCCAGGGTGCGCAGCAGGGCCAGGCACCCCACTTTGGTCAGCAAGGCCGAGAACAAGGCAATGGTGTAGGTGGGCGCGGCCGGGTAACTGGCCGGCATCCAGAATGCCAGCGGCACCACCGAAGCCTTGAGCATAAACGCCAGTACCAACAGGGCCGCCGGACCATCGGGAATGCCCACCTGCGCGAGTTGCACAAAGCTGAGAGTGCCCGTGTGGGCATATGTCAACCCGCACCCGGCCAGGAACATCACGCTGGAGATGAGATTGAGCGTGACGTACTTCATTCCCCCGGCCAATTGCTGGTCGGAGCCCCCGTGCACCATCAGCACAAAGCTGCTGATGAGCAGGACTTCGAACCAGACAAACAGGTTGAAGAGATCGGCGGTGAGGAACGCCCCCGTCACCCCGAAGGCGAGGCAATAGGTGAGCCCGTGATACCAAAAGGCTTCGGCCTTGCGGTCCAGGCGGGCGTGTGCAGCTAGCCCCACCGCGAGCTGAATGAAGGCCGCCAGCACCACCATCAGCGCGCCCAGCGGGTCGGCGACAAAGGAGATGCCGTAGTGGCGATCCCAGCCGCCCACTTCCGTCACGAAGGGGCCATGCGCGTGGACCTGCGCCGCCAGATAGCCCGCCAAGCCCAGCCACCCGACCCCGCCCAGCAGGCTCACCAGTTGCACCACCCGTCGCCGCCGCGCGAAGGCGAAGCAGGCGCACGCGAGTAGCAGCGGCGTAGCCAGCACCAGGGCGGGCAGGTTGGAATAGATCACTCCGTGCCCACCCCTTCGGTCAGTTCGTCGAAGCCATCAATCTGGGAGGTCTGGTGGACGCGGTGGACCAATACCACCGCAAAGGCCAGCACCCCAAACCCGATGACGATGGCGGTGAGAATCAGCGCCTGCGCAATGGGGTCGGCGATGGGGGTCGTCACCACCTTTTCGCCATCCGGGATGAGCGGCGGCGGCAGGCGACGCGCCCCGGAGGACACAAAGATCATAAGATTGGCCGCATTGCCCAGCACCGCAATGCCGAGCAGCAGCTTGACCAGCGGCCGCTGAAGGATGAGATACACCCCAATGGCGAACAAGAACCCGACCACCACCGCGTAGAGGGCGTCCATTACTCTTCGTCCTCCCCGAGTTCAAGCACGATGGTTAGCACCACCCCAATGACCAAGAAATAGACCCCGATGTCGAACAGGAAGGGCGTGCCGAGGGCGATCGGTTCCGGGTCGGCCCCCTTCACCGAGGTCCAGACACCTTTCATGAACGGTTCCCCGCGCACCACCGCCCAGAGGGGCGAGAGCGCGGCGATGCTGAGCCCAAACACAATGAATGACTGCGGCGGAAACCGCAGGAAAGAGCGGGCCGCCCGGTAGCCATGCGCCAGGCCGTAAAGAATGACCGACGCCGCCGCAACCAGGCCCCCGCTGAACCCGCCACCCGGCAGGTAGTGGCCCCGCCACAGCAGGAACACGCTAAACACCAAGAACACCGGCAGCAACCACCGGGCCCCCGCGCGCAGGATGAGGGAGTCTATTCCGCCACCTCCGTCGTGGGGAGGTTCTCGCGGTTGCGGAGCCTCAGCAAGGCGGTGACGCCAAAGGCGGCGATCCCGAGGACGGCAATCTCGCCCATGGTGTCAATGCCCCGGAAGTCCACCAGAATCACGTTGACGATATTCCGCCCGTAGGCTTCGGTGTAGGTGCGCTCGGCCACCCACAGCGCGGTGTTCACGGGGCGCTCCGCCCCCATGGCCGCCAGGGTGAACACGGTCATGGCCGCCCCCACGCCCAGACTGATCGTGACATCTCGCACCTTTCGCAACATTTGGGTCTGCCGGACCAAGCGGGGCAACCGGAAGAACACCAAAACGATCAGGAGGACCGTGAGCGTGTCCACTACGACTTGAGTCATGGCGAGATCAGGAGCGCCATGGAGCAAGAAGAACACCGCCACCCCCAGCCCCAATGCCCCGAGGGACAAAGCGGCAAACAGCCGTCGCTGAGTGATGGCGGCCACGCCTGCCCCCACCACCATCACAATGAGCACCAAAACCTCGGGACCACTCTTCGACGTGATTGTGAGGTTGAGACCGGGATTCTGGGGCTGAGCAAAGAGCCGCCACGCCACCACGCCCACCACGCCCGCGACGGACGCCCAGGTGAGCGCCACGTAGTTGGTGAGCGAACCGGATTGCGTGACCCTCGTTACCCGCTCCCCGACGTTGAGAACGGCGCGGCCGAGCTTGTGGGCGGTGTCGCTGGCGGCGGTCGCCCAAGGGCTGGTGTCGGGCTGCCAGCGCGGCCACATCGCAAAGAGCACCAAGCCCAATGCCCAAGCCACCGCCGAGACCCCCAGCGCCGCATCCACTCCGTACCAAGCCTGCCAGCCGTACTTGAGTTCACGCGGGTGGCCCAAGCTGGCTTGCACTTCTTGCACCCACTGCTGCGGGCCGGCCGGGGCCAGGAAGATCATCAAGAATCCCGCCACGCCCAGGATCAGGGGGGGCAGGGACATAGACAGCGGCACCTTATGCGGATGGATGTCCGAATCGGGGGCGCGCCCCGCAAACAGTCGCCAAGTCAGGAGCAAGGCCAGCAACCCGAAGATGCCGCCCGCGAGGGCCCAAGCCCCCAGCCCGCCCATGGCCAGGGCACCCAGGTCTTCTTGGCTCTTGAGCAAGGCTTTACTTCCGAGTTCCTTGGCGGCAAACCCGGCCGTCCCCGGCAGGCCAAACATACTCAACCCGGCCAGCGCCGAGGCCACGCCCAGCACCGGCATCGTCTGGCCTAACCCACCCAGACGGTGAATGTCGCGGGTGCCACAGGCGTGGTCCACCGCCCCCGCCACCATAAAGAGCGCACCCTTATAGAGGGCATGCGCCAGGAAGAAAACGCCCACGGCTTCCGCCGCGAGAGGGCTGGGGATGGCGAGCAGCATCACCATGCCGCCGAGGCTCGCCACCGTGGAATAGGCCAGCAGCTGCTTCAGGTCCGTCTTGCGGCAGAGCGCAACCGCACCGAAGGCCAAAGTCACGCCGCCGACAATGAGCAGCGTCGGGGTCCAGGCCGGATGCACCGAGAACTGAGGCTGCAATACGGCGAGCAGGAAGACGCCCGCCTTGACCATCGTGGCGCTGTGCAAGTACGCGGAAACCGGCGTCGGGGCCTTCATCGCCCCCGGCAACCAGAAGTGGAACGGCACCTGCGCCGACTTGGTGAAGGCTCCCAGCAGAATCAGGGCCAGGCTGAGGTCGGTGACGCCCTCGTTCTGATAAGTGATCAAGCCCCCCAGCAAACTCAGGCCGCCCAGGGCCGTCACAAGCAAGGCCTGGCGAGCCGAGCGACGTGCGGCCTCATCGCCCTGCTTGTAGCCAATGAGTAAGAACGAGGTGAGGCTGGTCAGTTCCCAGAAAATGAAGAGCTCGAACAGACCGTTGATCGGGTCCAGCCCGGCCTGCGCCACGCCCAGCATCGCGCCCATAAAGGCGTAGAGCAAGCTGAACAGGCGGAACCGCTTGGGGTCCTCCGCCGAGTAACCCCCGGCATAAACCAAAACCAGCATGCCCATGGCGGCGATGAGCACCATGAACACCCACGGCAAGCCCGCCAAGGGCACGCCTTGGGGTTCGACGACCTGGCCCCGGCTGGTGGCCAAGAGTGTGGCCAAGCCCGCCGCCGGGACGGCAAAAAGAAGAGGGAGACGCGCCAAGTAGCGGCCCCCCAAACTAATGAGAGCCGCTACGAGAAAGCAGAAGTGAGGCGCGTAGCTCAGCAAGCCCATCGGGCAATCCGGCTCGCTTCACCCTCTCGGGCAATCCGCGCGCCGGTACGTTGATTACCGGGTCTTCCCGTCCTCCGTGCCTTCCCCTTCTTCGCGCTCGCGCAACATTTCTTCGATCATGCGATCCAGCGCGCCACGCTGGGCTCGGCCCGCGGCCGTGCGCTCATCCACCACTTGTTGGCCTTCGGGAGCCTTGGCTTCCAGCAGAGACGCATCCCACTTTTCGCCCGTGGCGGCTTCCACCAGCACGTCGCGGCGGAGGTTGCTGGCATCGCCCATGTTGTTAACCGACCGCATCGCCGTTTCCACGTTCTGCAAAGTCATCTTGCCGCCCGCCTCCGTGGCCCGGAAGGTCACCGTGGCGTTGTTGTTCTTGATGGTGATGATCACTAGCGAACCGCTGCGCTCGGTCGTGATGGGCGCGTCTTCGCGGAACGCACCTTTGATCGCCTCGGGGCCATCCAGAAGGGTGAGGATGTAGGAGCCGTTGCGGCCCGCACCAAATTCATTGCCGCTATCCGTGAACGTCTTCTTCGCCTCGCGCAGGCGGACCGGGAATCGCTCTTGCAGCTCGTCCACCATCAGCGTCTTGCCATCGGCCACGGCCAAGAAGCCACCGCCCATCGCCTCGTAGGTCGTCATGCGGAACTTGCCCGGCTCGGCAAACCAGAGTTCAGTGGTGTAGTCCGCCGGGGACTTGTCGAACTGGTCAGACAGGTCATAGCGGGCAATAAAGAACCGCGTGTTGCGCATGGCGGAATAGGTTTCCGACAGCTTCACGAGGTCAGCGAGACCACTGCGATCCGGGGCATCTTGGGCCCACGCGCCGGCGGCCGCGAAGAGGGAAAGGGCCAGGAGAGTGCCACGCCCGAACAAATGACGCTTCATGCGTCCTACTCTACACCAAAGAACGGACAATCAGTTCCGTCTTCGCGCTACTATTCTCAGCAGACGTGGGGTGATCAACGGTGATCCCCCTTAGGACAGCATAGTGGCAATCAGTGAACAAGGATTGATGGAGCAAGGCGGGTCGTTCTTCGGGACGACCCCCGCCCGCATTACAACCGTCGCGGATACCAGCAGCGACGAGCGATTGATGATCGAAACGGCGGAGCAATTCAGCCTGAACGAGGTGCTCCCGCTAGTGGATCGACTGGAGAAGCAGGAGCCCGGCTTGATGCCCGGCTTGATCCGCAAGGCCGGAGAACTGGGCCTGTGTGGCATCGACGCCAGCGAACAGTACGGCGGGCTCGGCCTGGGCAAGAACCTCGCCGCGCGCATCTTGGAATTCATGTCGTACGACGCCGCGTTTAGCGTCACCTACGGCATCACCAGCGGCATCAGCCAGCTTGGCCTCACCCTCTTTGGCACGGATGATCAGAAGGCGCAATACCTGCCCCGGTTGACCAGCGGCGAATGGATCGGCGCCTACTGCCTCAGCGAACCGAACAGCGGCACCGATGCCCTCTCCATGACCACTCGAGCCGAAAGGCGCGGCGACCACTACGTGCTCAACGGCACCAAGATGTGGATCAGCAACGCGCAGTGGGCCGACTTCTTCTTGGTGATGGCCAAGGTGGACGGCGAGCACGTCACGGCTTTCCTGGTCGAGAAATCCATGCCGGGCGTGTCCATCAGCCGCGAAGAGCACAAGATGGGCCTCAAGGGCAGTAGCACGGCCCGCGTGATTTTGGAGAACGCCGAGGTCCCCGCCGAGAACGTGCTCCATGAGATTGGCAAGGGCCACCAGGTGGCCTTCAACGCCCTCAATATCGGGCGCTTTAAGCTCGGAGCTATGAGCATGGGTCCGGCGCGCCAGGCCATCATGCACGCCTCGGGCTACGCCCAGGACCGCAAGCAATTCGGCCAAGCCATCTCGGAATTCGGCCTCATCCAGCAGAAGTTTGCCGACATGGCGATGTTCTACTTTGTGGCCGAGGCGATGCTCTACCGCACCGGGGCCAACATTGACCGCGCGTTCGAAACCATGGGTGGCACCCCCGACGGCAACCGCAAGGCTGCCGAGGAGTACGCGATTGAATGTTCGGCGTGCAAGGTGTTCACCACCGAGGCCGAAGCGGCGATCGTGGACGACTGCATTCAGGTCTACGGCGGTTATGGATTCACCGAGGAGTTCCCGGTCGCCCGCATCTACCGCGATGCCCGGGTGAGCCGCATTTACGAAGGCACCAACGAGATTAACCGCATCTTCCTGGCCGACCGCCTGGTGCGCAAGCTCGGCGACGGAGCGAAGGCGGCCGGAGATTCGTTTATTTCTGAACTCGCCGGACGCACAATGGCCAAGTTCGACAAGAACCAGGAGATCCTGGGCGCGTGCAGCGACTTGCTCATCCTCACTTTTGCCGAGCAGAGCGCCCGCCTGCGCGCGCAGCAGGAAGGCGAATACGGACAGATGTGTTACGACCGGTTCCTGAACTGGGCGCAACCCCGCGCAGCGATGTTTGCCCAGCGCGTGCTGGGCGAAGCCGTGGCGCTTCCCGCTCCGCGCCCCAGCCACACCGAACCCCTGGCCCGCCGCCTGTACGACACGCGTCGCCCCTCGTAAACCCCGGCCCGCCCAAACAAGAATCCCCCCACGGGCCGCGGCCGGTGAGGGGATTTTCTTTGCCGGGTTCAAGCCGGGCTTAGGTGCCTTCTTGCCAGCTGGCCAGATACTGCTCTTGCTCAGGGGTCAGCACGTCAATGTTGGCCCCCATCGTCGCCAGCTTCAGCCGCGCGACGTTCTTATCAATGTCGTCCGGCACGCTGTAGACGTCCTTCCCGAGTTTGGCGGCGTTGGCCACCATATATTCCGCGCACAGGGCTTGGTTGGCAAAGCTC
>CALRVA020000098.1:0-10504 GCA_943371495.1 Archangium gephyra | reverse complement strand
TGGGAAATAGGAGTGGTGAATGAAAGGAATTGGCGCGATGAGCCCCTCGGATATCCACAACTTCGGGACGGCCAAATGGTACGCCAGCGAATCCCATTCGGTGGTGGGGGCCAGCACGCCGAAGAGTGCCAAAACAAACAACAAAGCCGCCACAATCATGGCGAAAAAGCCCATTCCTTCCGGTTTTGTGATACTGAACGGGGGGCGCGATTTGGCGGCGGAAACGACCCCGGCCCCGAGCAAAATGACGGCGATCCAGGGCGCGAAAGCCACGCCGCCGAGATGCCCGATGAGGAACACTAGGGTGCCGACAACGCCCATGCCCAGCAGCGCCCCGAGGCCCCAAACTTCGGCCGGATCAAGGGTCTTGGCTGAGTGCTGCAACCGGGCACCTACCGCCCAGCCCGCCATGAGCCAAAGCAACCCCATGAGAATCACGCCCGCCATGCGGGCCAGTATACGGTAGCCTGAAAGTGATGGGGCGGCTGGCGCGGATCTACCAAGTGTTCTGGCGGAGTAGCCTGGTGCGCGAGCTCGAATTCAAGGCGAATTTCTACGCCAAGATGCTGGAGAACGTGGTGTGGGCGGCATTCTTTGCCATCGTCGTCAGCATTCTCTACTCGCACACCACCAGCATCGCCGGGTGGACGAAGGGCGAGGGCTTTGTGCTAAGCAGCGCGGCTTTCTTGCTCATTGCCACCTTTAACGCCTTGTTCTCTTCGGTCAAGGAGATCCCTGAGCATGTCCGTCGGGGCACCCTGGACTTCATCGCGGTGCGCCCGGTGGATAGCCAGTTTTGGGTGAGCCTCCGGCGCTTTAACTTCAACGAGATTGGGGCCATCTTGGCCGGCATCGGCATGCTGATCTACGGTCTGAATGTAGACGGCATCCAGCCCGCCCTGGGCGACTGGGCGGCGTTCGCATTCTCCCTGTTTTGCGCGGGCATCATCTACTATTCCATCGACTTCGCGATGATGACGTTGGGGATCTACTTTGTGAGGGTGGACAACCTCTGGGTGCTGGGCGACACGATGATGACCATTGCGCGGAACCCGGTGGATATCTACGGGTTAGTGGCGCAGAGATTCTTCTTATACGTGCTTCCGATTGCGTTGCTGGGCACCGTGCCGGCCCGTCAGCTCACGCGGGGCGCCACCGTGCATGACCTCACGCTGAGCTTCGTTTGGGCCCTGGGATTGTTCGTGGGGTCACGCCTCTTTTGGCGGCACGCCTTGCGGTCGTATTCGAGCGCGAGCAGCTAGCCACCGAGGCCGATAAGCGATTGGCCGCGCGTCCCTTGGCCAAACGGGCTGCCGCCCGGAAGCGCCTTGATGCGGAGGAAGAGGCCAATTTGTCGGCCGCTCCGGAACCCCACGCGCGAATCGGAGAACTCAAACACCATCTCCGCGCAGTGCAGGTCGTAGATCAGTTGCCACTGCTGCGAATCTAGTTGCTTGGTGTAGCCGTTGTAGTCAAACAGCGCGGCCGCCGTGACTTGCCCCGCACGGAAACCTTCGACGATCGCATTCACGCCACCCCACACCGACCTTCTGGCGTCGTAGCGGGTACCAAGAGTTAGGCGCAAATCGCCTTGCTGGATAATGGCATCCAGGCGCCCTTGGTTCCAAACCGAAGAGAACGTATCGTAGTCGATAAACAGCCGGGCCGTGAGCCCCGGAGGAGCAAGATATTCCGCGCGAATCCCGACTTGTTGCCACGGCGTGACGCCCCGGAAACCTGAGTAGAAATCGTATCCCGTTTGGATGCCAAGGGATGTGCGAGGATCGATTTGGTAGCTTGCATCCAGGCTGAGGGAGTCGGCGCGCCCGGTACGGTCGGACTGGATGGGCGTAAAGCCCACGGGTTTGAGATATCGATAGGAAAGATTGAGACTAGACTGCGGCCCAAACTGATAAGAACTACGAATATCTGAGCGCAACACATACTGCGCCGTATCGTCGCTGTAAATCCCCTGCTGAAGGCGCGTTTGATATGTGGTACTCAGAGCCCCCACTCGTCGAGAGCCTGAAATCCCCGAATCCAAGAAGAAGCGCGAGATGGGGCGCTGGCGGACGGGGTCGCGCCATTCGCCCAGGCTGCCCTGAATGTCAAACCTTAAGCCCGTACTTGAGGGGAACCAACCCAAACGTGTCCCGTCCGATTTAAAGCTCAAAAGGGGCGTACGGTCGCGGTTATTGTTGAAGTTTCTTGATTCGCTGATGGGGATACTTCGTTCGTAGAGGAGTTCCGCGTCCACCGCGCCCAGGTTCTGCTGAGCCAAGAAGCGCAAGTCCATGCGCTCACTCTCTACGGCACTCGAGACCCCTCGACTCTGGCTTCGATTCCAGGTCAGATTGATGTCGGTGATGAGGCCACGACCACCCCGCGTGCGCTGGTCCCGGCGGGAACTCCCGACGCCCCAGGTGCGCCGGTCGCGCAGCGAAACCGACTCGGCCACGGAACTAAACCCTGAGGTTGAAGTGCCCGTCCGATACCCCGAAAGGTTGAATCCACCCTCGGCGTAGTTGGCGCGCAGGCTTGTGGTTGTGGTCTCCGGGGCAAACGCATAGTTGTTCCGCAAGAAGAGTCCATCAAAGCTGAGATTCCCTCCGCCAAGCTTGCCGTTATAGTTTTGACTAGCCGTGAGCGAAGGACTATTGCCAAAGAGCGAATAGACGCGGCTTGTGCCGCTCGCGTTGGTGTATTCCGCCCCCACGCCAAAGCCGAGCTTGCTCATCGCATCGGCCAGGATGTCCACCACTTCTCGGCTCCCCACCGGTGTCGCAAATCGAGACTTGATAAAGTAACCCTCATCTCGGCTCTGCCCGATGAGCGGCAGATAGCGAGGATTGCTATTTTCTAAGAGCGGGATCGTCAGGGCCGGGAGTTTAAGAATTGTGGAGCCAAGGATGTTGATTCTCGCCCCGCGCAGAATAATTCGGTCCGAAGGATAAATCTCAATCCGATCAGCCCCTAAGTGATAGTGGGGATGAGCTTCGCCACACGTCGTGCAAAGCCCAGAGACGATAAAGTATCCGCGCTCATTGCCGTCGGCCTCTCCCGCGCGGACGTAAAGATCATCCGTCACTCGCCCGTCAAACCAACTTGGCCCCAGACGGAACCGGGCATCCGTCATGTTTGTGCGCTGAAAGCGCAAGTCCGCGGAAATCCGCTCGGCCTGGATATCATCGCCGGCCCCCACGACGCTTGCCCCGCCGCTCACTTCCACGCGGTCATTGGCTTCGTCAATGGTGGCCGTTTCACCCGTGATATTCCGCTCGCCAATGCGGACCGCCGCGCCTTGCGTAAGGCGCGTCACCTTGCCGCTTCGCTCGACCCTTCCCGCCCGCTCAATGCGAATCGGCGGCGTACCCGAGGGGGGCGTGGGGGTTACTTCCCCTTCCGTTTTAGGCGGCAGGCTCCGAATGGCGGCGCTCAGGGCCGTACCGTAATCTACGGCCGACCCCAAGCAAACCCCAAGCAAGGCGATGATAAGAGCAAGATTCCTCACTCGTTCCGCCTCGAAACCAGCACCGCTATCAAAAGAAAGATCGCATTGGGCAACCACGCGGAGACAATGGGCGAAGCCCACCCATTCCGCCCCACGATGTCCTTGCAGATCACATAAATGTTGTAATAAGCCAGCACCAAACCGAAACTTATCAGCACCCCACTAAAGGCGCCCATGCGGGCAAAGCGGATGGACGTCACCGCCCCGGTGATAGCAAAAATCAGGCAACTGGCGGGCAGGCTGAACTTGACGTGGTAAGCCACTTCTAGCAGCCGCGTGGTATCCCCGCGCTCCCGAGCTTGCGTGATGGCCAGGCGCAGATCCTCCGCGTTCATTTCCTCGGCCATCGGCGCGCCAAAGAGGTCCGCAATGCGGATCGGCTCATTAATCCGCAAGGGGTCCTTGCTCTCTAATACGTGAATCCTATCGCCATCAAAGATGCGCACTTCCGGCTCTTGCAATGTCCAAACGCCGCGGGCGTAGCTCCCCACCTTGCTCCGGTAGGTCCACTCCTCATTCGGATTCGGACGCTCCATCGCAAGAATGTCGCGCAGTTGCACCGACCCATCCGGCTGCCGAACCACCGACCCCACACTCACCGTATAGCGGTCCAGCTTCATCATCACGTTGCTAGTGAATTCCGGCGCGGTGCCCAGCACCCCCACCTGCGCTTGCACTTCGCGGTAGCGCTCGGCCGACCACGGGATCAGGCGCTCCACCACCATCCAGTTCGCCACCGTGGTGAGCAAGCCCACTACCACCACCGGCCACAGCACCCGGCGCACCGGCACCCCCGCCGCGCGCATCGCCGTGATTTCATTTTCACGCGTCAGGCGAGATAAAGCGAGAGAAACCCCGAGAGTCACCCCCACCGGCAGCGTCAGGCTCAGCCAGCCCGGGAGCTTCAGCAAAACCAGTTGCGCCACCATCACCTGTGGAATATTGGCGACATTCAACTCCTTAAAGATGGCAATCACGTCGTTCGCCATAAACAACATGGCAATGACAATCACGCCCGAAAACAGAGGCACCCCCATCTCCCGCCAAATGTAACGATCGAGCTTTCTCACGCGGGCTCACCTCCTAACCGGAAAGCGCGCAATAAGAAATAAACTCCCGCGGCAATCTCTAAACCCACTAACGTCACGACGATCGGCGCCGGCAGCGCCGCGCCGGCCGTGATCGGAATCAAGAGAACCACCACCACCCCGGCCAGCCAGGTCGTCACCCAACGGTTCAGTTTGAAGTTCGGATTGAATGATCCTCTCGCGGCCAGCGCCATATAGGGTGCCCCGCACTGCGGGCAAAACGCGCCGCCGTGGTTCACCATTTGTCCGCACTGCCGGCACATAATCTCCGCAAAGTGGCGCGGATGAATCCCGGACTCTTTCCACTTTGTGATGGCCGCAATCTCCCAGCGAAACTGGTCACTCGGGCGGCCTGATAACGCATAATCCGCCAGCGCCACCGCGTGGCCCTTAAGATTACAAGCGTAGGCGCATTCCGCCACTTTAAACTGCATCACTGGATTCGTGGGATTCCGCCCCAAATGCTCATAAGCGCGCTCCAAGAGTTCGACATTCAGTTGCGAATTCTCGGTCGCTCCCTGCACAATCCGTATCACCGGAAACGCGATTGTGACGAGCACCATTGCCCCAAAGACGATCACCGAGAGAGTGGGGTTCGAGGCCGTGGTCACAAAATGGCCCAGACCCACGCCCGCAAAGATCAACCCAAAAGCAACCGGTGGATCGAGCTCGCCATCAATTCCCGCGCGGACCCCGAAAAGCACCCATGCCAAAGCCACCGGCCAGACAAAAATGGCGGAGGCAAAGGCATTCGGATTGGCCTGAACCCGGGTCAGGAACCCCAGCAACTCCGGGTCCATCATGGCGGCGGCGCAGCCTTCTTGCCAATCTTCGGCTCTTCGCCCTTGCGCAATCGCTCGAAGTTGGCGCGGTGCTTCACGATGATGTAGACCGCCACCAGCACATAGGCCACCGAGACGGCCGGAGACAAGCCCAGCATCAGCGCCGCCACGGCGGCACTAGCGGCCCCCACCACGCTGGCAACGCTCACATAGCGGGTCAGGGCGAGGAAAACCAGAAACATCCCAAAGCCAATCACCCCGGCCAACCAAGCCGTGCCAAGGAGCGCACCCAGGCCCGTCGCCACGCCCTTACCGCCCTTAAACTTCAGGAACGGGCTGAGGGTATGGCCGACAATGGCCATTAAACCTGCATAAAGCGCATGGTCCTGCGGCAGCAAGCCCGGGATGTAGCCAAAGCCTTGCTGATCCGCCAAGTACTTCGCGGCCAGCGCCGGTGCGCTCCCCTTTGCCACATCCAGCAGGAACGCAATGATCCCTGGCCCCCAACCGACGTTGCGCACCACATTGGTCGCCCCCGGATTGCCGCTCCCCATTTTGCGGATGTCCACCCCAAAAGCCAGGCCCATCCACACGCTAAACGGCAAGGCCCCAATGAGGTACGCCCCCAGCAACACTCCCAGATAGGTCACCACTCTTGCAGTCTCCGCACACCCTTGTCAAAGATTCGTCGAACGTCCGCTTGCCCCTGCTGGATGGCACGCAGCAGGTCGTTCCCGGTTTCGTACTTCAGAACCTCCGCCAAGGCGTCTAGTTTATCTGGGTTCTCGGGCACCACATCGGCATCGAAGGCTAACACGGCCAAAGCCAGCCTCAGTTGCTGCCAAAGGTGGTACGTCTGGCGCAGCGTCTCCACGTCTTCGGCAGGCAACAGCCGGGAGTTCTCTAGACTGGTGAACTCCGCCCGCAGCCCATCCGCCACCGGCGGTCGCCACGCCGGCACCTTCATCAGGGCCAGGTGGATCAGCCACTCCACGTCATCCGTGCCCCCGGGCGAGTGTCGAATTTGCCGCTTCCAGTGGTGCGCCGGCACGCGCTCCGTCTCGATCCGGTGCTTCATCGCGAGGAGTTCTTCAAACTCTTCCCCGCCCAGCGGTTGGGCCAGCAGGTCCTCGATTTCGGGGCGCGCCGTCGGAGCTTCCCCCAGCATTCGTGCCCGCGAAATGGCCATACGCTCCCAGGTTTCCAGCCGCTCCGCGCGGTATTTGCGGAAGGAAGCCACGTTGGTGGCCAGCGGCCCGCTCCGCCCTTCCGGCCGTAATCGCAGGTCCATGGTCAGAGGCGCGCCCGCCTGCCGCATCGCTTGCACCCGCGCTACCAGCTGCTCCGCCTCAGACTCACTGCCCCACACCCACAGGTCGCAATCGGAGGACATACCCAGGTTTCGGCCCGCGTAGCTACCCAAGCTGACAATCTCTAAGCCTTGCCGGTGCGCATGGAACCACTCATCGAGCACCCGGCTCCACTCTTCCCCAAAGGCACTGCCGGTCAGCAAGGCTCGCACCACCGCCAGCAACCAGGCCCGGCGCAGGGCCGGGGCCGACCCATCCCGCACTTGCGGCACCATATCTTCAAATTCGCCGCTCAGAAGCCACTCGGTCACCACCGGGTCTTGCCCTAGGTAGGGCATCAAGGCGGGCGCGGCCCGGGATAGCCACGTCACCCTCGCCAGCGAGTCTCGGTTCTCACGCAGGGCCGCCGCCCAACCTTCTCCGGACAAAGCCCCCAGCCACGGGTCAGCCGCCTTCGGCCAGGCACTCGCCGCATCTTCGTCATTTCGACGGCCGAGGATGGCGATGTATAGCTCTCGCACCTCCCGGCGTGTTTGCTCCAGCCCTTCACGGAACAATTCCCCGTCCGTCTCGCCCATGCACTTGGCCAGGGCCGTCCAGTCCTCGGAGCGCGAGGGCAGTTGGTGCGTTTGCAGGTCGTCGCCCAGTTGCAGCCGGTGTTCCACTTGCCGAAAGAAGAGATAGGCCGCGTTCAGCTGCGCCGCCTCCGCCTCCTTCAGCCATCCGTGCTGGCTCAGGGCCGCCAACACATCCAGGGTGGAGAAGCCTTGCAAGTCCGGCTGATCGTGACCATGCAGCAGTTGCAGAATCTGAGCGGCAAACTCAATGTCGCGGATCCCACCCGGCGACCGTTTCAGGTCATCCTCACCCTTAAAGTTATCCAATTGCGTGCGCATTTGGCGCAGGCCGTCAATCACCCATTCGCCGCGCGCCGGCCGGAACACAACGCGCCCGCGCAGCTCATGCCACCGCTCCGCATCAAGATCTGGCCCCACAATGACCCGGCTCCGGATCATGGCGAGTTGCTCCCACGGCTCGGCGTGGTTCTTAAAGTACGACTCCACCGCCCGCCAGCGCATGGCCAGCGGACCGCTACTTCCGAACGGCCGCAAGCGCGTATCCACACGGTAGAGCGCGCCCCGACCCATCCGGTCGCTGAGGGCGCGTCCCAAGGCGATCAAGGCTTTGGTGACCAGACTTTCCGTGGCCTCGTCGGTGTCATCCGGCAACAAGTAAACGAGATCAATGTCGCTGGATAGGTTCAGCTCATTGCCCCCTAGCTTGCCGTAAGCGACAATCGTGGCTGGGAACGGACCACTCGCTCCGTACCGCTGGCAGGTCTCGGCCCACACCACTTCGGTGGCGCACCGCACCAATCCCACCGCCAGTTCGCTCAAGGCCGCCCACACTTGGTCCGGCGACCACATCCCGGTGAGGTCGTGCACCAAGCACCGCAAAACCCCCCGCTGCTTCACATAGCGCAACCGGTCCAGTTGGTGCGAATACGACACGCTTCCGGCCACCAACCGCCGGGCAGTCGCCTGCGCGTCCTCAGCCGTGATGGGGAACATCCATTCCTCCGGCGAGAGCACCAGGGTGCCGAGTTCGGGGTTCTGAACAAACACCTGCGTCCAATATTCGCTGGCCCCCAGCAGGCGCACCACCGCCTCCCGCCCCAGCGCAAACGACTGGAGGCTCTGCAGCGTCAATTCAGGCTGAGATTGCGACTTCAGCCACCGGTCCAGACGCACCCGCGCCGCCACCGGATCGCCGGCCCACCGCTCCCACTCATCGGGGCGGATCGCGTCGTCCAGCGTGATCATCCCACCCCCTGGCGCGGGCACATGGCGGCCACCACGCATTCGGCACACCGGGGCCGAGGCGCGCGGCACACCATGCGCCCATGCTGAATCAGTAGCGAGTGATATGCGAAAGCAAGCTCCGCCGGAATTACCTTCAGCAGGTCATCGTGGGCTTGGTTAGCCGTGGTTTTCGGTCCGATAAAGCCCAGGCGCATGCTCACGCGGTGCACGTGCGTGTCCACCGGAATCACGCCTTTGCCAAAGCCGAAGCACAGCACAATCGCGGCGGTTTTCGGCCCCACCCCGGGCAAGGTTTGCAGCCAGGCCATCGCCTCGGGCACGGGCATCAGCCGCAAAGGATCGAGCGTGTAGTCCCCAAAAGCCTCGTTCAGCGCCTTCAGGCTCCCCACAATGAACTTGCCCTTCTGGTTGGCCAGCCCCGCGCCTTTCACAATCTCGGCCACTCGCTCCGGCCCCGCCTGCACCACATCCTCCCACTCCGGCAGGGTAGCCCGCAGCAAGGTAAACGCCGGAAAGCTATTGGCATCTGCCGAATGCTGGCTGAGAATGCAGCAGATCAGCTCGTCCACCGGGTCAAAGCGGTTGACATAGCGTGGCCACCCGTATTGCGTTTCCAGGGTTTTCACCAGGGCCCGGACGTCAGGTGCTCCCGATGCCTGGCGGGTACCCTTACCGTTGCGTAAGGGAGATTTTTGTCCGGCCACAGGCTGAACTTACCCCCCACAGAAACGCATATTATGGGAAATCGCAAGTGCGTCATCATGGCGGGAGGCTCGGGACAACGGTTCTGGCCGGTCTCTCGCCCCGAACGGCCGAAACAGTTTTTGCGACTGGCCGACCCGGAGAAGTCACTCCTCCAGCAAGCGGTGGAACGCGCCGAAGCGATTGCCGGCCCCGGCAACTTTGTGGTGCAAACCACGCCTGGCCTGGTGATTCCCAGCCGACGTGAGCTTCCCGATCTCCCCCACGAACAAGTGGACTCCGAGCCCATCCAGCGCAACACCATGGGCGCGATCCTGTGGGCCGTAGCGCGTCTGATCTCCCAAAGCGAAGACAATTGGCGCGGCATTGAAATGGCCGTACTGACCGCTGACCACCGCATTGACCCGCTCGACGGCTTCCTCAAGACGGTCGAGGACGCTTTTGTGATGGCCCGCGAGCACAAGGCCATCGTCACCATTGGCATTGAGCCTAGCCGACCGGATACGGGCTTCGGCTACATCGAGGTTGGCCAAGAGGTCGCCCCGGGCTACATGGTCAAGCGATTCCGCGAGAAGCCCAACCGCGACACGGCCGTAGGGTTCTTGAAGCAAGGCGGGTTCCTGTGGAACTCCGGCATGTTCTTCTGGACGCTGGACACCTTTGATCGGGCCTTAGAACAAGCCGATAGCGGCCTCCATATGGCGCTACACCGCATTGTGCAGGCCCTGCGGGCCGACAACCACGCCGAGGCCGTGGCCATCTTCAGCGAGATCGGTAACGACCCCGTGGACATCGCACTGGTAGAGCACAGCCGTAGCGTGGCCGTCGTGAAGGCGCAATTCGATTGGGACGACCTGGGCACCTGGGATAGCATCAACCGAAGCCTGCCTGGCGACGAACAAGACAACGTGGGAGTGGGCCGCATCCGGGCCGTGGAGTCCAACGGCAACGTGATTTACAACGAAGTCGAAGGCCTGCGGGTGAACCTTCTGGGCGTGGAAGATATGGTCATGGTGGTAACGGAAGACGAAATCCTTCTCTGCCCCCGCGACCGCAGTCAGGACGTCCGCCGACTCACGTAGTCGCGCACCAAGCTCCGCCAGTCATCCCCGGCGCTCAACAGCCCGGGGATGTTTGCGTTTTGGGCGGCTTCAATATCCGTATCCCGGTCACCGACCAAGAAGGAGCGCCCCCAATCAATGGCAAAATCTTGCCCTGCGACATGCAGCATGCCGGGTGCCGGTTTTCGGGCCGGGCAGGGGTCGTGCGGCAAGTGGCGGCAGTGGTA
>CALRVA020000097.1:0-10506 GCA_943371495.1 Archangium gephyra | reverse complement strand
GGGGGAGTTCGATCACCATGTCGCCCAGGGTTTGGTAGCACCCGAACGGAACATCCTTGCCGTTGCCGTGCCCGGAACCCGCGCCCTTGGCCACAAACTCGCGCTGCAGGATCTCTTGCGCGGCGGCGTTGTCTCCGGCCAGAAGCCGCTCGCGGATGGCGCCGAGGAACTGGTGCGCGTTCTCGCGGTCGGCATCATGTGGCGAACCTGACCACATGGTGGATTCGTTGAGAACGATGCGCTCGGTTTCCACCCCGCCGAAGACCATGGCGCCCAGGCGGCCGTTGCCGAGGGGCAGGCTTTCGGTGAAGTGCGCGGCCGGTTGCTCGCAGAAGAGGCTGTGGGCGGGGTTGAGCGCCGCCACCGAGAGCGCCAGCGGAGTGAGCATGGTGGGGACTCTACCCAGTGCGCCGGGGGCGGGAGGGGTGGATTTGTTGGTTAGATAGCCAAGTTTAGTGCGGCGATTGTTGGAAGTGATCCCAGTAACTTTGCGTTACAATACAGGCATGAAGCTTGGCATTTCCGGCATCATTGGCCTGGCCGCGCTCCTTATGGCGGGGTGCAACAACTCCACCCTGGCCGCCTTTGAGAAGGCCGCCGCCGAACTCCCCGCCGCCGAGGCCGCCGCCAAGCAGCTTGGCCTCCCCCTCACCGGCGCGGACCTGATGCCCAAGACGCCCGTACGCCCGGAAGACAACGCCGCTCCGCTCATCCTGGGAGCTGGCAAGGCCTACCGCCTGGCCGGGAGCCAAAGTCGCGGCTGGGAGCAATCCCTCGGCCAAGCTTTCGCCGACCCCACCCCCGCCAACCTCGCCAGGGCCCAGGCCACCCTGTAGCCCTTTAACCCCGCACTGGACCAAGCCGTGCGGGCCGCCGCCAAGCCAAAAGTGGATTTTGGGCGCGATTGGGCTTCGGACGAGCCGTGGAATATGGGCTTCCCCGAGTACACCGAGGGCAAGAACCTCGTGAAGGGCCTCTCCTATCGCGCGCAGTTGCGAGCCCGCCAAGGCGACACCGCCGGTGCCCTCGCTGACTTGCAAGCGGCCGCCATCATGGGGCGATTTATGGGGGCGGACCCCACCCTCATTGGGGGGCTGGTGCGCGTGGCCATCGATGCCATCGTCGTGCGCTCCATGGAATACGCGCTCACCATCCGGGCGGGGGATATGAGCTTCTTAGCCGATCTGGATTCCCTCGCCGCCCCGCATGCGGCCGAATCGGTGGACATGCTGCACGCCTTGCGCGGCGAAATTGTCTTCAACGTGACGGCGGCCAATGCCCCTGCAGAGCGGCTCTTGCCCATGGCCAGCGGGAGCGTGGATGAAGCCAACGCGGCGGGCTTGGCCAATGAGGCCGAGTGGAAGCAGCGCTTGGCCCCGGCGGGCGTGCCCGAAGATGTGCGGACCCAAGCCTTCCGCGCACGCGCCCTGCAGCCGTGGGTGGAGCTTTACACGGACCCCGAGGCCCGCAAGGACCCCATGGCTCTGGTCCGGCGGATGGAAGACCTGGATAAGCGGCTGAGCAACGACCCGGACCCGACCCTGGCCGTGCACCAGATTCTCTTTCCGGTGTTGGCGGGGGCGGGGGATGCCCTGGTGACCGGGCGCGCCCGGTGGCAGGCCGTGCGCGGGCTTATGGCGGTGCTGCGGTTTAAGGGGGCGCAGGGGCGCTACCCGGCCAGCTTGGCGGAGGCCGGGTTCACGGATGTGGATCCGTTTTCCGGGCAGTCATTTCACCTTAAGGTGGAAGGCGAGACGGTGCGGGTGTACAGCGTGGGGCCGGATGGCGTGGACAACGGCGGAGAGGAGCGGGTGAACACCGCACCCGATGCCCCCCGGCAGATGGACATTGTCAGCATGTTCCCGCGCCGAGTGAACCCAGCGCCGAAGTAGCGAGCTAACGAAACGCTAGCGTGGCCAGGGGATACGGACCTTGTCTTGGTTGCGCTCGATGAAGTCCAAGAGCTGAGCGGCAATCCACTCGTCGTTGGCAAAGTACCGTTCATCGCACGCTGCGAGCTTGTCCTGCTGCTCGGCCGAGAGGTCATCCGCGATCTCCGACACCATATCCCCGTCGTAACCGGGCGGCAGGTTAAGGGCGGCAATCGCATCTGCCGTGATGGCGGCGCACGCCTCGCACTCAATGGCCAACAAAGCCTCGTGAATGACATCGGTGTAGGCCGACGAGCTATTGACGAAGAACTGTCCGTAGCCGCCATTGTTGACCTGCATCTCCATGGCCTCGACCGCCAGAATCACGCGCTCATGAAAGTTGATCTCATCTTCCGGGATGGAATCTGCCGCGATCTCAAACGCCAGCACGAGGCTGTCGGAACGGACCTTGCCCCGCTTGGCAAGGAGTTCCGCGACGGTTTCCCCCTTATAAGTGTCATCCCAGGGGAGGTCTTCCTTTCGATCCGAGTTACGCCACTTGGCCATAGGCAGATTATGTCACTTACCAGGCCAGTACAATGAAAGGATGCCGGTGATTCCCACCCATAGTGATTTCGAAACGGCCCTCCTGCGGGCCGTAGACGAGGTGCTGTATTACGTCTGGGATCCGATTGGCATCAACGACGATCCAACCGTACGCGACGAGTACTACAGTTATGTCCCTCAAGTCTTCGAGTATCTACGAGCCGACCTGCCTGAAAGCGAAATCCGAGAGCAAATCATGAAATACCTCACGTATGTCGAGAACAATCTGATGCAATCGGGAGGCGACAAGGAAGCTACGATTGACCGTCTGATGAAAAGCAAGGATCACCTAGTAGAGCGGCAATACGAAGGGTTCAAGTTTGGCCCCACAAGCACTCCCTATTGAAGCTGCCCTGACAGGATGCCTTCGCTCTACTTCACGATCAGGTCTTTCGAGTCGATTCGATAGTTCTGCAGGAGGGCCTTGCCGCCCGAGATGTGGAACACAAACTCTTCGGTGCCTTTGCCCTTCTCAAAGGTGGTTTGATAAGTCAATTCCACCGTCTTTCGTCCGTTCATAGTCCGGACATAAAAGCCACGGGGCTTGGCATCCGTCACCTTGCCCAACTTCGTCCGCACTGCGCCCACATACTCCGAGAAGCTCTTTTCGGTCTCGGCCTTTTGGAACGCGGAATCCGACGCCGCGTATAGCTCTTTGAACTTACTGTCATTGAACTGACGGTGATATTCAGTCACGGCGGCCTCGGCTTCAGCCTTGCCTTTCATCAGCCCCCCACAACCGACGAGCCACACGGCCCCCACCGCCATTCCGAGCCCCGCTGTTCGAATCCAAGCCACGTTACGCATGCAAACCTCTAAGAGTAGGAAACTTGTACCCTAGCCCGCGCAAGCTTTGCAATTGCCAAGCCAGGCGCCATCAGCTCGGGCTCCCCCCAATGGTGGCGAAGTGCCGCACCCCCTCGTCACTGATCTTGAAGATCTCCCGGCTCAGGGGCAAGTCCACCCGTTCGTACTCTCGCATCGCCGCCCCGGCCGCGCGATTCAACAAGTCTTCATCATCCGTGGGCACGATAAACATATAGTCATCCGCCGGCACCAGCGTATACACCGGCCACGTGAACTCGGCCTTCATCCGCCGCGCAAACTCCTCCGTCAGCATCAGGCTGGCCTTAAGGTTCGTTTCCTCCGTCCCCAAGATAGCAATGCGCCGCGTGTCCACATCAATAAAGTCCACTTCCGCTTGGCGCATTTTCTCATTCATATGCTGCATGGCTAGCGCGCGGATTTCCTCCGCGGTCACCCCCCAGTGCGCCAGGTCGGAACCCGAAATCCACACCGTGGTGCCCGCCTCCCGGCGATCGTAAGCGTAGAGCTTCGCCAACCCCGGGCTCAGTTCATCGCGCAACGGACCCAAACCTTGCCAACTGGGGTCTTTCAGGTCCTCCGTAGGAAAGAGGCAGAAGTAAATCCCCTCCCGCGCGGTTTCCCAGCTCGTATCCGAGAAAGTGCCGCTATCTAGCACCACGCGGACAAAGTGGTGCACCATGTCCGCCGCTGGCTCCTTCTCCCATTCGCGCGCCAGGTTGCCCAGGTGCACCGTGGGTTGATAACCCGGGGATGCCTCGACATGATAGGTGCCATCTTCGTTACGCGAAAAGAAAATGCCTCGCTGGCGGAGTTCTTGCTCAAAGAGCGCGGCAACTTGTTCGTAGGCAGTCGGGTTCATAGACTTTGCGCCTCTCCCCAGGAGCGATACAGGAATCTACTCGAATGGACTTTGCTTGTGCAAGCTCCGATCGAACAGCACGCAAGCGGATGCTTGCATCTGATATCTAGAGATTTGAACTCATTATCCAGCACTTTATGGCACTATCACATCCAGGTACCATTCTGCGCATGTCGAGTGTAGATAAGGCTATAGCGACGCAGATGGCCAATATCCAGGCCAAGACCGGCAAGACGCTGGACGAGTTCCGCTCGATCCTGCAGCAGAGCGGCCTGACCAAGCACGGCGAACTCCGCTCGCACTTGATGGAAACCTTCGGCCTCGGCCACGGCGATGCCAACACCGTCGTCCACCTGACCAAGCAGACTGACGGCGCCAGCGCGGCCGCAGGAGAGAGCGAGGATGCGGTACTCGACGAGATCTATACCGGCCCCAAGGCTGACCTCCGTCCGATCCACGAGGCCATCATGGTCGCGATTCAACCTTTTGGTGATTTTGAAATCTCGCCCAAGAAGGGCTACGTCAGCCTGCGCCGCAAGAAGCAGTTCGCCATGGTCGGCCCGGCCACCAAGACCCAAATCGAAGTCGGCATCAACGCCAAGGAGCTAGCCCCCACCGCCGAGCGACTCGTCGCCCAGGCCCCTGGGGGTATGTGCCAATACAAAGTTCGCCTCAGCTCAACCGATGAAGCCAACGAAGAGCTGACCGGCTGGCTGAAGCAAGCATTCGACGCGACCGGCTAAGAAGTGGAGATCGACTCGGTCGAGTCCACGGTTCCTTCCTCTGTCAGCACCGGTGTGGCTGTTTCGAGTGCGCTCACCGGTGGCGAGGCAATCGCACTCGCCAGTTGCTCAAAGAGTGCGGCGTTGCGCCGACGATCCTTGACCCACCAACTGCGCACCGATGCCCGAAAAGCCGTCCCCAGTCCGACCAGGGCACCTGCCGAGAGCAGCATGGACAACCACGGGCGCAGCGCGTCATTGGCAAACAGCAGCGAGGTCACCCCAAACCAGGCAATGGTGGTGGGGACGAGGCCGGCAATGATGCCCCCGTCAATGTACAGCTCCAGCTTCAATCGCACACCCGATTCGGTCTGGATGGCGGAGACGAACACGCTCCCCAGGTCGTGCTTGTACTTCCAAGTATGAAATCCACCCGAGACCTTGCCCGACTTCGACTGCCAAAAGTTATGATTGAGGATCCCGACCACGGTGCCCCAGGTTTCGGGGGTGAGCTGCCCCGGAATCACGCGCTCAATGGCGTATTGAGGGGGCGCGCCCAGCCACCGCGATTGCCCTTGGTGGTCGGCGGCGACACCCGCATCCAGGCCCTCGGCCATGGCGGCCTCAATAAACGCGGGGTTAATGCCCACCTCGCTTCCAATGCGCTTGAGGTCTTCCCGCGAGGCGCCCTGCCCGCTCCGGGCGGGGGATCCGGCTTGCTCTTGCAGCTCGGCGGCCCGGCGCAGAATCCGGGTCACGTCCTTATCGCTGTATTCGGGGCGCGGGTCAAGGCTCATGCCGTGTTCTCATCCTTACCCCCTTTTCCCGAGCTGGGTTGCATAAAAAGGCAGGAGAAGCCCCGCGGGCCTCTCCTGCATCATGTTTATCCTTTTGGTGGAATGGAGTTACTTCGGCTTGGCCACGGCGCGGCGGCGGAGCATCGCCACCAGGCCCGCACCCAGCGCGATCATGGATGCCGGCTCGGGCACCACGGTCACGTTGTCAAGGCGAGTGTAATCCCCACCATTGGCGATGTCGGAACTCACCCCAATGCGGGTCAAGCCCGCCAGCACGCTGTCAATATCGGCCTGCGTGGCATTGCGGAAACCCGATCCGTTGCCGTACTTCCACCCCGTGGCATCGGTAAGGCTGTATGAATAAGAGACGAACGCACCACCGCCCGCCGGAGCTTCTTCGCGGTAAATCGCTTCCGTGCCGTTGGTCATCACCAGCAGCGGGAAGAGGGCACCAGCGCCCTGCGTGGAGTGATCGAAGCTGACCGAAGTTGCCCCGGTGTAGCCGCCCGAAAGCAACGGGCTGAGGTGGAAAGCCCACCCGCTGAAGTCGTCGCCGTCAATGTATCCGCCCGCGTTCCAGGCGGCCGGGCCAATATCGGTCAACACCAGCGTCGAAGGATTAAAGTCAGCGCGTCGCCAGCCTTCATTGTCCGAGTCAAACGTATAGCTCAGGGCCTGAGCCGAAGCCTGGCTGGCCACCATAGCCAGCGCCAGCGTCCCTACCAAAGAATTCAATCGCAAAGAAAACACGCCTGTGAGTATACACAGGCGTCCTTCATCCACACGACCAAGCATAACCACTTCCCGCAGTTTTGCGGGGCACCCCCCGCTCTGATCAACCCTTCAGCGTGGCCATATCGATGACAAATCGGTACTTCACATCGCTCCGGAGCATTCGCTCGTAAGCTTCGTTGATCTCGGCCATGGCAATGCGCTCAATGTCGCATACGATGTCGTGCTGCGCGCAGAAGTCCAGCATCTCTTGGGTCTCGCGAATCCCGCCAATCAACGATCCACTCAAGGAACGCCGTTTCATCACCAGCGGGAACGCCGCCACCGGGGTCGGGTCGGGCAAGCCCACCAGCACCATGCGGCCGTCTCGCTTCAGCAGGTTCAGATACAGGTTGAGGTCGTGCGCGGCCGAAACCGTGTTCAGCAAGAAGTCGAACGAGTTCGCATAAGCCCCCAACGCTTCCGGGTCGCGGGTAACGATGAACTCATCCGCCCCCAGCGCCAGGGCATCCTTCTCCTTGCCCGGGGAGTGGCTGAGGACGCTCGTGTGGGCGCCCATCGCCTTCGCGAACTTGACCCCCATGTGACCCAGGCCACCCAGGCCGACAATCCCCACGCGCATGCCAGCTTTCACTCCGAAATGGTGGAGCGGGCTATAGGTGGTGATGCCCGCACACAGCAGCGGCGCGGTGGCATCCAGCGGCAAATTCTCGGGGATGCGAAGGACAAAATCTTCGTCCGTCACGATGTGGGTGGAATAGCCCCCGTAGGTGGTGGTGCCATCGCGGTCGGTGCCGTTGTAAGTGCCCACCAAGCCGTTCTCGCAGTACTGCTCTTCCCCTTCTTGGCACGACGCGCACGTGCGGCAGGAATTGACCATGCACCCCACGCCCACGCGGTCGCCCACTTGGTGCTTGGTGACTTCACTGCCCACGGCCTCAACAACCCCGACGATCTCGTGGCCGGGCACCAGGGGGTACTGGGAGAATCCCCACTCGTTGCGCGCGAAGTGGAGATCGCTGTGGCACACCCCGCAGTAGAGGATCTCAATGCGGACGTCCCTGGGGCCGGGCTCGCGGCGGTCAACCGACCACGGAACAAGCGGGGCATCGGGGGCATGGACAGCATACGCCGGGGCGGGTTGGCTCATGCGTTCACCTTACCGAAACGGAACGTGCGAGCACCCGTGTCTCCAAGAGAAAGCCTCTTAGATCAGTGCATCACGCTGGTCCCGAAGAACTCCGCGAACGCCGAGGCAATGGCGTGTTCACCCACAAAGAAGTACCGCCCTTGGCTTTGTTTGGCCAGTTCGTTTGCAGTTTCCCAAGACGATGGCAGCACGAGCACCGGACAGGACTGAAACTCTTCGCCAATCACCTCAATGATCGCCGCTCGCGGGCGGGGAAAGGGCACGTACCGAACATCAAGCTCCCGGCGCAGCTTTGGATAGGTGCTCAGGAGCCCCTCCACGGCCATGCAGTGCGGGCAAACGAAGGTTTGATCGCTCACCGCTGGGTCTAGGAAGTCGGGCAACAAAAGAAACAGCAACGGACGTTCTGTGGTGCTCATGAGTGAAAGCTACCTCGCCAAGCAACTCGTTTTTACGCCTTGCCTACGGGTCAGATTCTGCCCCCTTGCCAATGGGATGAAGCAAAAAGAAACCGCGCGAGCGAAAGGGCCCGCGCGGCTATCGGTTCAATGATCGCGTTTAGTTGGCCAGGCTCGCCTTCACGAACTCACGTACATCCGCGTGGAACTTGATGCGCGACGAAACTTCCGTGTACATCATGTGCCCCGCCGGGTAGTAGGTGAACGAGACGCGCGACCGGGATTCCTTATCCAGCCCCATGTGATTGAGCGTGTACATGGTGGCGTGGAACGGGCAGGCCAGGTCGTAGTAGCCGCAGGCGTACAGCACCCGGAAGTGCGGGTTACGGGCCAGCACAAAGCGGAGTTCCGACGCCGTTTCGGCATAAGAACCCTCCGGCTCTTCCCACGGGCGCACCGAACCGTAGTTCAGGTACGGATAGGGGGCCTTAACCTGCAGGTCGCGGGTCAAGTAGTCGTTGATGGCGGCCGTGTAGGGCGGCGTGATGGCCCCGTCGCTGGGGTCGCCCGAGCCCCGCTCGCCCACGCCCAGCTCTTCCTTGCCCGTAATGCGGCTATCCAGCCGTCCTACCGTCAGGCGCTGGTCGCGCAGAAGCTCACGGAAGAAGGAGAACTCGGAGACGCGCAGATTGGCGGCCAGGATGTACTCCTTACTGATGCCCAAGAGCTGCGACATCTTGCCGGCAATGCGATCTTTCTCGGCGTCCGTTAGGCTGTCACCACGCTGCAAGGCCGCCGCGTATTCGTTATCTACAAAAGCCACGGCCTCTTTGGCCACTTGTTCCACGCTGGTGAAGCGTCGGTCAAGCCGCTTGTGATACCAAGCCGTGGCCGCCAGCGAGGGCAGGAAACCGAGGTAGGTGACATCGTTTCCGCGCATGCCGTCTAGCGTGAGATAGCTGCTGGTCCCCGAGATGCTGATGAACCCGTGGATGGCGATGCCCGCGCGGAGCAGGCTGGCGCTGAGACCGGAGCCCCGAATGCCGCCGTAGCTCTCGCCCGCCACAAAGAGCGGCGAATTCCAGCGCTGATGCTTGGTCAGCCACAGCCGAATGAAGTTGGTGAAGGCTTGGATGTCTTGGCTGACCCCGAAATAGCGCGGGCCTGCGGCAGAATTGGCCAAGCGGCTGTAGCCCGTGCCGGGGGCGTCAATCAAGACCACGTCGGTGAAGTCCAGCCAGGTTTCTTGGTTGTCCACGGCTTGGTAGGGCGGCTTGGGCAGGCTCCCGTCGTCGTTCATCGGGGCGCGCTTAGGGCCGAGCGAGCCCATGTGTAACCACATGGTGGAACTTCCCGGTCCGCCATTAAAGGCGAACGTCACCGGGCGCGATCCCAAATCCGCGCCGTCTTTGGTGTACGCCACATAGAACATGTGGCAATCCGGGGCGCCTTCGGGGCCAAGCCCGATCATCGAGGCGTGCGCGGTGTAGGTCAGCGGGCCCGTCGGCAACTGGATGGTGTGCTTCGTGATGGCATCGGGCACCGGCTGGGTGCTGTTTTGCAGGGCCGGCGCAGCCGGGGCGGGGCTCAGCAAGGCCGTCGCCAGCAGACACGAGAGGAATGCAGACATCAACCGGAGTCTAGCCGAATCCTCGCCCGGCCAAGGCTAGAAAAAAGAAGGGCCACTCGCGGAAACGAGTGGCCCCCTGTGAACGAACCGCCGCTTACTGCCACGGGGTCGCCATAATCTTGCGGAACCAGTCAATCATGACCTTAGAGAAGTCGTTGTTGAACTGCCCGCGCTGGAAGTTCGCCATGCTCTCCCGCTCCGTGGCGAAGGCGTGGAAGAGGTGGTCCGAGTTCGGCAACACCATGCTTTCACCTTGGCCGGGCCGCACTTGGTTCACCGTATCGGCAATTGTCTTGTGGTCAATGTCATAGGTGACGAAGTCCGAGGCTCCGCGCACGGCCAGCACCGGCGCATTGGTCTTCACCCAATACTCGGCGTGATTGAGGTCGTTCAGTTGCCGCCAAAACTCCAGCGTCTTGCCGTTGAACAAGCCACCGGGGAAGTAGGCGTCCACCAGCGGCGCGAGGTCCGGGTGCGAGGCTTTGATTTCGGCCGCGCTCTTGCGCTCAATCATCGCCAAGGCCATGAGGCGCGCGCCGAGCCGGGCTTCTTGGTCGGCCTGTGCGTAGGATTGCCCCGCCACCAAGCCCTGGTAGCGGATGGTGTCCATCAGATACTCAAACCAAGTGCGGCCCGCGCAGCCGTAAACCACGACTCCGCGCGTGGGGTACTTGGAAGCCACGACCGGACCAAACGAGCCGCCCATGCTGTGCCCGAAGATGAAGATGTTGTCCGGGTCCACATTCGGCTGCTGGCGGAGTTGCTCCATCGCCTTTTCGTAGATGTCCAGTTCCGTGAGGAAGTCCATCGTTTCGAAGGGGCCGCCTTCGCTATCGCCGACGCCCGGCTTTTCGACGCGCATGGTGACGAAGTTCGAGTTCGCCAAGGTGAAAAGAATCGGACCATCGAGGGT
>CALRVA020000096.1:0-10569 GCA_943371495.1 Archangium gephyra | reverse complement strand
TCTCCTTCATCGTCTGGGCAATGGCCCGGGCGCGTTCAGGTTGCTGTTCGGAACCCATAAGCGCGAACTCCATCTCGTCAATGCTCGCCACCCGGTGCACCGGGATGATGTTGCCCAGCACCCGCACGATTTCGTCGTGGTAGGCGACGTACAAAGAAGGCCGCGCAACCTTAAGAATGATGTCGGGACACCGATCGCGGGCTTCGTCCACCCGGGTGCCCGTCTTGACGCCAAAGGCTTTGGCTTCGTAGCTGGCAGCAATGCAAAACGTGGTGTCGGCCATCAGGGGCACCACCGCGACCGGCCGCCCCTGCAAGGAGGCGTCCTCGGCCTGCTCCACGCTCGCAAAGTAGGAGTTCAGGTCCAGAAACAGGGATCGCAGCGGCGGCTCTTTGGGTAGACGCACGTCTGGCATATCACTATTCTACGCGAATTTTCGCCCAGGCCGCTTGCATATCCCGCACCGGGATCACTTGGAGGCGATTTTGCGAGGCGGCGGGCAGCCGCTGGAGGAGATGTTCGGCCCCTTGCGGCACCAAGACGCGCGTAATTCCGGCCCGGTCCGCGGCGCGGAGCTTCTCCTCGATGCCCCCCACTGGCAGCACATGGCCGTGCAAGTTCACCGCCCCGGTCACGGCGAAGTCGCGGGTCAAGGGCGTCTCGGTGAGGGCTGACATGATCGCGAGGCTGAGAGCCAAGCCCGCACTGGGGCCGTCCTTGGGGATGCCGGACTCGCCGACATGGATATGAAGATCGCACAGGGGCGGTGGAGGCGAGATTTGGCTGCGCACCAACGTGAGCGCGGCCAGCGCGGATTCGCGCAGTGTTTCGCCGAGATTCCCGGTGATTTCGAGGCGGGCGGGCGTAGAAGCCGGCAGTACCACGACCTCAATATCGAGAACGGAACCCCCAAAATCGCCGACGGCCAGGCCCCGGATGCGGCCCAGGCCGGGCTCAGTTTCCAAAACCGAATCCTCTCCCGCCCCAAAGAGCGATTCGATCAAGGATTCCTCCTCAAGATTTGCCGAACCCTGCCACTCCTGGCGGATCACGCGGCGCACATAGCGTTCGGCGCGGCGCTGCAAACCTCGGACTCCTGGTTCGCGGCGAGAATCTTGCACCAGCCTTGCCGCTAGCGTAGACGAAAGCGGCAACTCGTCCACGCCATGATCGGCGAGGATTCTTGGCCATAGCTGACGTGCCAGAATGGCCTGCTTTTCCTCGTTGGTGTAGCTGGGCACCGAGATGAGGGTGAGTCGGTCGCGCAGGGGCGCCGAGAGCGAGTCCACTTGGTTGGCCGTCAGCACCCACACCACTTCGCTGAGGTCCATCGGCACCTCCAGGTAGTGGTCGACGAAACCGAGGGCCTGCCGGGGGTCGAGGGCTTCGAGCAGCACATGCGAGGGGTCGCCGCGCCCATCCAGCGCCATCTTGTCAAGTTCGTCGAGGATCAGAACGGGGTTGCGCACGCCGCTGCGGATCACGGCCTGCGCGATGCGGCCGGGCATGGCCCCCACGTAGGTGCGCCGGTGGCCCCGGAGTTCGGCTTCATCTCGCAGTCCCGCCAGGCTGATGCGCTCCACGGGCCGCCCCAAGGCGGCTCCCAGCGCCATGGCGAGGCTTGTTTTGCCCACGCCCGGCGGGCCGACCAGACACAAGGCGGTGCCCCGGCCCGTGCGCGCCAACCGGGCGACCTCGTCCAGCAGACGGTCTTTCACCTCGGCCAGACCTTCGTGCTCGGCACTGAGGGCTTGGTCCGCTTCCGCGGGCGAAAGGATGTGTTCCGCCTGGATGAGCCACGGCACATTGGTCAAGGTGTCGAGGTAACTGCGAATCACTCCGGCATCGGGGTTTGATTCGGCGATGCGGGCCAGCTTGCTGGCCTCCCGGCGCACGGTTTGCACCACCAATGGTGAACCGGTGAAGGTGTCTGCCCAGCGCAGATAGATTTCGTGGTCCGGTTCGGTGTCGGAGAGCTCCTTTTGGATTGCGCGCATCTGTTCGCGCAGCACAAACTCGCGGTGATTGGCCCCGATCTCCTCTTCGACCTTGGCCCGGAACTGCGTCTGCAGTTGCAAGACTTCCGCCTCCCGCTTCAGGCGCGCGGTCACGGCTTGAATCCGCTCGCCCGTATCCACCATCTCCAGCAGGCTTTGCCGGTCCCTTGTGGGCATGGGGAGGTGCTGCCCCAGCGTATCGGCGATGAGGTCGGAATCGGTGAGGGTGTGAATCTGCTCCTCGACCTCCTTGGGAATGCTGAGGCCCAGTTGCATCGCCTTGGCCAGGGCCGCCCGGAGTTCCCGCACCCCGGCTTCGACATCGAGCCCGGGGGCTTCGGGCGTATGCAGGCGAGGTCGGACCCGCCAGCCGTTGGGGTCGGGCTCGGCGGCCTCGAAAGTGGACCGGTGCAAGCCGCGCAGGGCCACGCGCAGGTTGCCGTCGGGGAGGGGAAGCACGTGCAGCACCTCGGCCATGGTGCCGGTTTCTAGCCAGTCGTGGGGTTCGGGAACCTCGATATCAGGGGTCCGTTGCAACACCACAAAGACCGGCGACTCATCTTGCATCGCCCGTTCAAGAGTGCGGATGGACAGGGGGCGTCCGACGAGAATGGTTTGAATGAGCCCGGGAAACAGCACCGAATCCCGCATCGGAAGCACGCCAATCATGAGCCCGCTTCTTCGTTCGTCTCGGTCGGGGCGTAGTCTTCTCGGAGGGTCTGAATCGCCGCGTGCAGGGCCTGGTCAGACTCAAAAATGTCGTTGAAGATCCGGTCCACGATGCCAAACACCTCGAGCAAGGCACCCAGTCGTTCGCGCACATCTTGCACCGGCTCGGCTCCCGCTTCGGGGAGAAGGTCAATGCACTCCCGGATGGCCGCCACGGTGGGGTCAATCTCCCGGCGCTTACGCTCGCGCACGACGCGGGCAAAGATGCTCCACACGTCGCCGTGACTTACGTAAAGGTCCTTACGGTCGCCCGGTTCACGGTAGCGGCGGATGATGCCCCAGTCCATCAAGTCGCGCAGGTTCATGCTGGCGTTCCCGCGACTGATGTGGAGTTCGGCCATCAATTCGTCAACTGTATACGGCCGCCCGGTGCAGAGGAGTAGCCCGTGGATCTGGGCCATGGTGCGGTTGATGCCCCAGCTGCTGCTCATTCGGCCCCACTCCCGCACAAATTGCTGGATGGCCTCTTCCGTCTGCTGGTCAGTCGCCGGGGTGTGGTCCGCCATAAGTTGGTCTCAATCTACCCACCCCAAGCACGGAAGACATGGCTATAAGGATTGGCGGGGGCCATGCCGAAAATCTAAGGGAAGCGGCATGGACGTTAGCGCACTCATTGGCACCCGATTGCGGATGCAGCGGTTGAAGGATGCCCGGCTGTTTTCAGGCTGGGTGGATACCGCTGTCGGTGGCATGGTGCACGTCAGCCTCAGTTCGGAGGAAGACATCGAAGAAGGCGATCACTTCTTCTGCGAGGGTCTCACCTTCACCCATCGCTTGAGTTTTAAGGCGTTTGTCGAGCGATCGCTGGGGAATGGCAAGGGCGCCCGCTACATGCTCCGCCTCACGGCCCCGCCGGTGATGACGGCCGCGCAAGAGCACCCGCGTTACCGCGTGCCACCCATGGCCGTCACGCTCACGGCAGGTGAAGACGTGTGCCAGGGCTTCTTGGAAGATGTGAGCATCGCCGGTCTCGGCGTCATGAGCCCCATCCGCTTTGACAAAGGCATGCTGGTGAATGTGGATATTCCGGAGCCCGTCGGCCCCATGCGCCTGACGGCGCAGGTGCGGTACTTCCGCTCGCTCGGCGAAAACGAGGACATGCAGCTTGGCCTGCAGATCTTTGGCATGGAACGCGAAAGCGCCCAAAAGTGGGTGCAGTTTGTGCACTGGGTAGCCGTGGGCAATCGCCCCCGCGCTTCGGTCTGAAGGCGACGCCTAGCCGCCGCTGAGTTCGCGGCCCTTCACGGCGTTGCGTTCGATGAACTCTTTCCAGTTCGCCGGCACATCCGTGTCCACAAAAATGGCTTGCACCGGGCACTCGGGCTCGCACAGGCCGCAGTCAATGCATTCGTCCGGGTTGATGTACACCATGTCGTCGCCTTCGTAAATGCAGTCCACGGGGCAAACCTGCATGCAGGATTTGTCCTTAACGCCGATGCAAGGGTCGGTGACTACGTAGGGCATGGTCCAGAAACTTTACCGTCCGGGCTCGCCGGAGGGGAAGGGCTCCCGGCCGCAATGCGCGAAAAGACACGCTCCACCAGCCACTGTGCGCCCTCAGATCCTTTGAACTGGTCGCCGCCGTAGACGGGCAACCCCAGGGAAAGGCTGTGAACAATGTAACGCGCCAGACGGGGCACCTCACTCTTGGGGCTGCGGTTGGCAATCAGCCACGTTTCAATGGGCTTGTAGACGCTGACTTCCAGCGCGCGCTGCATCTGGTTTCGGCTGCCCGGCCGTTGGAGCTTGGGGATATCGCGCTCCATGATCAGGATGTCGAGCAGGGGTTCCTTCAACAGGCTCTCGGCGATCGCATGAGCCGTATCGCGGCCCGTGTTGAGCGTGATGGCCCGATCAATACGATCTCCCAGCTGCTTGATGGCGTGGAGGGACCAGGACAGGTAAATGCCTTCCTTGTCGCCGTAGTGGTGGTACAACGCCGGGGCCTTGAGTCCGCATTCCTCCAAGATGCAAGAAATGCTGACCGCGCCGTAGCTCTCGCTACGAAAGAGCTTTTGGGCGGCAAGGGCCAGGCGATCTCGCCCGCTTGCGGGCCGGTCCGAAGGCTCCTGAATATTGCGCATATCTAATCAACGTATGTTTTGCCGCTGATATCTCAAGAAGATAGACAATTCTGTCAAGATTCCGGGCAAAAGGCCCCTTCGGGCCGGGGCATATCCGGGCGTTTGGCCCCGGAAGCCTGTACAATAGGGAAGCACAGCGAGCTTCGGCTCGTAAGGAAGATCAATGTCCATTACGTTAACTCCGCGCGCGTCTCAAGAACTTCGTGACCTGATGACCGGCCAAGAGAAACCGAACGCTCACCTGCGCGTTTGGGTCGCTGGTGGCGGTTGCTCCGGGCTTTCGTACGGAATGGCTCTGGATGAGAACGAGCCGGACGCCGACGATCAAATCTTTGATTGCGATGGCGTGAGGGTCGTGGTGGACGCCATGAGCCTGCAATACATGGGTGGGTCCAGCGTGGACTACGTGGACGACATGATGGGCGGCGGATTCAAGATTGAGAATCCGAACGCCACCAAGGGCTGCGGTTGCGGCTCGTCGTTCTCCACCGAAGACGGTCCGCAAGGCGGCGGGGGCTGTGGCTCCTGCGGCTGCGCTTCCTAAGTGCAAAGCCGCAAATTGAAGGGAAAACCTCCGGGGCTGATTAGTCAGCCAGGAGGTTTTCGCCTTGATCTTTGAACACGTTGTGGACGTAATCCACCCACTTGCGGGTGGCGGCTTCGTCCGTGGTCACAAATTTCAGACCCGTCGCAAAGAGGTCACTCTTTTTCACCGGCAGCGAATAGCGCACTTCGGCTTTGAGGACAATCGGCTCGGTGTCGCCCCGGCCAATCGAGACATCCACGATCGAACCGGCTTCGTACTGGTGACGAGATCGCAGTTGCAGACCTCCGAGACTCAGGTCCACGAGGACGGATGAGATATCGGCTTCATTCGCCAGCTTGATCTTCGCGTATTCCAGCATGACAAACCGCTTATGTTCACGGCGGTTATCGGCTGTCAGTGCTTCTTGGTTAGCCAGGTGATTGTCACCCATACTTTGGTTTTCGGCATTCATTGTCTTGGTCCTCAGGGGGTCAGGCGGCCGGCTGCTGCGGCATTTCGTCGGTTTGCGGGATCACGCCGTTGCGGGCAATGACTTGCTTGAAGGCGGTCACCACTTCGGGGTCCAAAAAGCCCTTGTTGGTGTCTTCGTCCAGGATGCTGAGCGCGCGATCTAGTGCCATGCCCACACGATACGAACGCGTACTGGTGATGGCGTCGAAGATATCGGCCACGGTGGCAATGCGCACCAAGAACGGAATCTCCTCGCCCGCCAGGCGGTCGGGGTAGCCCGAGCCATCGAGCTTTTCGTGGTGCCAGCGAATGATGGGCAAACACTCCCGGAAGAGGTCAACGTTCTGGACGATGTTAGCCCCGTAAACCGGGTGCATGCGGATCATCTCAAACTCTTCGTCCGTGAGCTTGCCGGGCTTGGTGAGGACGCTATCGGGAATCCCGATCTTACCGATGTCGTGGACGAGACAACCCATTTCCAGCAGGCGCTTTTCGTAGTCGCCCAGGCCCAGCTCTTCCGCAATCCACAGGCTGTACTGCATCACGCGTTCGGAGTGACCCGCCGTATACGGGTCCTTGGCTTCAACCGCTCGCACCAACGCGCGGACGATGCTTTCAAAGTTCGCTTCGAGTTGGCCCAGCGCGTCCGTGAGGAGTTTGTTGGTGTTCTCAATCTCCGCGTTCTTGCGCTCCAGGTTGTGGCTAACCTGCCGCAGATCGGTCACGTCCACCAAGAAGGTGAGCAAGTGCCGGAACGAGCCTTGGGCATCAAAGATCGGCTGGCTGCGGACCTCGATTTCTCGGCTGCGGCCATCCTGCACGGCCGTAAACACGGTGCTCCAGGGTTCGCGGCGGTTTTCGCTCTGCTGCAGGCCTTCGGCCACGCGGTCGAGTTCGTTATCCAGTGCCGTCGGCACTACCAGTCCGGGCGGGCGGGGCCGCAGGAGCTGCGCCGACCACTGACCGTTGTCGAACACGTTGCGTCCGTCGCGAATCAGGGCGAGGCCGAGCGGCAGCGATTCAACGAGAGTTCGGTAGTCGTTCTGCAGACGCAGGGAGTTCAGCTCGGTTTCCCGGAGGCGGCGTTCGCGCTGGCTATTGAGGCGCAGGAACAGAATCGAGGCCGTCCCGATCACCGCCGCCGTCAGGAACGCAAAGAACATGAGCGTCGACGTGCGGTTTTGGGAGGTGCCGATTTCGTCGAGGGTCGAGGAAATCGTGGCGCGCTGCGTATCGATATTGAGCTGAACGCGACGGATTTCGTTGAGGCCGGCCTGACGACTGGTAAGCGACCGTTGCACGGCTTCTTGCAGGTTGGCCGCGAGCTTGCTTTCGCCCCGCTCTACCAGCCGCTCAATCAGCACATTGGCTTCAAAAGTCGAATCGCCGTCGGCGATGTTGCGCAATCCGCTTTGGGCAATTCGCAGACTCTCGAGCTTCTCGATCGCTTGAGATGTGTTGCGACTGTTTTGGATGATCTGGAACTGAGAAATCCCCGCCTGCACCAGCAGGACCACCCCAAGGGCGAGGATGATGTTCTCAACGACCGTGCGGTTGACCCGGGAGGCAATGAGTTCCAGCGGGCTTTCGCCGACACCCTTGGCGATAACCGTGGATAGAGAAACGGCCATCCCGAGGGCAAGCATCACAAACAGGAACGCATAGATGAGAGTGCGCAGGAAGAGCGCGCTCTGCTCTTGGTCGGCCAGAGCGGCGGAGCGGTCCACCCCAACAATGGCGACCACTTCACCTTCGGCGTTCTTAATGGGAGCGTAGGCGGAGCGCCAGGTCCCCCATTTATCGGTGTAGGAAGCCTGATCGACGGTGGGCTGGCCCGTATCAAAGCACTTCACCATCTCCTCTGTGTGGTCTTCGTACTCTTCCATCAAGTACGATTTGTCGTCCACTGCGTCGCCGTTGAGGTCGCCGGAAGGCGTGGGGTCCAGGACAAAGAAGAATCGGTTCTCACTTCGGCGCACCGTGTAGACATAAGCGATGTCATCGGCGTTAGCCACCAAGGTGCGAATGCGCTCGTTTTGCCGGTTGTAGAGATCGGAGTTGATCTGGTCGGCACTTACCAGCATCTCGTGTTCATCGGCATCCACCAAGGAGGCCGCGATCATGGCGTAGGACCGCATCTCCGTCTGCAATTGTTGCTCCGTATTGAACTTGGCTTCGCTATAGAACGCCAAGATAAGGGGGCCACCGAGCATCAAGATCCCGATGAAGACCATCAGGACCATTTGAATCCGGGGCGGGAGCGACCACCGTTTGCGCATGAGACTTCTCCTTTTCTCATCGGTAAGTTGCCCTCGCAACATTACGGTGCGGGGGGAGAAGCTTGAAAAGAAGAAACCTCCCCGGCCCTGAAGGTCCGGAGAGGTTCGACTTGGTTTACCGACGGCGTGAGCCTTAGCGGCGAGCCGTGTTGGTGCTGATCAGCGCGTGTCGGGTGCGGGCATCGAACTCGATGCTCACGCCCAGAGCGTTCGAGAAGAAGCTCAGCGGGACGATGGATCGGCCGTGGTCAATGAACGCGGCGCGCTCCAGCGGGATGTTGACGTCGTTGACGTTGGCCATCATGTTGCCGATCGCAAACCAAACCTTCTGGTCCTTGTTGGTGGCCGTCACGGTCTTGGTGGCGTTGTCCCATTGCACAAAGCCGCCCGCACTCTCAAAGAGATGACGGAACGGGGTGAGGGCAATGCCTTCTTCCACGCGCGGCTGCACGTCGAAGTTGACGGCCTTGCCGCCCATGGCGATCGTGTATTCGCCGATGTTGGGCACGCGAGTGCCAAACGTGAGCGGAACCGAACCCACCGACGCCGTGACATCCACGGGCGGGATGGTGGCCATCAGGCCGCTGTTGCCGCCTTCGGTCGGCGTGACTTCCACCACGCCCGGGCCGCCGCCTTCCGGTCGCACCGGGGCACCAGCGGGGGCCACCGTCACCGGCTTCACATCACCCGTGAGCGGGCGTTGACCGGTCGGAGTCAGAGAACGCGGGCCGTGGGCCGTGCCCGGGCCGGTGGCCGGGGTGCGCGTACCAGCGGCAGCCGACGTGGTCGGCGCCGAAGCCGGCAGGCTCGTCGGCACTTGGTTCGGACGGTCGCCCGTCACCACCACACGCGGATTGTTCGTGGTGCTGTCGGGGCCGGTCACCGGCACGGTGCCGTTGGCCGAGGTCACCGGGTCCACGCTGTCGACGCGGTCGGTGCGGCCACCCGGGTTGTTGACCAGCACGCGGACGCGCTCAGTCTTAAAGGTGTTGTTCGCTTCGTCAATGACCCAGGCTTGCACTTCATGCCAGCCGTTCGTCACGCGGGTGGTGTCCCACAGCCAGCGGTACGGCGCAGTGTTGCGCAGGCTCATGAACTCGCCGTCCACAAAGAACGACACGTAGACGTTGCTGAGGGGCGACTTAAAGCCGACCTGAATCTCCACCGTGCCCTTCAGTTGGGTGCCGCTGGAGGGATTCTTGAGGAACACGGGGCCAGAGGCCTGGCGCTCCATGCGGATGGAGGTGGTTTGGGTGCCCACCACGGTGCCTTCCTTATCGAAAAGACGAATCTCAATCGTGTTGTCCCCGTCCTCGAGTTGGGCCGGGTCCAGGCGGAAGTTCGTTTCGCCGGCGTTCGTGCCATCATCCGTCGTGCGAGTGGCAATGCTCTTGCCATTGATCCGCAGTTCGACCAGTGCCACCGCCGCGCCCGAATACCGGACCGTCAAGGTGCGGTTATTCGCCGCTTTATCCAAGACGACAGTGGCGTCCGGAAGCATGTAGGCATAACTCGTAGAAGCCATACCCATCGTGAGAGCCGCAGCTCCAAACCATTGTCCAACGCTCTTTTGCATAGTGCACCGCACTCTGCCCGCCAAAATAACGAGCATGCTTAGTTTGAAGGATTTCGCGAACTATGTCAACCCTTCTCCACGTCCATGAACCCTTCGCCAATCCTTCTTGAACCTGTACGGGCAAATTCTCGGCCCGTAGAAACTTTCGCATCGGGCTTCCGAGGGTGGTCGGGCATCCGATTTTCGACCACCGGATGGCGAGGCGAGCCCTGGTGGCACGACCTCATTTTCGTTCAACCCCGTGCGGAACGGCGGCCCGGCACCATCCTCGAAATCACGGGCTGGGAGCCAAACCACAAGGATTTGCGGATGGCCCAGGAGTGGGCCGACGCCAGCGGGATGACCGTGGCCTTGCTGTTTCAGATTCCGCGTCAACCCCTCGAAGGGCGCATTGAGGATGAACTCATCGCCTATTCGTTTTCGCTCTATTTGAATTCCAAGGACCCGGCGGATTTGCTTCTGGCTCCGATGATCGCGAGTTCCGTGGCGGCGCTTGATCTGATTGAGGCGCCGGTGGTGGTCACGGGGGCCAGCAAGCGGGGATGGACCACGTGGTGGGTGGGTTTGTACCGAGACGAGCGGGTGGTGGGCATCGCGCCGCGCGTGTTCGATCACCTGGACTTCGGTTGGCAGCAGCGGCGGCAGGCCGAGCTTTGGGGCGCGCCTAGCCCCCAAGTGCAGGATTACACCGAATACGGATGGAGCTTTGAACTCGACAATCCTGAAGTGGCGGCCCTCATTAGCGTGGTGGACCCCCATCCGCACCGGTCGCGGCTGACCGTGCCGGCTTTGGTGCTGAGCGGGGCCAACGATCCCTTTTGGTGCCCTGACCCCTGGGATGCCATTGTCCCGACCTTGCCCGAACGCGTTTCGTATCTCGCCGCGCCCAATGCCGGGCACGGCATGG
>CALRVA020000095.1:0-10641 GCA_943371495.1 Archangium gephyra | reverse complement strand
CGTCACCCGGATAGGCTTCGCGTCCCGGCGGGCGGCGAAGGAGCAGCGACATGGCGCGGTAGGCCACGGCGTGCTTAGAAAGGTCATCGTAGATCACCAGCGCGTGGCGGCTGCTGTCGCGGAAGTATTCACCCATCGCGGCCCCGGCGAACGGAGCGAGGTACTGGAGAGCGTTGGAGTCCGACGCGCTGGCCACGACGACGATCGTGTACTTGAGGGCGTCGTTTTCGCGCAGGGTTTCCACCACGCGGGCCACGTTGGCCATCTTCTGGCCGATGGCGACATAGATGCAGTAGACCGGGTCCGCATCGCCGCGCTCGTGGGTGGACTTCTGGTTCAGGATGGCGTCAATGCAGATCGCCGTCTTACCGGTTTGGCGGTCGCCAATGATGAGTTCGCGCTGACCGCGACCAATCGGAATCATCGCGTCCACGGCCTTGATCCCCGTTTGCAGGGGTTCGGTGACCGGTTGGCGGTCCACAACGCCCGGGGCATTCACTTCAATGAGCGACTTGCCTTCGGCGGCGATGGGGCCGAGCCCGTCCAGCGGTTGACCCAGCGGGTTCACCACGCGGCCGAGCATGGCTTCGCCCACGGGGACTTCCATGATGCGGCCGGTGCCGCGCACTTCTTGGCCTTCCTTGATTTCGGAGGCGTCACCCAGAAGCACGACCCCGATGGAGTCTTCTTCCAGGTTGAGAGCCAAGCCCGTCACGCCGCCCGGGAAGTCGAGCATTTCGCCCACTTGGCAGCCGGGGAGGCCGTAAACGCGGGCAATCCCGTCGCCCACTTGGATAACGGTGCCGACTTTGTCGGTGGCGTACTTGTTCTCGTAGCCTTGCAGTTCTTGCTGCAAGATGGAGGTGATTTCTTCGGGTCGGATGGCCATAGTCGTCGGTCTAGGTTTAGGCTTGGTTCAAAAGGTCTTTGACAATTCGTTCACGGAGGCGATCAAGCCCGCCGCGAAGACTGCCGTCAATGACAAGGTTGTCGTAGGTGACACGCACGCCGCCGATGATCTCGGGGCGTACAACAAAGGTAGGTTCCGGAGTGCGGCCCGTCGCTTGGGCCACCTTATCCATCAGGGATTGGCGCTGGGCCGCATCAAGCTCTTGGGCCGATTCCACGGTGACGGGAACGACCTGGCCGGTCTCTTGGCGCAGGCGGATGTAGACGTCGCGGATCGCGTCGATCTCGGATTCACGGTTCTTGCTCACCAGTAGGCGCAGGAGCGACATGGTGAGGCTCGTGACGCGATCGCTGAACAGCTTGTCGTACATCTTCAGCCGGTCTTCGCGGCCAATGCGGGGGTTACCCAAGAACGAGCGGAGGTCAGGGTTGCCCTCAATCGCCGCGCAGACGCCATTCAAATCGTCCTCAATGCTGGGGATGATGTTTTGCTTTTGCGCCGAGCCAAAGATGGCGCGGGCGTAGCGGGCGGCAACGCGGGATTCGCTCATCGACCGGGTACCTCAGCGGTGGCGATGAATTCGTCGATCAGGCGGCGATTGCGCTCGTTGTCCACGTTCTCGTTCAGCAACTTCTCGGTGGCTTGCAGCGAGAGGTCGGCCACGTGAAGGCGAACTTCCGTAAGGACTCGATTGCGCTCGGATTCCATTTCTTCCCGGGCCTTGCGCTGCATTTCTTCCACGCGCGCATTGGCCTCGCTCACCATTTGGGTGCGCAGATCTTGGGCTTCCTTGATCTGGCTCTGAATCTGGTTGCGGGCGTCTTCTTCCGTCTGGATGATGCGCTTTTCATAGTCGCTCTTCATCTGGGCCATTTCGGCGCGCAGGTTCTCTGCATCAGCGAAGGTGCTTTCCAGCGAGTGCGTGCGTTGGTCGATGGCTTCTTGCAGAGGCTTCAGGAAGAAGCTCTTGATGACCGGGAAAAGGATGAGGAAAACGCCGATGGCGGCCACGGTCTTTCCGAGGTCCAGCGGAATGCCTTGCGCCTCAAGATCTTTTTGGAAAGCGAGGAATGCCGGCGGGTTAGCGCTCACATTGGCGCCGCCGAGCATGAGAACCAAACCGATCACGACCAGAACGATCGTGGGGGCTCCACCAGACTTTTGCGTTTCTTGACTCATTGAAAACTTGAGAAATCAGGGGTGGAGGCGTTGCCGCCTCCACCAAAAGGTTCAGATTGGCCTTAGCCCTTGAACGAGGCGCCGCCCACGAAGACGGTGAGCAGGAACACGAGTTCGACGAACGCGAGGGCGATGATCATCGGGGTCTGCATCTTGCCGATGGCTTCCGGCTGGCGAGCCATGCCGTTCATAGCAGCGTAGCCGATCAGGCCAAGGCCGATGGCAACGCCGAGAGCGGCAATGCCGAGAGCGAAGGGCAGGTTAGATGCCGCAGCGACTTGAGCGAGGGTATTCATGGTTTTAGTTTCCGTTTTCTAGTTGAACAGATGTAAATCGTGTTTAGGCGTGGGCCGGTTCTCCGTGCCCGTGGTCGTTGCCGTGGTCATGACCGTGGTCGTGCCCATGTTCGTCCCCGTGGTGCTCGTCGTGCGTGACCATGGAGACGTACACGCAGAAGAGGAGGGTGAAGATCATGGCCTGCACGATGCAGGTCAGGAGCTTGATCGGCATGAGGAACATCCCGATGGGGATATTCACGTCGAAGCCACCGATGTTGGCAATGTGCTTGCCGAGGTCGTTCATGGCGACCACCGCCTTGTGGCCCCCGTCGATGTTCCCGTAAAGTCGCAGGCTGAGCGAAACGTTCTTCATCGTTTCGGAAAGCAGCTCGACGATGAAGATCATCGGGGTGATGAGCAAGGCGAGAGCGAGCGGCAGTTTCGGTCCCGCAAAGTGCGCAATGTGACCGAACAAGCCGTTCTGCTTGATGCCTTCCCACTGCACATAGCCCACCACGATGAGCGCCATCGCGAGGTTGAAGCTCAGGTCACCGGTGACGGAGGAGGGGAAGAACAGCGAAACGATGTTGCCAATGAAGATGACAAGCCAAAGCGTGGTGATGAAGGGCAGATAGCGGCGCCCGCGGGCTCCGATGATGCCGATGACCATATTCTCAAGGAACACATACATGTGCTCCGTCCACTGAGTGGTCCACTTCGTGAAATAGCGCCCGTTGAGGCCCTTGCGCATGGAAACCGTCCAGGCGAAGAGGAGCCCGAGGACGATGGCCAGGTAGACGCCGAGGCCGGCAAAGCTCAGGCCGTGGGCGCCGTGGTCTCCCTTGTGGTCACCTTCGGCCGCGTGGGTCGTGGACGTGGAATGGCCGGACGTAGATTCGTCCGTTGCGTGCCCCGCTTCTTCACCTGCTGCGAGCAAACGTGAGCCGACTTGCAAAAATTCCAACATGAGACGCTATTCAGGCGGTCGACGTTGCACCGACCACCCGATCAGCAGGCAGTATACCAATGCCATTCCGGCCAAGAAGGCTCCCGGTCCCGGGGCGTTTTGACGCTGAATCCAGAAGGCTCCCACCCCAAACAGGATGAGCCCCACCATGACCCCATTCACGCTCAAAAGGGCCCCCAAGGGAGACACTTTTTTCCCCTCGCTGGCCCGGGCCATTAGTCGCACCGGCCCCACCAGGGAACCCACCGCCGCGCCGGTGCCCAGCACCCCCCACGCCCAGCCCGCAGCGGCAATGGGGGAAATGAGTGCGGCCGCCACCAGGCCGCCGAAAAATGTGGCCAGGGCCAGGATGATCCGATCGCGGGTCAACGCTTCGCTTGGGTTTGCACCCGGTAGATGGCGAAGGCCACACCCAATGCGGCCCCCACCAGGCCGAGGATGCCGCCGAAGGGACCGTTCAGCCGGCCGTCAATGAAGTAACCGATCAAGAAACCGATGAGCGGCAAGCCGATGACGGCGTAGGCAATTACCAAACCGAGTCCGGCGCCCCGGGCAATCTCGGGGTCGGCCACGGTGACGCTCGCCTGCTGTTGGGTTTGATTCGATTCGTGACGCTCGCGGGCCTGCCGGGCCGAAGCCTCTAGTTCCTTGATCCGCGTTTCCATCTCGGCGTCGGCTGAGTCCATGCGACGACGGGCCAGGTCCGCGGCCTCTTTCACGGCATCTTCAGGGGAGCGCGGGTCGTCCATACTGTGTATTGTACGATGTCGTCGGCGCGTCCTTCTGATCCGCTTGCCACCGACGTGCAGTTCCTGAAAGGGGTGGGGCCAAAAGGGGCCATGCTCTTGCACAAACTTGGCCTGAAAACGGTGGAGGACGTGCTGTGGCACTTTCCGCGTCGGTACCAAGATCGGCGCAACTTGCCCCCGCTCTCCATGCTCCGCCCGGGGATGGAAGCGACGGTTCGCGGCGAATTGGTGGAGGTGAAAACCCGCCCGATTCGCGGCGGGCGCGTGATGATCACCGCCATCCTGGCCGACCGGACCGGCGAAGTCACCCTCACGTGGTTTAACCAGCCATGGGTGGCGCGGGAACTGAACCGCCAGCGCGGCGAGATCATTGCCTTTGGCATGGTGAAAGAAGGTCACCGCAATCAGCTCGAGATGTCCGGCCCCGAATGGGAGTGGATTGACCCTGAAGATGAGGCGGATGATTTCGCTCGGCTGGTGCCGGTGTATCCGCTCAGCGAAGGCGTGCCCCAGGCCGTCGTGCGGCGGGCCGCCCACAGTGCCGTCACCTTCTTTGCCGAGAGCACGCCGGACGCCCTGCCCGTGTGGCTCCGCAAGGCGGAGCGTCTGCGCGGCATCGCCTGGTGCCTGCAACAAATGCACCTGCCCGATAGCCTGAAAGAGCAAGAAGAAGGGCGTCGGCGGCTGGTGTTCGAAGAGTTCTATCTCTTGCAACTCGTGCTGCAACTCAAGCGGCAGGAAGCCCACAAGGAGGTCGGGATTTCGTTCCCCATCTCCCAACTCGGGAAGAATCGCGCCGCCTCACCCCACTTGTTCGATGCGCCAAGCGTGCTGGATGAAGGCGGCACCCTGGCCGACGAAGTCGCACACATGCTGCCCTTCGAACTCACCGGCGCGCAGCAACGGGTGGTGCATGAGATTTGGGAAGACATGGAACGCCCCATGCCCATGAACCGGCTGGTGCAGGGCGACGTGGGCAGCGGGAAAACCGCCGTGGCGGCCTGCGCGATGCTGGCGGCGGTGCGGTGCGGCTACCAAGCCGCCATGATGGCCCCCACCGAAATCCTGGCCGAACAGCACTCTATCAACCTCAAGCGGCTCTTTGAACCCCTCGGCATCCGGGTCGGGCTCATCGTGGGCAAGCAAACGGCGGCCATCAAACGCCGCCAAGCCCAGCTCACGCAGACCGGCGACATCCAGATTGCCGTCGGCACCCACGCGCTCATCCAGGAAGGGGTCAAGTTCCACCGGCTGGGGCTGGCGGTGGTGGATGAACAACACCGGTTTGGCGTGCGTCAGCGGCTGGCGCTGCGCAACAAAGCGGTGGGCAACCCGGACGTGCTGGTGATGACGGCCACGCCCATCCCACGAACTCTGACGATGACTCTGTACGGCGACCTCGACTTGAGCGTCATTGACGAGCTTCCGCCGGGACGCAAGCCGATCAAGACGCACTGGAAGCGCCCTTCTGACCGCCCCGCCGTGTACCAGGCCGTCCGCAAGCTGATTGACGAGGGCCGCCAGGCGTACTTCGTCTGCCCGATGATCAGCGAGAACGAAAAGGTCCAGGCGCAGGCCGCGCAAGACCTGCATTACCGGCTGGAAAAGGAGGTCTATCCCGATCTGCGGCTTGGGCTTTTGCACGGGCAGATGAAGGGTGTGGAAAAGGAAGAAGTGATGAACAAGTTCCGCGCCCATGAACTGGACATCCTGGTGAGCACGGTGGTCATCGAGGTGGGGGTGGATGTACCGAACGCCAGCGTGATGGTGGTCGAAGACGCCAACCGATTTGGGCTGAGCCAGCTGCACCAGTTGCGCGGCCGAGTCGGGCGCGGCGCCCACCAGAGCTATTGCATCCTGGTCGCCGACGCCACCAGCGACGACGCGCGGGAACGCATGGAGATCATGGTGGAGACCACCGACGGGTTCCGCATTGCCGAGAAGGACCTGCAGATCCGAGGGCCGGGCGACATCGCCGGGACCCGCCAGAGTGGCGCTCTGGACCTTCGCGTGGCCAACCTGGTGACGGATGGCCGCTTGCTGGAAGTGGCCCGCCATGCCGCTTTGCAAACTCTAGAACGTGATCCCTTATTGAATCAGGAAGAGCATGTCCTCATTCTTGATAAAATTTCGATGCAAAGAGATGAATCGGCTCTCATTACAGTAACGTGAGGGTGGGACAACAAATGAACATTCCGGAAATTGACGTTCAAACGCTCAAAACGTGGCTGGATGCCGGGCGTGACCTGGTGTTGCTTGATGTTCGTGAGCCCAACGAACTCGAAGTCAGTGTATTGCCGGGGGTCATTAACATTCCTCTCAAGACGGTGGAAGAGCGCATGGACGAACTGGACCCGGCCAGCGAGACGGTCGTCATCTGCCGGTCTGGGATGCGCAGCGGCACCATCACCGAGCTCTTGCGCGCTCGGGGTTTCAAGAACACCTACAATTTGGCGGGCGGCATGAACGCCTACGCCACCCAAGTGGACCCCTCTCTCAAAACTTACTGAGAGCGGGGCTCCGACTTACTTTTTGGTCCGCGTGGACTTGCGGGCCGTCGTCTTCTTGGCCGTGCTGGCCCCGCGTCGGGCGGGAGCCCGCTTGGCCCCACGCTTGGATGGTCCGGCGGCGGCCTTGGCAATCAGCAGTTCGGCGGCTTGCTCTAGGGTCACCGCTTCCGGCGTGATCGTCTTCGGCAAGGTCGCGTTGGTTTGGCCGTCCGTGACGTAGGGGCCGTAGCGGCCGCTCATCACCTTCACTTCGCCCGCCAAGCCCTCAGCAGTGCCCAGGGTGCGCAGGGGTTCCGGCCCCGCACTGCGCGCGCCACGTCCGCCCCGGTTGTTCTGCGGGTTGGCCAGGGCATCCAGGGCCTCTTGAAGAGTCATGGTGGCGGCGGTGCGCCAGTCGCCCACGTTGGCCTTGCGGTCGCCGGCGGAAAGGTACGCGCCATAGCGGCCAATCGCCAGCGTGACGGCAAACTGGGTGCCGGGTTCGTCCCCGAGCAGCCGAGGGAAGGACATCAGCATGCCCAGGTCGTCTTCACTGAGTTCGTTGGCATTGGCGCCGGGCGGCAGAGTCACGCGCTTGACCTCACCGTCCTCGCCGGCTTCGCGTTCCAGGTAGGCGCCGTAGCGGCCACTCTTCAGGTACACGTTGCGGCCCGTGCGGCTGTCAACTCCCAGGGACTCCGGTCCGGCGGCGCGTTCGGTCAGCAGGGTTTCGGCCTTTTCTAAGGTCAGGTCGGCCGGGGGCAGATCCTCCGGCACGCTGCAGGTGTGGCCCGGCCCGCCTTCGCCCCGCTGAATGAACGGGCCGTTGCGGCCAATGCGCACGCGAATCTCTTCGCTGAGCGGGATGAGCGGGAAGGGAATGTCGCCACCTTTCTCGCGGACCGCGGCGTCGATGCCGGGGCGCTGCTGGGTGCCAAAGTAGAACGCCTTCAGCTGCTTCACTGCGTCGCGGTCGCCTCCGGCAATCTCGTCCAGTTCGTCTTCCATCGAGGCGGTGAACCCAAGGTCCACCAGTTCCATAAACCACTCTTCCAGAAGCTGGATGACCGCAAAAGCCGTCCACGTCGGGACGAGTTCATTGCCTTTCTTGAAGACGTAACCTCGGTTCTGGATGGTCGAAATGATGCTGGCGTAGGTGCTGGGGCGGCCAATGCCTTGCTCTTCCAGGGCGCGCACCAGGGTGGCTTCGGTGTAGCGGGCGGTCGGGCGCGTGACGTGCTCGGTCATCTCCACCGACTTCACCGCCACCTTGTCGCCCACCTTTAGGTTGGGCAAGATGGTTTCACGGTCGCCGAGGTCGGCATCCGGGTCGTCTGTGCCTTCCACGTAAGCCCGGAGGAAGCCGGGGAACTGAATCCGCTTGCCGCTGGTGCCGAAGGTGAAAGTACGGCCACCCTCTTCTACTTCCAGTTCAATGCGGGTGCGCATGACTTCGGCGGGGCGCATTTGGCAGGCCAGGGTGCGCTTCCAAATCAGGTCGTAAATCTTCAGTTGGTCGGCGTCCAGGTACGCCTTCACGTCCTGCGGGCGGCGCTGCAGGTCGGTGGGGCGGATCGCCTCGTGAGCTTCCTGCGCGTTCTTGGCCTTCGACTTGTATCGCTTGGGACTGGCGAGGGCGTACTCCTTGCCGTAGAGATCCGTGATGACGGCCTTGGCTTGCTCCAGTGCGCGGTCGGCGAGGGTCAGGCTGTCCGTTCGCATGTAGGTGATCAAACCCACGCGTTCGCCGCCGATGGCCACGCCTTCGTACAGCTGCTGCGCAATGCGCATGGTGCGGTCGCCCGAGAACCCGAACTTGCGGTTGGCTTCTTGCTGCAAGGTGGACGTCATGAACGGCGGCGGCGGGGTTTCCGTCCCCGGCTTCTCGTCGCGCTTGGTGACGATGAAGGGCGCAGCGGCCTGCAGGCGCGGGGCCAGCGGTCCGGCCTCATCCGCTTCCAGCCGGTACACCTTCTTGTTGTTGAGCTGACCGTGGTGGTCAAAGTCTTGACCATCCGCGAGGGTTTGGCCGGCGACGGCGCTGAGCTTGCTGCCGAAGGTGGCTCCATCCGCCTCGTGCGAAGCCTTGATCCCGCTGTAGCTGGCCGGGACAAAACCCATCCGCTCGCGTTCGCGCATCACCACCAGGCGCACGGCCACGCTCTGCACGCGGCCCGCACTCAGTCCGGGCGCGACTTTTTTCCAAAGAAGAGGGCTTAAAGTGTAACCATACAGCCGGTCTAGGATGCGGCGCGTCTCCTGGGCTCGCACCAGGGCCTCGTCCACCGCCCGGGGCTCGGCCAGGGCCTGCTTGATGGCTTCCGGCGTAATTTCGTGAAAGACTATGCGCTGAACTTCTACAGATTTCTTTGGCTTAAGCAACTGCAGGATGTGCCAACTGATGGATTCGCCTTCGCGGTCTTCGTCTGTCGCGAGCAGGATGCGGCTGGCGTCCTTGGCCGTGGCTTTCATCTCGTTCACGCGCCGCTTCTTATCGTCGGGGACAATATAGATCGGCTGGAACTCGTCTTCGGTGTTCACGCCCAGCCGGGCCCACGGCTTGCCTTTGAACTCAGCCGGGATCTCCTTGGCACTCTCGGGCAGGTCGCGGACGTGCCCAAAGCTGGCGATGACCTCGAAATCCTTGCCCAAAAAGCGCTGAATGGTTTGCGCCTTTGCAGGAGATTCAACAATGACTACGGTCTTCGCCATACGCGCGTATTGGTTTACCGGGCCGGGGACCGGTTTCTCCGCATTCTTGTCTAAACGGCCCACGAGAAGCTATTGCCGCCTCTCTGCATGACACCTGGAAGCCACCGAGACGTGTATTGAATAATAATGCTATCCATGGCGCGCGTGCTCAAGTTCTGGCTGGTGGTCGTTTCCTTAGGCGTGGCGGCCATGGGGGCCGCCGCCGACCGGGAGTGGCTGACCGTCCATCTCGGGTCGGAGCGCATTGGTTACGCCTGGTACGAAACGATCCAGCCCCGCTCCCTCGGCTCGATCGAAGAAGCCGAAGTCGTGTTGGATACCAAAGCACTGGGCGACCCGATCAAGCTCCGGGCGTATTCGCGAGTCCGATACGGCGGCGACCGCGAGCTGATGTCGGGGGAATACCGCACCGAAAGCGGCGGCCGCACCTCTATCGTGCAGATCGATCGTGAGGGCTCCACGCTTGTGGTGAAGGCGAACACCGCCGGTCGCCCGCAGCAGATGCGCCTGGAGATTGATCCCGATCTCCCCTTTACCAGCGACGCTGTGAACTACCTCATCGCCCTGAAGGAGCGTCCGAGTCGCCTGAAGGTTCAGACTTTCGATTCCACGACTCTCACGATGGTGCAGGTCGAGGTCATTGATCGAGGCGCGGTGACCCTGGAGGATGGTGGCCGCACCGTGCCGGCGCATCGCTACGATGTGGAAGACCCGCGCAGCCCCACCCAAGTGTTTGTGACCCCCGAAGGCAAGTTCCTCCTCGCGCGCGGCCCCTTGGGGATGACCATGCGACCGGCCACCGAAGAAGAAGCTAAGCGCCCCGTTTCGGGCGGACCGAGCGACATCGCGGACCTTTCCACGATCACGCCCAACCGCCCGTTACAGGGTCGCCCGGACCAGCCGCTCACCCTGCGCTTTGTAGGTTTAGACCGTGATTTGCCGTCCGACAAGCACCAGACCGCCACCCGGGAAGGGCGGGACGTGGTTTTGACGATTCACCCCTTGCGCCCGACGGGCAAACAACCTTTGTCCGAGGTGAAGGGGCAAGACGAATGGCGCGGTCCGGGCCCGTTCTTGCCGGCCGAGAATGCGGATATCAAGTTGCGAGCGCGCTTGGGCATCGGGCGACTCACCGACATTCACGAAGTGGCCCAATCGCTGCGGATGGACGTGTTCCGCCGGATGCGCGTCAACGCCGGGATCGGCGTCTTGCGCCCGGCCGATGAGATCCTCGATTCGCCGGAAGGCGTCTGCCGCGACCATGCCATCTTGCTTGCGACCATGCTGCGCGCGGTAGGCTTGGCTAGTCGTCTCGTCAGCGGCATGGTGGAGTATCAAGGACGCTTCTGCTACCATG
>CALRVA020000094.1:0-10656 GCA_943371495.1 Archangium gephyra | reverse complement strand
CGTGCGCGCCTGCCTCACCGAAGGCGCCCAGGAATTTGTGCAGCCGGCGTTGTTCGAAGCGCTGACCGGGCAACCCGTGTTGCAGTCGGCGTTCGACGAGCCCGAACCCGGGCGTATGGCGCATATTGACTGGGCGCGCCAGGCCGATCTCTTGCTCATCGCCCCGGCCACGGCCCACACCCTCAATCGCCTGGCCGCCGGCATCGCCGACGACATGCTCACCACCATCGCGCTGGTCTACGATGGCCCGGTGGTGGTGGCCCCGGCCATGAACCCCAGCATGCTGGCCCACCCGGCCACCCAGGCCAGCCTGCAGACGCTGCAAGAGCGCGGCGTGGTGATGGTGGATCCCGTGGGCGGGCTGGTGGCGTGCGGCGAAGAAGGCCAAGGCAAGCTGGCTGCCAACGAGACGATTTTGCAGACCGCCCTCGCGGCTGCCCAGCAAGGAAAGGCCCTGGAGGGCCAGCGCGTGCTCATCACCAGCGGCCCCACCCAAGAGGCCATTGATGACGTGCGCTACCTCAGCAACCGCAGCAGCGGGCGCATGGGCGCGGCCCTGGCCCAAGCCGCTCTTATGCAAGGGGCGGAGGTGACCGTGGTGAGCGGCCCCACCGCCGTGAGCCTGCCAGGCCGGGCGCGGGTGATCCGTGTGAAATCCGCCCTGGAAATGCAAGCCGCCGTGCTGGCCGAAGCCCCGAATGCCGACTGGGTGGTGGGCGCGGCCGCTGTGGCCGATTACCGACCTGTGCAACGCCTGAGCGGCAAGCGCCGCCGCGACAGTGACCGCTGGACCCTGGAACTGGAGCCCAACCCCGACATCATCGCCAGTGTGGCCGCCGTGGCCCCCGAGGCCATGCGCATCGCCTTTGCCGCCGAGAGCGGCGAGGACCTGGACTACGTGCGCCAGAAAGCCGCTCGCAAGGGGGTGCACGCCATCGCCATGAACGATGTCTCCCGGCCCGGCATCGGGTTCGAAAGTGAGTTCAACGCCCTCAGTCTCATCACCCCGGCGGGGGTGGAAACGAGCGGGCACCTGCCCAAGCTCGGCTGCGCGCAGTGGCTGTGGGCGCGGTTACTCGCGCACCATCACGAGGGTGGCCTTCGCGCCGGTCTCGCCGGCGAAGTTGTGGACTGACGCCTCCAGCCGCTGGGGGGTGCCGGTTTTGGCGTCCAGGGTCCAGGTGCCGGTGGCCGTGGCGCCGTTGGTGCCCTTTTCGCGGTAGTTCATGGTCACAGTGGCCTGGCCGTCGCGGTGCGTGGCCAGGATGTAGCGGATATCCGCGCCCACCTTCAGTCCGTTCGCGCCCGGCTCCACCATCACGGTCCAGCCTTCGCCCACGCGCACCGATTTGGGCGGGGCGATGAAGGTGGTGAGGTAGGTGAGCTGCGCGCCATTGGCCGAAGCCGCACTCGCTGGCTCCCATCGCATCAACAGGCCATCGGGGCCAAACCACGCCGCCTTCTCGCGGGGGGTTTCGTCCAGCAGGCTGTCCGCGCCCACCGTGATGCGGGTGCCGAGGTTGCGGCTGCGCATCATGTAGGTGCCATCCGGGCGCACTGAGGCGATGCTGCGCTCAATGCGGCCCTCGCTCTGCAGGCTGGTGGCGGCTTCCACGCGCATGGTGAGGGCGTAGACCACTTTGTCGCCCGCGCGGGTTTCGGTGCGGAGCGACCAGGCTTCCTGCGTCCACAGGGCCCCGACCAGGGGGAGCAAAGCGAGGAACGGTGCCATGGGTATCTATTGTGACGGCTGAAAAAGGCGCGAGATTCATTCGCCTTAGCCCGCAATCCCCCTTATAATACGGATATGTACGGGTTGCCGTTGATTCTTGCAATGGGATGGCTGGGGCAGCAAGCAGGCACGGCGCCGGCTCTGCACCCGGAGGCGGATGCGTTCCGCGCGGGGGATAAGGCGTACATTGTGGCTCCGGCCCGGCCGGTTGGCAACTTTGATTACGTGATTTCGGCCTCTCAATCCGGGTCGTACAATGAATGGTTGCTGGTCAACCATCGGCGGCGCACGGAACAAGATTCTTCGCCCTGGCAAGCCAATACGTCTCCGGCGGCGGAGCAGAGTTTCTACAACGTGCGTCAGCATCAGGCCCGGCCCTTCCCGCCCGAACTGCGGGGCAAGGTCGGCGAGTGGCGATTGCAGTCGGCGCAGTTTGATATTGTCATTTTGGAACTCAACTCGGCACCAGCCAATGAGATTGAAGCGAGGAACTTAGAAACTTGGATCGTGAACTGCCGAACGGGGAGAACGATGCAGCTTCCGGCAAGAGCCAGTGCTCGGGTTCTAAGCGAGGATTGGTTCCTCTATCTGGATGACGCCGGCACGCGCTTCTTGAACTGGAACGGCGAGTCGCGGCCCATGAATCTTGACCTGAGCCAGTTTCTTCCGATGTACTCGAAGGATCCATACGAGATGCTCTTCCGTCACCGGAGTGACACCCAATCGAACGAATGGTATGTCCTCTCGGGGCGCACGGGCGATGTAAGAAAGCTCACGTCCGATGAGGCGCGCACAATTCAACGCGATTATCGGCCCAATATTCGGTTTGTCCCGGTGCTTGATGTTGCCCACACGAATTCGCAATCCATCTGGGTGCGCGGATTCACTTCGGTCGATGCGGAGGATTTGAGTTCATCTTCGGTGTTCCTTCGGGGTCCGTCAGGCCAACTGCCACACGAATTGGATACGAAGTCGAAAGTGGCGAGCGACTTGAAAGGGCGCGACTACATCATGAGCGCGGGGATGTCAAGTGAACTCACGAATGCCCGCCACTACATTTGGTATGTACGCGATCATCAGTTAATGGTGCGCACGATTGTCGAAATGCCGCTGGCAGACTATGAGGCATACGTGCGCAACCTTGTGCAGAGCCGGGCGATGGAACTCGCGAAAATGGCGGCAGTCGTGTTCAATGTTTACAGCATCGACAAAGAGGACAAGCTTCCTACCAGTTCGGAGTGGCGAGACGTCTTGGCTCCCTATCTCAAGGACAAGTCCCTGCTGGACCGGGTCACCTACCTCGGCAACGGCGAGAAGACGACGGAGATTGAAGATATCGGCAACACCCTTATGGGCTACGTGGACACCCCCTATGGCCGCGCCACCTTTGCCTGGGACAGCACCACCCGCTGGGTGCCCCGCCCCTGACGCCCACGAATTCAAGGAGACACTCATGAAACTGAACCGCCCCACCCTGGCCCTGGCGCTCCTCAGCGCGGCCCTCACCGCCCCGGCGCAAACCGCCCTGCACCCCGACATTGACGCCTTCCGTATGGGCGAGAAGGCGTACGTCATCGCGCCGGCCCGGCCCGTCGCCGCCTTCGATTACATCGAGATGGTGTTTGCCTCTCCGGGCGGATCGGAATGGCTACTTGTGGAGCACCGCCAGCGGATTGCGCAAGACACCTCCAGCCACATCACCGAGGCCGACTTCATGCGCCCGACTGAATCCAGCCTCTACCACCCCGGGCGCAACATGGTCCGCCCGCTCCCCACGGCCATCCCGCCCGGACGGCGCTACCTGGGAGACAGCCGAGACGATATCGTGATGATGACCGTGACCCCCAAGGACACGGTGCGGCCCGAGGAGCAACGTCTCTTCGCCATCCACGCGCCCTCGGGGCGGTTCATGGAAATGCAAGGCGAAAACCAGGTCTGGATCGTGGACGACACACGTTTTCTCACCGAACGCGAGGGCCGGCTGTGGCTGACGAACTGGAACGGGGAACGCCAAGCGATTCGGTGGGATAAGACCCCCACCTGGGTGGTCCCCACTGGCGAGCCGGGGAAGTTTGCCGTATCCACCCGTGGCCCGGAGCGGACGATGGAGTGGCACCTGCTGGATGTGAACACCCAGGAGTTTCAGGCCCTCGACCAAAAAGGGGTGGAGAAAGCCTATGAGGGGTTGCGGGGCGCGCCTCAGCTCTTGCTGATGTCCGAACCCGGCCGCCCCGATACTCACTCGGCATGGTTCGGCAACGAAGAGTCCACGGACCTGTTCGACTTTGAAAACCCACTGGCGCTGTGGGGCACGGCCGATGGCCGCCTGCCCCACGAACTTGACACCCGGGGGCACATCGCGGGGGATCTGGCGACGCTGAACTCCCAGGTACCGGCGGGTTATTCCCGAGGCCTGGGGAACAAGCTCGGGGCAGCGTGGTACGTGCGCGACCGGATGATGTTTGTGCGGGCGGTGGAGGAGATGTCCATTGCGGATTACGCCAAGTACATCGCGCGGTTTGTTCAGAAGCAGGCTATGAACATGGCAAAGCAAGCAGGGGTGGCGCTGAACATCTTTAGCGCGGACAATGAGGATCGCTTGCCGGAGAACGCGGGGTGGCGCGAGGCGGCTGGCCCCTATCTCAAGAACGACTCCATCCTGGGGCGGGTGACGTACCTGGGCAACGGGGAGCGACTGACCGAGGTGCAGGATTTGCAAGGGGTCATGGGGTTCATTGACACCCCCTACGGCCGCGCGAACATCTCCTACGACAGCAGCGTCCGCTGGGTGCCGAAGGTGACGCCGTAGCACAGTTCAATCTTAGGAGTCAAATCTGCGTGCTTCGATTGGTTTCAGTCATGGCCGTGTTTGCCGCACTGTCAGCGGTCGTTTGTGGTCAGACGAAAGGCACGCTCCACCCCGAAGCAGAGGCCTTCCGAACCCGCGACAAGGCGTTCATTGTGGGGCCTCCCGTCGCGGTGAGTAATTTCGAATATGTCGTTTCAACAGAGTATGGATCGCGAGGCTGCGATTGGATTCTTGTCGAACACCGATCGCGTTGGGAAGAGGACGGAGCGACCTGGCGAACAGAGACCACAACGACCCCTACGAAACTCACCTTCTTCAATCCCCGCACGAAGCAGTTGCGGCCCTTCCCTGAAGAATTGCGATCCAAAGCTCAATCCTGGGCACTCAGATCAGGGCGAGGTGACGTTGTGGTGGTGGAATCGAGAAACCAACCACGGGATGAAGGACAACCCACCCACGCCTTCGCGATCCATTGCGTCGAGGGGCGCACGCTTGAACTGCCCAACAACTCACAGTTCCATGTGATTGATACGGCGAATTTCATTGTGCACTCCGAAGGTAAGGTGCGCATTCTCCACTGGAGCGGGGAGTCCAAAGAGGTCGCACTAGATCGACCCGCCAAGGATGTCTTTCCCACAAGAGACCCTAACATCTTCGTTGTTTCTGATGGTCTTTACGATGCGGTTCGAGGCGGAATTCGTCTAGACACAAGGACCGGCGAAACTTCCCGATTGGGACGCCTAGACTACGACAACGCATTGATTGCCAATCGCCCAGACATCCTGCTTTACTACACGTTTCAAGATAACTACGAACAGTACGCCGATCTAAGCGTAGCTGGCTTTCAGGACTCAACCGCGCCACTCATGCTGGAAGCTGAACGTTTCAGGCCACTTCCTAGCGGCGTCATGCCTCATCAGTACCCCACTCGCGTTCGCCTTACCGGCGACTTCCGAACCTATGTTCGGGTGCCGGATCGGCTGTTTCAGAACGCAGGACCGGGTTCCTTTGGGCTCCTCTTCACGCATGGTGCCGACCGACACTTTGCTTGGTATCTGCGTGATCATCAAATGATGATGAGGGAAGTCACTCCCATGTCATTGGCAGACTACGAGTCATACGTAAGACATAAGTTTCAGGAACGTGCCTTGAGCTACGTCGACATGGTTGGCAAATGGACAAGCTATGCCCTTTCCAATGATGCAAACGCGTCAAAGCTCCCGTTTCGAGATTACGTGTCGATGTACGTCACAGACAAGCGACTACTTGATCAGTTCGTTTTCTTTGGCGATCCAGCAGACTACAAGAACAATCCATCTGAGATTATGGGCTACCTCGACACACCTTATGGCCGCGCCAATGTCACGTGGGATCGCAAAGTCAGCTGGGTGCCGAAGCCGGCACCCTAGCGCCAATTACAACGTCACGCCGGCGTAGTCGCTCAGGCGGCGCAGGTCGGCCATCAGCCCCTCAAACTGCGTCTGGTCCAGGGTCTGGCTGCCGTCGCTCTTGGCCTCGGCCGGGTCCGGGTGGACCTCCACCATAATCCCGTCCGCCCCCGCCACCATGGCCGCCTTGGCCATGCCGGGCACAAACTTCGCCACCCCGGTGCCGTGGCTCGGGTCCACAATCACCGGCAGGTGCGTCTGCGCCTTCAGCACCTGCACCGCCGTCAGGTCCAGCAGGTTGCGGGTGTACGTGCGGTCGAAGGCGATAATCCCCCGCTCGCACATGATCACGTTGGGGTTGCCCTCGTTCAGCACGTATTCCGCCGCCAGCAGCCACTCGTCAATGGTGGCGCTGGGGCCGCGCTTCAGGAACACCGGGCGCTGGCTCTTGCCCGCTTCAATCAGCAGGGGGTAGTTCTGCATACTGCGCGCGCCAATCTGCAGGATGTCCACGTGCTCGGCCACCACTTCCACCATATCGGCGCTCATCACCTCGGTGATCGTCACCAGGCCGGTTTCGCGCGCCACCTGCTGAATGATTTTGAGCCCTTCCACACGCAGGCCTTGGAACGAGTACGGGCTCGTGCGCGGCTTAAACGCGCCGCCCCGTAGGATGCGCGCGCCGCACGCCTTCACCATCAGCGCGGCCTCGCGGTACTCCTCGTAGCCTTCCACGCTGCAGGGGCCCGCCATCACGGCAAAGTGGCCCGCGCCGATCTTCTCCTCGCCCACCTGGATGAGCGTGGGGTCGCGGTGGTATTCCTGCGAAGCCAGCTTGTAGGGGTGGCTGGTTTCGCTAATCTTGTTGACGCCTTCCAGGCGGCTGAGCACGCCTTCCAGCGCCATGCGCTGGTCCGGGGTGAGGCTGGCCGGGACCCCGATGGCGGTGCGGTCATCGCCGGGCATCACCAGCGGCTCAAGGCCCTTGGCGCGAATCGCTTCGGCGACGGCTTGAATCTGGGCCTCGGTGGCCCCCAGCTGCATCACGACGATCATGGTATGGGGGCAAGGTACCCGCGTTTAAGGGGCAGGGGGCGGGAGTTCAGGCCCCCTGGCCAGTTGTTCTAGCCATTGTACGGTGCCCAGCTTGTCCAAAGGTTCGTTACGGCTTTCGCACCGGGGGCTCAGGATGCAACGGGGGCATCCGTCTTCGCACTTGCATTCTTTCACCATTTGGTGAGCTTGCTGCAGCCATATTTCGCGGCGTTCATAGAGCGCTTCGGCAAACCCCACGCCCCCCGGCACCGCATCAAAGATGTAGAGCGAAGTCGCTAGCGTGGCGGGGTCGGCCACAAACCAGGCGTGGCCCAGGTCGTTGCGGTCTGCGCCGCACAGCAGGGGGGCCAGGGCGTCCAGGGCGTGCTCCATGCCGTGCCACGCGCCCATTGCTTCCACTTCGGTGGCCAGGGGCACCTCCAGGCGCACGGCCACGGTGCTGTATTGCTGGGTGGGGAGTTCCAGTTGCTCCTCGTCAATCACGCGGCGGCTGCGAGCTTCCAGGCGGCGGTAGCCGGTCACGCGGCTGGTCACCTGCACGCTGCACAGCTCCCACAAGTGCCCCTCGGCGGGCGCGGACTGGATGACCATCGTGCGCTCCACCAGGCTCTCGCTGATGGGCTCGGTCTCCTCGTCTTCGGGCACGTCTTCGGTGAGGATGGCCTCGTGCCGGGCAAGGTCCAACTTCGCCACGCGGTAGGCGTTGCCCCGGTGCAGATAGATCGCTCCCTCGTGCACTTCGCGCAGCGCCCGCCAGAACTCGATCGCCCCCATCTCTTGCCCGTCCTTCCACAGGCGGATCTGGCGGTTGTCGGTGTTGCGGATGCTGACCCGCGAGGCCGGGCTGTGCGGGTGCGCCCAAAACCAGCGCCCCGCCCCGTACTGCAGCTCGCCTTCTCCCGTCAGTTCATCTCGCAGAGCCTGCACGTCGTCGGGCCACACGGCGCTTTCGGTTTGGTCGAAGGCGCGCTCGTGGGCGAGGCACGAAATCTGCGCGCGCCCGACAAAGGGGTTTTCCCACCGGCACGGCGAGGGTTCGGCGGGGCCGAAAACTGTCTCCAGCGGGTGCCGGCAGAGGTGGATTTCCAGGGGGTCACTGTGCGCCACCAGCACCGTCAGGCCCTCGCGGCCGCTGCGCCCGGCGCGGCCCGATTGCTGGCGGTAGCTGGCCCGCCGCCCCGGCCACCCGTTGATGACCACGGCATCCAGCCCCCCGATGTCCACCCCGAGTTCTAGCGCATTCGTGCTCACCAGCCCTCGCAGTTGCCCGGAAGCAAACGCCCGCTCGATGGCACGGCGTTCTTCCGGCGTGTAGCCCGCGCGGTAGCTTTCTAGGCTCCGGGGGTCCAGGCCCTTTTGCTCCGCGTAGGGGCGGGCGCGGCGGAGCACCCTCTCAGTCGTGCTGCGGCTGCGGCAGAAGGTCAGCACGCGCTGGCCCTCAGCCATCAGGTCCACCATCAGGCGGGCGGTGGTGTCGGTGGCCCCCAGGCCAACCACTTCCGGCGGCTCCAAAAAGACGTGAGTGTGCGCGCCCTTGGGGCCGTCGTCGCGGCTCACCACCAGGGGGCTTTGCCCGCACAGGTCGCGCATCACCTCGGCAGGGTCGGCGATGGTGGCGCTGGTGGCAATGACGGTGGGGGCGCGGCCACTCGCCCATTCGGCCAAGCGCAGCAGTCGGCGTAGCACCCAGGCCACGTGCGCCCCAAAGATGCCCCGGTAGGCGTGCATTTCGTCTACCACCACGTAGCGCAGGCTCTTGAAGAAGGTGTTCCAGGGTTCGTGGTTCGGCAGGATGCCCTGGTGAAGCATGTCCGGGTTCGTCAGGATCACCTGGGCGTGGCGGCGGGCGCGGGAACGCTCATCGCGCGGCGTATCGCCGTCGTAGAGAGCCACCGGGATAGGGGCATCGGGCATCAGTTCCTGCAGGCTGCGCAGTTGGTCTTGCGCCAGGGCTTTAGTGGGGAACAGCACGATCGCCCGGGCGCGGGGCTCGCTCAGGCAGGTGTGCAGCACCGGCACCTGGTAGGTCAGGCTCTTGCCGCTGCTGGTGCCGGTGGCGGTGACCACGGGTTGCCCCTGCAGAGCCGCCGCAATGGCCGTGGCTTGGTGCCGATAGGGTCGCTGCAGGCCCCGAGCTTGTAATGCCGCCAGCAGCCGGGGGTGCAGAGTCGACGGCCACTCTCCGTAGACCGGATCGACCCCGGGCGTGGTGACGACATGGGCAATGCCCTCACCGGAGTAGACGAACGGAGGGGTTTGGTCCACCGACGTCACACCCTAGCACGGGGGCGCATCAAGCTGATTGAGCGCCGCATCGCGGCCGGCGCTCTTCATGCTCCAGGTGGCCGCAAACACGCCCAGATAGAACAGCGCGATGATGGGGATGGCCATGGCCGCCAGGGAAACCGGGTCGCTGCCCGGCGTGATGATGGCCGCCACGATGATGTTGCTGATGACGACGTGCTTCCAATAGGTGCGCAGGGTTTCCGGCGTCACCAAACCGAGGCGGGTGAGGAAGAACACCACCACCGGCATCTGGAACGCGAGGCCGAAGCCCAGGAGCGTCTTGACCACCAGCATGATCATCTTGCCCGGCTCTTGGTACACCTCAAAACCGCCCGCCTGCGCATAAGCAAAGAACCACTGAAACATCGCCGGCAACGTAAACCATCCGATGGTGAGGCCGAGCGCAAAGAGCGCCAAGCACACCGGAGTGAGCATGAGCACGGGCTTGCGTTCGGTGGGCTTGAGCCCCGGGGCCACAAACGCCCAAATTTGGGAGACCGCGTAGGGGAGGGAAAGAATCAAGCCCAGATAGAACGAGAGCTTGATTTGGAGCATAAACGGCTCCGTGATGTGAGAGGTAACTTCCTTGTAGATCAGCCCCTTCGGGACCGAACTGCGCACGAGTTGGTCAATGAAATTGTAGGTCGGCCACACGAAGATCCAGGAGAGGATCATCGAGATCATGATGGCAATGACCACCCGGATCGCCCGGGTACGAAGCTCGTCGAGGTGTTCAGCTAAAGTCGCGCGCAGCTCCTCCTGAGGGGAAGAGCTGCGCGGCGTGTCACGACGAGCGAGAGGCATGCCTCGTTTCGCTTAGCGTTCCAGCGTTCGTACGATGCGAGCGGTGATCATCATCAGGCGCTGACCGGATCGGGCGCCGCCAGCGGCCGCATTCCCGGCTTGACCCGCACCGAAGCGCGAACCTTGGCCGAAACCGGCACCATCATCGCCCCCGCGACCACCCGGGCCACCGTCACCGCCACCCGGCCGGTTTTGCCAGATGCTGGTGACTTCACCCTTGTTGTTGAACGTCGGGTTGAACTCGAACAGGTTGCCGTCCATCATGAAGTTCAGCGAACCCGGGAACATCATCGGCGAGTTGAAGTTGTCTTCCGCCAGTTCCCCGCTTTGGCCGCCACCGCCGCCACCGGCAGAGCCAGCCCCCGGTCGGCCACCCGAACCCGAACCACCGGTGTTGCCACCCGTGCCGCCGGCCGGAGCCGCCACGGCGATGGTCGTGGTGTATTCGAGAACCGAGTTCAGCACCACGCCGGCCGTCAGGTCGAAGTAGTAGGTTTCCTTGAGGACCAGGCTGTTCCCTTGGGCGCCGCTGGCCGCTTCGGCCGCGCCGCCCGAGAAGGTCGTCAGCGAGACGTCGGCTT
>CALRVA020000093.1:0-11065 GCA_943371495.1 Archangium gephyra | reverse complement strand
AGACCTCTACAAGTCGCGGGATGACTTCTATCTCATCCCCACCGCCGAAGTGCCGGTGACCAACATGTACCGGGGCGAGATTTTGCCGGAAGGCGACCTGCCGATCAAGCTGTGCGCCTATACGCCGTGCTTCCGCCGCGAGGCCGGGGCCGCCGGGCGCGATACGCGCGGCATCCTGCGCACCCACCAGTTCGATAAGGTCGAGCTCGTGCAGTTCGTCCATCCGGACCACTCCTACGACGCGCTGGAGAGCATGACCCAAGAGGCCGAAGCCATCTTGCAACAACTGGGCCTGCACTACCGCGTGATCGTGCTGTGCACCGGCGACATGGGCGAAAAGGGCTGCAAAACCTACGACCTCGAAGTGTGGTCGCCGGGGGTGGAACGTCACCTAGAAGTCAGCTCCTGCACCAATTTTGAGGCGTACCAAGCGCGGCGGGCGCGCATCCGGTACCGCGCGGAAGGTGGCCCCGAACCGCTGCACATCCTGAACGGATCGGGCCTGGCCGTGCCTCGGTTACTCGCGGCGCTGCTGGAGACGTATTATTCAGAAGACACGAACTGGGTTCGCATTCCGGAGGCGCTGGTGCCGTTCTTCGGGAGTGATTCGATCGTGGCACCCGCATGAAACCACTCGACAACAAGCGGCCCGGCCGGGCCGTGGACCAACTGGAAAGCTGGGGACGCTACCCCCGGGTTCCGGCGCGGTTGTTCCGTCCCGAGCGGATGCGGGATTTCCACGCGGGCGAGGGACCCTCTTTGGCGCGGGGCCTGGGGCGGAGCTACGGCGACGCGGCTCTGCTGACCGACGGCGACGTAGTGCTCTCTGAGCGGCTGGATCGTTGCCTAGAGTTCAACCCCGAAACGGGCGTGCTGCGGGCCGAAGCCGGGCTGAGCCTGGATGCTTTGATCCGCGCGTTTGTGCCGCAGGGCTGGTTTGTGCCGGTCACGCCGGGGACGGCGTTTTGCACTCTGGGCGGGTGCGTGGCGGCCAACGTCCACGGCAAAAACCACCACCGTGATGGAAGCTTCCGGCAAGGCGTTTCCAGCCTTGAGATGTTGAGTGCCAACAGTGAAGTGCGTGACCTCACCCCCGCCGACGGTGACGATTTTGAGTTCGCCTTCGGCGGCATGGGGCTGACGGGGATGATCCGCGAGGTGGAACTCCAGCTACGCCCGATCACCACCAGCATGATGATGGTGCAGCACTCGGTGGCGGCCAACTTGCCGGAGCTGATGGCCCAAATGGACGACGAAGCCCGCGACGACCACTATTCGGTGGCGTGGGTGGACCTGCTGGCCCGGGGCGAACGCGCCGGACGCGGCGTGCTGATGACCGGCCACCACGCCGAGATTAACGAATTGCCAATGCGGTACGCCGCGCACCCGGAGACCTTGCTGACGGAGCGGCCCGGCCGCGCCCGCCCGTTCCCGTTCGAAGCCCCCACGTGGCTGCTGAGTCCGGGCAATCTCCGCCTGTTTAACTCCGTTTATCACAAGTGGCAGGGCCGCAAGGGCACGTTCTTCACGCCGCTGCGCACGTTCTTCCACCCGCTCGATGCCATCCGCAACTGGAACCGGATGTACGGCAAACCGGGCTTTGTGCAGTACCAGTTTGTGGTGCCGTTCGAATCCGGCCGCGAGGCCGTGACCGAAGCCATTTCGCGGCTCAACGCCGCCCAGGCGTCTTCCTTCCTGGCCGTTCTTAAGAAGATGGGTGCATCAGATGGAGGACCGCTTTCGTTCCCCATGCCGGGCTACACGCTGGCCCTGGATATCCCCCTGCGCGAGGGCGTGATTGACCTTTTGCACACTTTGGACGCGCTTGTGGCCGACCACGGTGGGCGGGTGTACTTGGCCAAGGATTCTGCGCTGCGCCCCGACACCTTCCGGCGCATGTATCCCGAGTGGGAGACCTTCATGAACCACAAACGCCAGGTGGACCCCGACGGCCGCTGGCAGAGCGACCTCGCCCGGAGGCTGGAACTCGTATGAAGCCCTTGGCCATGGAATCCAAGGGATCGGTGCTGGTGGTGGGGGCGACCTCGCCCATTGCCCGGGCCGCCGCCGCCGAGTTTGCCCGGCAGGGCTACGCCGTCATCTTGGCCGCCCGCGACAAGGACGAACTGGACCGGATTGCCGCCGACCTGCGCATCCGCTCCCGCGTGGAGGTGACCCTGCTCCCCTACGATGCCGACCTGAAGGGGTCGGGGACACGCCTCGCCGAGATTGCGCTGGAGCTGGAGCCGCCCCTCACCGGGGCCGTATGGGTGGTGGGTGACCTGGGCGACCAAGAACGCGCCCAGACCGATGTGACCCACGCCAAGGCCATTGTGCGGCGGAACTTCACTGGCTTGATCGACGTGTTTACGCCCTTGGCCAACGCCTTTGAAGCGCGCGGAGCCGGGTTCTTGATTGCCGTGGGGAGCGTGGCTGGCGACCGCGGCCGGGCCAAAAACTACGTCTACGGGGCGGCCAAGGCGGCCTTGCACGCTTTTATGAGTGGCCTGCGCCAACGCCTGGACCGGAAGGGCGTGCGCGTGCGCGTGGTCAAGCCGGGCTTTGTGGATACGGCCATGACCTTCGCGATGGGGCCGCTGCCCTTGCTTGCCTCACCGGAGAAGGTGGGGCAAGCGGTGGCCCGCGCGGCGACAGGCAAGAAAGACGAGATCTACACGCCCGGGCCGTGGCGTTGGATCATGTTCATCATCCGCCACCTGCCCGAGCGCGTCTTCAAGAAGACCAATATCTAAACGGCTTCCTGCCCCGCACCGCAGCCCTTAGAACCGGAAGAACGTGCCCGCCATCAAGCGGTTGGCGCTGCCCACCGCGAGGTTAAACCCGCCGAGCGACGCCCCCACGGTCCAGCCGTCGAGGGTGGAGTAGCCCGCCCGCGCGCCCAGGCCCCGGGCCAGTTGCCAATCCGCGCCAAAACGCCCTTCGGTGCGGCCCGAGCCAATACCCACCAGGTCGGCGGCCAGGCCCATCGTTTCGCGTTCCTGCCAGGCCACGCCCAGGCTCATCGTGCGGCGGTAGGCATCCACCCGGCTAAACCCATCGCCCGGATCTATCGTGGCGCCTTGGTCCGGCTGGAACGCCTGGAACGACACGTCCGGCGACACCAGGTTGTTGATCACCAGCGCCCCCTGGAACCGCTGCCCCGGCCCGAAAGTCGTGTGCATGCCCAGGTCGAGGGCAAAGCCCTCCTTCTTGAGGAAGTCGCGGCCCGCCATCTCCGGCGCGGCGGTGTTGATCGCAGTCCCCGAGGTGATTTGAGCTTCGTTGGCGATGTGGTGGCTGAAGTAAGTGGTCACAAACCGCCCCATTAGGCCGACGGCCATTTCGCCGTTCGGGCCGCTCGAAATCACGCGCCCGTAGCCGAATTGCAGCTCGCTCTGCCCCACGCCGTAGCCGTCCAGTTGCATGCCCGCTTCCGGCGCAGTTAGGTTCGAGCCCGCCCGCACCCAGCGCTGGAGGGCGTCGTTCGGTCGGGTCGTCACGAGTGCGACCCCCTCGGCCCCGAAGTGGAATCCCGAAGCCGTGAAGCCCAGCCCCAGCGTGCCGCCGATGTCCGTCTTGCTATCCCCAAACTGCCGGGCCAAGTTCACGATGCTGTCGGCATCGAAGGCACCTTTGTCAAACCCACTCACAAAGTCAGAGGCATCGCTGAAATCTACGCCGTCGGCAAAGTAGCCAAAGGAGAGGTCGCTGAAGCGGAACCGTTGCTGCCACGCCAGCTGCGCGGGGTTGGCGGGGCGGCTACTGGCGAGGTTGCCCCGGAAGGCCAAACCGGCATTCCCCATCCCCGCGGCACGGGTGGTGCCCAAAGCGAAATCCGAGGCCGAAGCCACGGCAGCCAAGGGGAGTAAGGCGAGGCAGGCGAGGGTTTTCATAAAGCACCTTGCGGCCGGGGCCGCTTGTCCTCATTCTACTGCCCAAGGCCACGGCCCAGGCAATTGCACGAGGATTTTCGGGGAGGGGCCACTCTTGGCACTGGATTTGCAATCCCTGTTCTCGGCTCCCGCAAGGAGTCGGAAACGGACATCATCATGAATCTCTCTCGCATCTCCCTGCTGGCTCTCACCGCTGCCCTTGGCGCCGCCAGCATGGCCAACAACAATCTCCCCGTCAACCAGATTCTCACCGCCACCCAAGGCGACGAACTCTCGCTGATCTCGCTGACCATGACCGGCACCGGCGTGGTGTTCACCGAAGAAGATTTCCAGCGCTGGGAAGATGCTCGCCTGGCCACCGGCGGCAAGACGTACGGCTGGATTGACCCGATCAAGCGCGACATGAACACCAGCGGCAACAAGTACGCCGTGAACCCGGACCGACGCGACAACGCCAAGCCGATGGCCGGCGAAAGCAGCGGCACCGGCACCCTCCGCGAAGTGTTCACGGCTCGCCCGCTGGACTACATCCTGGATAGCGAAGATTGCGCCAGCTGGTGCCTTGATCTGAAGCTGGGCAACGGCCAGTACATCAAGAGCGACAAGAACAGCAAGACGCCCGAAATCGCCATCCTGGAGCGCGGCATGAACAGCGACCTGAAGGTGAAGGCCATTGTGAGCAACGGCGGCCAAATCACCACCACCAAGAGCGTGTTCCTGAGCCGCACCGCCCAGCGCTACACCAACTTCAAGATGGATACGCTGGAGATTGCCGGGGCGCAGAAGGTCGGCGTGTGGGGCCTCAGCCTCGACTCCTTCGGCCCGATTGAAGGTCAAGTGATCGGCCTGCAGATCTGCAGCGACGGCTCCTACGGCGGACCGGACCTGGTGGGTGTGGCGACCAACGCCGTGCCGGAACCGGGCACGATGATCGCCCTGGGTGCGGGCCTCGCCGCCCTGGCCCGCCGCCGACGCAAGACGGCGTAACTGGATTCCGATCCGTTTCCGTTCCCTGCCTCGAAAGAGGTGGGGAACATTTTTTTGCGTTACACTTGTCTTAGGCCCAACCAATCGGCGCGAAGTTGTTCACGTCCGTTGGCTCAGGTACATCATTATGCGTTGTCTGTCTATTTTCGCCGTGGCCGCCGTGGCCTGGTCGCTCGCCGCCTGTGACGCCGCCCCCAACACCAAATCGGTGGCCGAGCTCAACGACCTCTACCAAAAGATTGAGCCCGGGATGGCCGAAGCCGATCTCAAGACGGTGGCCGGGGAGCCGACCAAGAAGGAGCCCAAGGACGATGCGAGCGAGTGGCTCTACAGTGAAGCGGGCCTGAACACTTCCTTCCTAAGCGTGCTGGTGCGCGACGGGGCGGTGATCAAAGTCACCCTGCGCGACCGGACGAACTCGAGCCAAGAAGCGCAGACCAAGCCCGCCGAGTAACCCGCTAGGTACCCTCAGGGACGCGTGGAGCGCCCCTTCTTAACCGCCGCCTGGCGGAATCTCGTCGTGGTCAACTGGGAGGTCTCGCCGGACCTCCTGGTGCCCTTGGTGCCGCCCGGCACCGTGCTCGATATTTTTGAGGATCGTGCGCTCGTCAGCTTGGTGGCGTTTCAGTTTTTGGAGACCCGAGTGCGCGGGGTGGCCATCCCCGGGCACGTCAATTTCCCGGAAGTGAACCTGCGGTTCTACGTCCGCCGGGAGCTTGAGGGCGAAACTCGGCGCGGGGTGGTGTTCATCAAGGAGCTGGTGCCCCGCTGGGCGATTGCCACGGTGGCGCGCACGGTCTACGGCGAGAACTACCACGCGGTGCCGATGGCGGCGGAGATGAACGACCCGCACTTTCGGTTCGCCTGGCGGTGCGCTCGCCAGCGCCAGCATGTGGCAGTGGAGGTCGGCCCGGAGAGTCTTCCTTTGGCCGAGGGCTCCGAAGAGGAATTCGTGCTGGAGCACTACTGGGGGTACGCGCGGCACGGCAGCCTCACGCGGGAGTACCAAGTCACTCATCCGCGCTGGGAATCCCGCCGCGTTCTGAATCTGGACCTCCACCCGGACTACTCCCCTACTTACGGGGCAGAGTGGGGGCGCGTGCTACAAGGCGAGCCGTGCTCGGCGATGTTTGCAGTGGGGTCGGCGATCACCGTTCAGCCGGGTCGGCCGCTACCCCGCTGAATCCGGCTTCTGGAAGCGCTGCTTCCATTCAGCTAGCGTCATCATCGCTTCCAGGGGGGTCATCTGGTTCACATCCAGGGCCTCCAGGGCTTGCTCGACGGGCGAGGGCTCGGCTTCAAACAAGCTCATTTGCAGGCGATGACGCTCCACGGGCATCGCCGGGGCGGGGCCTTTCTCCAGGTCTTGCAGGATGGCCTGGGCGCGGCGCACCACCGGGCGCGGCACCCCCGCCATGCGGGCCACTTGCAGGCCGTAGCTCTTGTCGGCCCCGCCGCGCACCACGCGGTGCGTCCAGATCACTTCGTCGCCTCGTTCTTGCACTTCCACCCGGTAGTTGGCGATTTCCGGGTGCGAATCTTGCAAGGCATTGAGCTGGTGATAGTGGGTGGCAAACAGGGTCTTGGCTCCCAGTTCGGCCAGCGATTCCACCATCGCCCAGGCAATGGCCAGCCCGTCGTAGGTGCTGGTGCCGCGCCCCACTTCGTCTAGGATCACCAGGCTCTGGCGGGTGGCGTTGTTCAGGATGTTCGCGCTCTCCACCATCTCCACCATAAAGGTGCTCTGGCCGAGGGCGATCTCGTCGCGCGCGCCGATGCGGGCAAAAATCCGGTCGCAGAGCGCCAAGCGGCACGCCGCCGCCGGCACAAACGCCCCCATTTGCGCCATCACCACAAACAGGGCCGCTTGCCGGAGATAAGTGGATTTCCCGCTCATGTTGGGGCCGGTGAGCACGATGAGGCGCGTGGTTTCGTTCAGCTCCAGATCGTTGGGGACGAAGGAGGCCGAATGGTGTGCCACCACAGCGTGCCGCCCTTCTTGAATCCAGATCTCATCGGTGTCGCTGAGTTCGGGGCGCACATCGCCCCGGCGCACGGCGGTCTCCGCTAGGCCCGCCAGCACGTCCAGTTCGGCAATCGCGCGGGCGGTGCCCAAAAGGGCGCTGCTTTCGCCTACTACCCGGTTGCGGAGTTGCTGGAAGAGGTCGCTCTCCACGGCAATCGCCTTTTCGTCCGCGCCCAGCACCGCACTTTCGTGCTCCTTCAGTTCGGCGGTGATGTACCGCTCCGCGTTGGCGGTGGTCTGCTTGCGGATGTAGTGGCTGGGCACCCGGCTGATGTGGACCTTGCTGACCTCGAGGTAATAGCCGAAGACGCTGTTATAACCCACCTTCAGCCGGTCAATGCCGGTGGCTTCCCGCTCCGCCGTTTCCAGCTTGGCGATGTAGTCGCGGCCCTCCCGCGCCTTGTCGCGCAGGGTGTCCAGCGCCACGTTGTAGCCGGGTTGGATAAAGCCTCCTTCGCGGAGAGTGGCGGGGGGCAGATCGGTGATTGCGAGCCGGAATTCGTGCGCGAGATCGTGGTGGTCATGCACCTGGGCGCGGAGCTCGGCAATCCGCCCCCGATTCACCCGTCGCAGGGCGTCGTCGAGGTCGGGCAGGGCCAGCAAGGCATCGCGCAAGGCAGCGAGGTCGCGGGGCGAGGCCAGTCCGCTCATGCACCGGCTCACCAGTCGTTCCACGTCCGCCACGCGGGCCAGGGCGATCCGGGCATCGGCGCGGGCGGCGGCGTTCTCAATCCAATGCTGCACCGCATCGTGCCGGGCGGCAATAGCCGATTTGTCGCGTAGGGGCTGCTCCACCCAGCGCCGCATCAGGCGGCCGCCCATCGGGGTCACGGTGCTATCCAGCACCGAAAGCAGCGTGTGCTTGATGCCGCCGTCGTGGCTGTTTTGCGTGAGCTCAAGGGCGCGGCGCGTGCTGGGGTCGATGACCACAAACTCGTCCACCTCGTAGGTGGCGATGGCGTCGATGTGGCTCGTGTTCAGCCCGTTGCGGTGGGCGTAATCCAGGGCCATGGCGGCCGCGCGGACGGCCTGCTTGCGCTCGGCGATTCCGAAGCCTCCCAGGTGGGTGGTGCGGAACTGCTCCGTCAGCCTCCTCTCCGCCCCCGCCGAGGTCGGGGCATTCACGTAGGTCACCGCGCAGCCAATGGCTTCGAAAAGTTCGGCCGGGAGCGTCTCCTCGTCCTGCGGCAGCAGTGCCTCGGCAGGGGTGAGGCGGGCCAGCTCTTGCGCCATGCGCGCCTCACTCGCTTCGCCTGCGAACTCCGTGGCGAGAAACTCACCCGTGCTGGGGTCCAGCAACGCCCAGCCGATGCAATGCCCATCGCGGGCCACCGCCACCAAGAAATTGTTCACCCGCGCCGAAAGCAGGGCATCCTCCACCAGCGTGCCGGGGGTCAGCACCCGCGTCACCTCGCGGCGCACCAAGCCCTTGGCCGTCTTAGGGTCTTCCACTTGGTCGCACAGGGCCACCTTCTGCCCGGCCTTGATCAGCCGCGCGAGATAGCGCTCCACCGAATGATGCGGCACGCCCGCCATGGGGATGCGCCCCGCTTCGGCGTCTTCGCGCCCCGTCAGCGTGATTTCGAGGATCGCGGCGGCCGTCTCGGCGTCTTCCCCATAGAACTCATAAAAGTCACCGACGCGCATGGCGACCAGGGTGCCCGGATGGGCGTCCTTGGCCTCGAAATATTGCCGCATCATGGGGGTTCGCGGCCGCACGGACTGGCAGGATACATGATGCTTGGCTACAATGAAGGGAGAAATGGGCAAGTTCTTCCTCCGCTGGGTCATTCTCGTGGCGGCGCTCATGGGCGCAGCCACGGCGACGGGCGCGATCATGACCCTCTTGGGCTGGCAAAGCGGCTTCCGCGTGGAACTCGACCCCGTGAGCACCACCACCATCCTTCAGCTCTTTATGGGCGCGGGTTTGTTGGCCTTGGTGTCGGCGGTTTTGGGGCCAATCCTGAAGCTGATGACGCTCCCCCTCAACTGCATGACCCTGGGCTTGTTCACGCTCATCATTAATGCAGGCCTCTTTATGCTGGTCGGGAGCTGGGGCATCGGCTTTGTGGTGGAGAACTTTGGGAGCGCCCTGGTCGGCTCTATCCTCTTTGCCGCCATCAACGGAATTCTGGAAAAAATCTTCGTCCGCGAAGACGATAAGCGAGACTAACGCGTGGGCAAACGAGCCGGAACCTACCACCGTTGGCGTCGGCGCCTGGCCCCGGCGCGGAACTTACGCACCCCCTTTTTCCGGCTGGGGCTCGGGGTTTTCGTAGGGCTCGTTGGGCTCATCCTCAGTTTTCAGTCGCTCATTCTGCCGGGCGTCTTGGCCGTAGACGGCTGGTGGATTGAGTTCAACCGCCGCCTCTTTGGAGTGGAACGGGCCGAATACACCACCCACTTTGTGGGCGGCATTCTTATCTTTGGGGGCATTGCGGTGGCCATCTCCGGCTATCGCATGGGTCTCCGCCGTCTGCGCGAGATGCTGGACCCCAGCACCGTGAACACCGGGCCGGGTTCCGGGCCGACCGTGATGGACGCCTATAAGCGCCGCGCCCAACTCGCCTTGGGTCCGCGCGTGGTGGCCATTGGGGGTGGCACGGGGCTGAGCACGCTCCTGCGTGGCCTCAAGAATCACACCGCCAACATCACCGCCGTGGTGACGGTGACCGACGACGGGGGCAGCAGTGGGCGCCTGGTGCAAGAGATGGGCATTCTCCCGCCCGGTGACCTGCGCAACTGCCTGGTGGCCCTCGCCAACGCCGAAGGCCGCATGACGGACCTCTTTCAGCACCGATTCCGCGACGCCGCCGGTTCGCTTTCGGGCCACAGCATCGGCAACTTGCTCCTCGCCGCCCTGATTGACCAGGCCCGGGGCGATGTGGACGAAGCCCTGCGCGTGGCCAGCGAAGTTCTCAACATCCGTGGGCGCGTGGTGCCTACCACCACCCGGAGCGTGGTGCTGCGCGCGCAGATGGAAGATGGGAGCGAACTGACCGGTGAAACCCGCATTGCGGCCTCGGATAAGCGCATTCGGCGCCTTTATCTGGACCCGCCGCACGTGGAACCTCACCCCGCCGCGTTGGAGGCTATCGCCGAAGCGGACCTCATCATCATTGGTCCGGGGAGTGTGTACACTTCGGTGCTGCCTAACCTTTTGGTGGAGGGCCTTGCGAAAGCCCTGAACGAAGCCAAGGTCCCGCGCGTCTACGTGTGCAACGTGATGACGCAAAAGGGCGAAAGTGACTCCTTCACGGCCGCCGAGCACATCATGGCCCTGGAGGCAAACATCCCGACCCGGGTGGTGGACCACGTGCTGGTGAACACCGGGGTGCCGAGTTCGCAGGCCCTGGAACGGTACCGCGAGAGCGCGCAGGAGTTCGTCGCCCCCGATATTGACCGCATCCACGCCCTGGGCTACATCGTGGTGCCGGGCGACCTGATGAGTGAAACCGACGTGGTTCGCCACGACCCCGTGCGGCTGGCCAACCGCGTCATGGACGTGCTTTACCGATGAGCCTCGGTCAGTTAATCATCCTGAGCGGCCCCAGCGGGGTGGGTAAAGACACCGTGCTGGACCGCTGGCGCGCCCGCAACCCGCTGGTGAAGCGCGTGGTGGCCTACACCACCCGGGCTGCACGCCCCGGCGAAGTGGATGGCGAGGATTACCACTTTCGGTCGCGGGAAGCCTTTATGGCGCTGGCCGAACAGGGTGCATTCTTGGAGTGGAAAGAGGTGCACGGCAACCTCTACGCCACGCCCCTGGCCGATATGGAGCAGATGCTGGCCGACGGCCTGTGGGCGATCCTGAAGATTGATGTGCAAGGCGCGGCCGAAGCCATGCAAAGACGCCCCGATGCACTTTCTATTTTTCTTCTGCCCCCCTCGCGGGAAGAACTGGAGCGACGCCTGCGTGGGCGGGGCACGGAAGACGAGGCCAAGGTGCAGCAACGCCTAGAAAACGCCCTGCGCGAGCTGGACGCTGCCGGGGACTATGACCACCAAGTGGTGAATTTAGACGTAGAAACCTGTGTGGACGAGCTGGAACGGATCGTCCGGGAGCACCCATGCCCACCGTCGTCTTAGGCATTACCGGGAGCGTGGCCGCCTACCGCGCCGCCGACTTGGCCCGCGACCTGATGCGGGCGGGGTTCAC
>CALRVA020000092.1:0-11217 GCA_943371495.1 Archangium gephyra | reverse complement strand
GGCGTGGTGCTGGAAAGCGAAACCGACTTCGTGAGCAACAACGACGGCTTCCGCAAGCTGGTGGACACGCTGGCCAACGGCCTGCTGTCTGCCCCCGCCGACGCTGTGAACGGTGACGTGAACAGCGTGAGCATTGACGGCAAGACGGTGGCCGACCTGGTGACCGAAGGCGTGGCCTTGTTCCGCGAGAACATCCAGCTGACGCAAGCCGTGAAGCTGGAAACGGACGGCGCGATCGGCGTTTACAACCACCACACCGGCAAGCAAGCCGCCGTGGTGATGGTGAGCGGAGACGCGACGAACGCCGGCGAAGTGGCGACGAAGGGTGCGATCCAGGCTGTGGCCATGGGCGCGACCTACCTGACCAAGGCGGAGGTGCCGCAAGACATCATCGCCCAGGAAATGGAGCTGGAAACCCAGCGTGCCATCAACGACGGCAAGCCGGCCGAAATGGCCGCCAAGATCGCCGAAGGCCGCGTGAACAAGGAGTTCTTCAAGAGCCAAGTTCTGCTGGAGCAGCCGTTCCTGGAAGACGAAAGCAAGTCCACCGCCCAGTTCCTCAAGGAAATGGCGCAGGGCACGGCCGAAGTCACCGGCTTCAAGCGACTCACGGTCGGAGGTTAAATCTCATGGCCGACCCTGCTTACAAACGCATTCTCTTGAAGCTAAGCGGGGAAGCCCTGGCGGGTAGCCAGGGCTTCGGCTTTGATCCCTCGGTGTTGAATCACATCGCCCGGGAGGTCAAAGCCGTTCACGATTTAGGGTGCCAACTCGGCATCGTGGTGGGTGGAGGCAACATCATCCGTGGGGAAGCCTTCAGCGCCGATGGCGGGATTGACCGCACGGCCGCCGACCACATGGGCATGCTCGGCACCATCATCAACGGGCTGGCCATCCAGGCCGCTCTGGAGCGCCACGGCGTGCCGACGCGCGTGCAAAGCGCCATTGCCGTGGACGAAGTCTGCGAGCCGTTCATTCGCCGCCGCGCCATCCGCCACCTGGAAAAGGGGCGCGTGGTCGTATTTGGGGGCGGGACGGGCAATCCGTACTTCACCACCGATACGGCGGGGGTGCTCCGCGCCCTCGAAATCGAAGCCGATGTCATCATCAAGGCGACGAAGGTGGACGGCATCTACACTGCCGACCCGCGCAAGAACCCGGAAGCCACGCGCTACGATCGCCTGACTTTTGACCAGACGCTGGAAGAGCGACTGGGCGTGATGGACATGACCGCCTTCACCCTTTGCCGCGAGAATTCGCTACCGGTGTTGGTGCTCGATATGTTCGAAACCGGTGCCATGGCGACGGCCGCGAGTGGCGGTTCCATCGGTACGCTCGTCACGATTTCTTAACATCTTGCGCCGCCGCCTCACACGGGGGCGTCCTAACCATGCACAATAACGCTATGCAAGACCTCCTGAAAGATGCCGAACACCGCATGAAGCAAGCCGTGGAGGCCACGCTCCATGATTTCCAGCGCATCCGCACCGGCCGCGCCAACCCGATGGTCCTCGAAAAGATCATGGTGGATTACTACGGCAGTGAAACGCCGGTGAACCAGGTGGCCAACATCAGCGTGCCGGAGCCCCGCCAGATTCTCATCAACCCCTACGATAAGGGGATGACGGTGGCCATTGAAAAGGCCATCCAAAAGAGCGACCTGGGCGTGAACCCGGTGGTGGACAGCAACGGGATTCGCCTCAACTTCCCGCAGATGACCGAAGAGCGCCGCAAGGAACTGGTGAAGCAAGTGCACGCCCGCACCGAGGAAGGCCGCGTGGCCGTGCGCAATGTGCGCCGCGATACCCTTCAGCACGGGCAAGCCCGCCTGAAGGCCAAGGAAATCAGCGAAGACGAGCTGAAGGGATTTGAAAAGAAGGTCCAAGATCTGACCGACAAGTTCGTGCACGAAGTGGACGATCTGCAGAAGAAGAAAGACGCCGAGTTGATGGAGATCTAAGCCTTGGCGTTGAGTTCGTCCGAGACCTCGTCCATGCCGGAACCCAAGAACGACGTGCAAACGCGCGCCGTCGCGCAGGGGATTCGGCTGGATGCTTTGCCCCAGCACATCGCGTGCATCATGGATGGCAACGGTCGCTGGGCGACGGCACGGGGCGAACACCGCCTGGTAGGGCACCAGCAGGGCTATCTGACGCTCAAGGACGTGCTGACCACCGCCGACGAACTGGGCGTGCGTTACCTCACGGTGTACGGCTTTTCCGCCGAGAACTGGCGGCGGCCGGGCGAGGAAGTCAATGGCCTGATGGACTTGATCGCCGCGGCGGCGAGTGCCGAACTGACAGGGCTGATCAAGAACAACGTGCGGGTGCGCATTAGCGGACGGCTGGACGAGTTGCCGCAGAGCACGCGCGACAACCTGCGGGCGCTGGAGGCCGAAACCAAGGACAACACCGGCATCACCTTTGTGCTGGCGGTGAATTACGGTGGCCGACAAGAGATTTTGGATGCGGCGCGGGCCGTGGCGGAAGCCGGAGAGCCTTGGACCGAGGAGTCCATTTCAAAGCACCTGTATACGCCCGAGATTCCGGAGCCGGACCTGATGGTGCGCACCGCCGGCGAGCTGCGCTGGAGCAATTTCTTGATCTGGCAGGCCGCCTACGCCGAGCTTTACGTCACGGACAGCCCGTGGCCGGAGTTTGGCGAGGAAGAGCTCTTCGCGGCGGTCACTCAATTCCAACGGCGCATCCGCAAGTTCGGCGGCTTGGCCGAAGGATGAAAATCCCCTTCGATAGTCTCTGCCTGGCGGCGGTGGTGCAAGAGTGCCAGCCGTTCGTGGGCGGGCGCATCCAAAAGGTGCTATTGGCCGCGCCAAATGAGCTGGCGGTGGCCATCTACAAGGAGCGCGAGCAGTATCTCCTCCTTAGCGCCGACCCTCAGTTTGCCCGTGCGCACTGGATCGCCCGCCGCCCGGAAGGGATGGACGCGACCCCGGCCCTCACCCTTTTCCGCCGCTATCTCAAGGAGGCCAAGGTGGCGTTTGTGCGCCAACGGGGCCTCGACCGCATTCTCGAAATCGGCGCGGACGGCCCGGAGGGGCCGGTGGTGCTGGTGGCTGAACTCATGGGCAAGCACGCTAATGTGATGCTGGTGGCCGAGGACCGCCGCGTGGTGGCGGCCCTCAAGTGGATCGGCCCCAAGCTCTCGCGCCGCCCCATCCTGCCAGGGCAACCGTACGACCCGCCCCCGCTCCCGGATCGCCCGCCCTTCACCGAAGCCCAACCCGGCGACGATCTGAATGACTACGAAGGCGCCAGTCCGTTCCTTCAGCGGCTCATCCAAGCGGGCTATCCGTTGGCGGATGCCCAGGCCCGGGTGAGGGAAGGCCGCTACGAGACTCTGGCGTTCCCCGGCCACGGCGCGTACCCGCTACCGCTGGAAGTGGTCGATCTGGTGGGTTACCCCCGTCTCACCCTCAGTACGGCCCTGGAAGCCCATTTCGCCGAAGCCCAGCGCGACCGCGACCTTGCCCTGCGCAAGCAGCGGATGCAAAACCCGCTCCAGCGGGTGGCGGATGCCCGCCGGGTGGCCGTGCGCGAGATCCGCGAAGCCGTCCGTGCCGCCCGCGACGTGCCCACCCAGCAGATGTGGGGCGAACTGATCCTGGCCTACCAATACCAGTCCACGCCCGGGGCCAAGACGCTCAACGTGATGGATTACGAGGGGCGCGAGATTTCCATCCCGCTCAAAACGGACCTCACCCCGCTGGAGAATGCCCAACGCTACTTTGACAAAGCCAAGCGGGTGAAAAGCCGGGCCGTGGCGATGGCCGAACAGGAAGTCCGCATCGCCCGCGACCTGGAAGAAGTGGGGGGGCTTCTCCTGCGCCTCGAACGCGCCCTTGACCCCGCCGAACTCGACGCCATTGAGGCCGAAATCGATCGCCGTCGCTGGCGGCACCGCGCCCCGGCTCCCACCCGCCGCAAGGAAGAACGCCCCTTCGCGGGCCATGCCGTCCGCGAGATGCTGAGCCCGGGCGGCTACCGCGTGCTCTACGGCGAAACCGCTACCGCCAATGACTATCTCACCACCAAGGTCGCGCGGCCCAGTGATTACTGGTTCCACGTGCGGGGTGGGGGAGGCGCCCACGTCGTGCTGATGACAATGAATCAGCCCCAGCGCGTGCAGATGCCGGACCTGATCTACGCGGCCCAATTGGCCAAGCGCCACAGCTCGCAGAAGCATAGCGGGTACGTTTCCGTGGACTACACGCTCAAGAAGTACGTGCGCAAACCCCGTGGCTCGGCCCCGGGCCTCGCCGTATACACGCACGAGAAGACGCTGCACTTGGAGGAGTAACGGACGCATGATGATGGACTGGGATACTTCGCTTTTTCGCGCCATCCACGTCGGGATGAAGAGCCCCGCCATGGACAACATCATCCGGGTGGTGGCCGATACCGGGCTGGGCCAGGTGCAAGCAGCGGCCCTGCTATGGGCTTGGATGCGCCCGTGGCTTAATCGCCGGGGACCGGCTTGGTTCTGGGGCGGGGGCGTGGTGCTCCTCGGCCTCGCGCAGATTGATGGTTACGGCTGGTACACGCTCATTGCCGCTGTGCTGATGATGGGCATGATCAGCCAGTGGCCGAGTTCGGTGGCGAAGGTGGCCCTCATAAGTGCCATCATCGCGGGCATCATCCGGCTGGGGCTGGTCAAGGTCTTCAATCGCCCCCGGCCCAGCAACCTTGGCTTCGGTACGCCGCTGGAGCCGCTCTATGGCCCCACCAGCTTCCCCAGTGGCCACGCCACCACCACGGCGGCTATCGCCACCATTGCCATCTGGGCGATGATCCGGGGCGAACGCAACCTGTGGGCGGATATCGCCCTGCTGTGGATGCTGCTGGTGGGCTTTGCGCGGGTGTATTCCGGCGTGCACTATCCCACCGACGCCATGGCCGGTTGGTGTTTAGGAGCCATGGTCGGCACGGTGGTGTGGCTTTGGCTTGGCCCCACCACCCGGCTCGACGATCAGGATTCGGCCAGCACGGCGGCCACCGCCGACTCGGCGTAAGCCCCCATCCGGCGGAACCGGGCGGCGCGTTCGGCCTTCAGTTCGGCCCCGCTCAGCTTGTCCTGCCGTTCCAGCGACGCCATGATGGCGCGGCCCACGGTCTGGGCGGCTTCCAGCGGGTCGCGGTGCGCCCCGCCGAACGGTTCCGGCAGAACCTCTTCCACCAATCCAAACTTCAGCGCCGAATCACTGGTCAGTTGCAGAGCCGCCGCGGCTTGCGCGCCCTTCTCTGCGGCTCGCCACAGAATGGCGGCGCACCCTTCGGGCGGGATGACGCTGTAAACCGCGTGCTCTTGCATCATCACGTGGTTCGCCACGGCAATGCCGATGGCACCCCCGCTCCCACCTTCCCCGATGATGGTGCTGACGGTGGGGACGGTGAGTTCAAACATCGAAAGCATGGCGGCGGCAATGGCCTCGCTGATGCCTCGGCTTTCGCTTTCCACGCCCGGGTCGGCGGCCGGAGTGTCCACAAACGTGATCACTGGCATGCGGAACCGTTCGGCCATTTCAAACAAGCGAATCGCCTTGCGGTAGCCCTCGGGCTTGGCCATGCCGAAGTTGCGGTAGCTGCGCTCTTGGATGTTGCGGCCCTTTTGGTGGCCCACCACCATCACGCGGCGGCCTTCCATCAGGGCGGGGCCGCCCACAATGGCGTGATCAGCGCCAAAGCGTCGGTCGCCTTCTAGCTCAACAAAATCTTCGCACAGCGCGTTGATGTAGTCGAGCGTATACGGCCGCGTTTCGGCGCGCGCAATCAGCACCTTTTCCCAGGGGCCAAGCCGGCTGTACCGGGTTTCGAGATAAGCATCGCGGCGCCGCATATAGTCTTGGACGCGCTCCGATAGCTCCGTCTTACGCTCGGGGTCGGTTTCCTTGTCGACAATCGCCTGGAGCTTGCGGATGGTCTCATCCAACTCCAGCACGGGCTTTTCCCAGTCTTTCCAGGATTTAGCCACGGGTGGCCTCCACGGCGGCCAGGTGTCCGCCGAGCAAACGGCACAGGCTGGCGAGGTTGGAGCGCAGGTTCTTTCGTTCGATGATCTTGTCTAGCATGCCGTGGGAAAGGAGAAACTCAGCGGTCTGGAAGTCGTCCGGCACCTTGCTCACCTGGGCTTGCTTGCTCACCCGGGCCCCGGCAAATCCGATGAGGGCGCGTGGCTCGCTCACAATCACGTCGGCGATGCTGGCGTAGCTGGCCAGCACTCCGGCCATGGTGGGGTCGGTGAAAACGGCGATGTAAGGCACGCCCGCGCTGCGGCAGGCTTCCACGGCGGCCGTGGTCTTGGCCATTTGCATCAGGCTCAAGAGGCCCTCCTGCATGCGGGCGCCGCCCGAGGCGCAAAAGACAATGGCGGGGATGCCCTCGTGGGCTCCGCGCTCAATGGCCCGCGTGATCTTCTCGCCGGCCACGCTGCCCATGCTGCCGCCCATAAAGTGGAAATCGCTGATGGCGGTGCTCACCGGCATGCCCATCAGGGTGGCCCGGCCGCTCACCACGCTGTCGCGCATCTTGGTGCGCTGCATGGCCTGGGCGTGCTTCTCCGCGTACTCAGGGAAGTGGAGCGGGTCGGTGGAGCGCAGGTCGGTGTCAAGCTCCGTGAAGGAACCTTCGTCAAAGACGACATCCACCCGTTGTTGCCAGGTCAGGCGGTGGTGGTGACCACAGTACGGGCAAACCCGAAGGTTCGCTTCGAACTCCGCCGCGAAAATCGTCTTGCGGCAGTTCGAACACGGGAGGAAGGCCCCGGGTGCGACTCCCGACGAGGCTTTGCCGAATGGCATGCTCTCACAATACCTGCCCGGGCGGCGATTTGAGCCCAAAACGGGATACGATGAGGCTATGAAAGCGCACACTGAGTACCTGGTTTTCAACACCTCACAGGCGGAGGAGTTCGTCCGCATCACCGACGAAGTCGAGGCGATCGTCGGGCGGAGCGGGGTGGACGACGGGTTTGTACTGGTGAGCGCGATGCACATCACGGCCGCGGTCTACGTGAACGACTGGGAGCATGGCCTGATTGCCGACATTCACGAGTGGCTGGACGTGCTGGCCCCCAAGGGCAATTACCGGCACCACGCCACCGGCGAAGACAACGGGGAAGCGCATCTGAAGAACCTCATCATGCACCACCAAGTGATCCTTCCCATCACGCGGGGGCGGCTCGATCTTGGCCCGTGGCAGCAGGTGTTTTACGCCGAGTTTGATGGGCAACGCAAGAAGCGGGTGGTCGTCAAAGTTTTGGGGATCCCCAAGGCCGATTGACCTCGAGAATCCCCAATTTCTAGGCTTAGGCGCTGGGAGCCGTGCTGTCGCGCAGCCCCAGCCGCACGTCACCGCTCACGGCCGTGGCCGTAATGGTGCCCGTGCCCGCGCCCAGGCGGCCGCTCAGGCTTTGTCCATCGGCGGTCTTGTCTTCCAGCGGAATGTCACTGGCCACGGCTCCGCGTAGGGTGCTAAGCGTGACGCGGCACTCGCTGCCGTCCATGATCTCCACGCCCACGTCTCCGGAAACCGTGCGCACCGTCACCGAACCCCGCACCGGCTCGCAGATGTCCAGGTTCACGTCGCCACTCGTGGTTTCCACGGCAATCGTGCGGCCATTCACGCGCACCAGGTCGGTGTTCCCGCTCCCGGCGTTCACATTGATGGCCCCGCTGCAGTCTTGCAGGCTCACATCGCCGCTGGTGGTCTGGATTGTGAGCAAGCTCGCGTGCACGTTGGTCATCGTGATATCGCCGCTGGCCACAGTAGTGTCCACCACGCCCTTGGCGTCGCTCAGCTTCACCGCGCCGCTTAGGGTTTCGATGCGAGCATTGCTGCCCACGCCTTCCACATGCACGTCGCCTCGGGCGAGCTTGACTTCAATGGGCGTGCCCTTGGCCACCTTGGCGTTCACGGTCACCGAAACATCCGGGCCATCCGGCAACTTGAGTACCACCACGTGGTCGTTCTCTTGCAGCATCGGCACGAACTGGTCGGCTTTGGCCTGGGCTTCGGCGGTGTTGCTACCCCGGTAAGTGGCGCGCAGGTCCATCGTGCCGAGTTCATCCGAACCCACCACATTGATCTGACCCTTTTGACCTTCGATGCGGAGTACCTTGCCGTTCGGGACCGAGAGGGGAAGCGAGACATCCTTGCTTGCCTCAGCGCCAAAAACGCCGGCGAACGTGCCGCTCTTCTTGGCATCCTCAGCGGCCTTTTGCACGGCCTCCACGCCCTTGTTCACGCCCTGGTTCACCTTGTCGGCGACTTCCTTCCAGTTGACGCCGGTGGCCACGTTCTTGGTCATCTCGTCAATGGATTGGAAGAAACGGCTGAACGGGTCATTGGTGCCGGCCTTGGCTTCTCCTTCGGCGGCCGTGGCCCCCTCGGGTTGGGGCGGCGCGGCGGCTTGGTCGGCGGGCTCAGCGGGTTCCGCAGGCTCGGCCGGTTCAGCCGGGGCGGCGGGAGCCGTAGGGGCTTCGCCCTCGGCCTTTGAAGATTGGTTCCCTAGGGCTTCCAGGAGTTCCAAAGCGTCTTCGGCGCTCAACTTGCCCTGTTCCACCAGGCGCATGATTCGTAGAGTTTCGTTGTTCATGATTTGTTCTTGAGAATGGTCTTGGCTTCTTCCGGCGAGATCTCGCCGCGTTCGAGGGCATCGAGGACTTCGGCGGGGCGGTCGTCATCCCGCTTGGCCCGGCGCGATTCCTTAAAGGGGGTGAGCCCCAGAGATTCGATCAGGTCGTCCACCCGGGCGCGGATCGTGGGGTAGCTCAGGCCCAACTCCCGTTCCAGCGTGCTGAGGGTGCCCCGGGCCCGCAAGAAGGATTCCAGCAACTGCTGCTGGTCGGCGTCCAGGCGGCTGGCCATCGGCGGGGCGAACTTGCCCCGAATCGTGACCGTGCCCGATTCATTTTGGAGTTCCGTGATCACCATTGGCTCGCCCGTGACCGGGCACTGCGTGGGCGGAACTAGAGGTTGGCTCATGCGCGTTGTCTCCTTGAGAAAAACTTACCCAAGGATTACGAAAAACGTTGCAGAGTCCTGCTGAGCTTAAGAATTTCTAAACCATAAGGCCCGGAAAGTTCCGGAATTCTGAAGTCACAGCTTCGACGGAGATATCCGCCACGTGGCCTTCGGCCCCCGCATGGATCACCCGCAGATTGGGCACAGGGGGCGCCCACAGCCGGTGGATGCCAAACCGGAACAGGCCGATGACCGGGGTGGTGGTGGCGCAGGCAAAGTGCATGATGCCGTTATCCAGCGTGATGACGGCCCGGGCGGCCTGGATGGCCCCCACCACCTGCGGCATGGTCAGCGTGCCGCGCAGGTCTTGCACGTTCGGGTGCGCGGCGAGGGTGCATTCATCTGAAGCCCCTTTCCAGTACTGGCCCTGCACCTTCGGCTTCGCCCCCAAGAGCCCGACGCGGTAACCCGCCGCGCCCAGCGTATCGGCCAGGGCTTGCCACTTTTCCAGCGGCCAAATCTTGCTGGCGAGGCTGGCGGTGGTGGCAATCAGCACGTCCGGCACGACGGGGCCAGGGTCAGCCGAGGGCAACATGTAGGGCGGCACCGGGCCGCTCAGGTACGCCATGCGAGCAAAGATTTCAGAGATGTGCGGGGTTTGCAGGATGGAATAGCGCTGGCAGATGTCCTCGTGGATCCACTCCTTGTCCTGCGCCAGGCGCCCCGGTTCATCATCCAAAAAGGGAAGTTCATCGCGGCCTTCTTCGCCGAGACACGGCCCGACTACACGCCCGTCGGCTCCGGCAAGCAGCGCCGTCACGGCTTTCGCCCACGGGCTGACCTCAAAATTGATCACGCCATCGTAAACTGGGGGCAACTGCGAAGCAAAATCGCGGGGCTCCATCCCAAGGAGCGGCGTGGAGGAATCCACCAGCGGGCTGGCGGCGCTGAGTTCCTGAATGCGTTTGCCGCCGTAGTAATCCAGCGTGACGCCGGGGTGCTGCGCCCGGAACATCTGCAAGAGGGGAGTGGCAATTACAAAATTGCCCAGGGCGTCATTGGTGACCACGGCCCACCGTTCGCCCGCCTGGAGAGGTTCGCCACCGTAGCGCCGCATCTGTCCGTCGCAGGTTACCCGTCGGCGGGTAAGGTCCTTGGCGTGGCGGACGGTTGGTTTCTCGGAATCGACGCGGGGGGTACGAGCACGCGGGCTTTGGTGCTTGATGCGGCCGGCACCGTCATCTTCCGAGGAGACGCCGCCGGCGCAAATTTTGCCACTCACTCCGAGGACCACATCCGCGCTCAACTTCAAATCGCTTTGCAGGGTTGCCCGCCGGTCCAGGCATGCGCGGGGTGCTTTGCGGGGATTCTCACCGAGCCGGTCCGCCAACGCGCTCTTCAGATCTTGCGGGAGACCGTTACCGCCGACCTTTACGATGGGCGACCGGACTTCCACGCGACTGTGCTCGCCGATCCCAACGCCGACATTGTCGTGATCGCCGGGACGGGGGCGATGGTGGCCAGTCGCCACGGGCAAGATGTCCGCAAGAGCGGGGGCGGCGGCTACATCTTGGGCGATGAGGGCAGCGGGCAGAGCATCGGTCGCCGCGCGCTGCAAGCCACTTTGCTTCCGGCCGTGCGACCCCCGGTGAGCGAGGAATTCATCCAGGCATTGCGCACCATTTGGGGGTCCGATGAACCCGCCGCTGTCATTCAATCCCTCTATGCTTCTTCCAGCCCGGCGGCGATGCTGGCCCAACTTGCGCCCACGGTGGTAAAGGACTGGGTCTCAGGCTGGGCGTACGCGCAGGAGCCCGTAGAAAAGTCAGTAGAATGCCTCGCGGCAGAAGTGGGTCGCCACCGGGAGGCTTTTTTCCCTTCGGCGGATCGGATTCGGATCGGGTTAGCCGGCGGAGTCTGGTTGATCCACCCGGCGGTGAAGGATCACTTTTGCCAAACCCCGGCCCTGGCTGCGCACGACGTCTTCTTGATTGAAGCGGAGCCGGTGGTGGGGGCGGTCCGGTGGGCACGAGAATTCGTCGGCGCGCCGGATGAATAAGGAAGGAATCAACTAGGAATGGGTACGGAAGCAAGAAATCCGCGATCGATCGGGCTCGACAAGATGACCCCGCAGGAGATCGTGCGCCTGATGAACGAGGAAGAACATCAGGTGATCCGGGCGATGAAAGCCGCCGAACCCCAACTTGCCGAAGCCATTATCCAGTGCGCCGAGGTTTAC
>CALRVA020000091.1:0-11308 GCA_943371495.1 Archangium gephyra | reverse complement strand
GTGGCGTTCTGGGGAGCAGCGAGTGATTTTCAGGTGTGCGAAGACCCGCGCGTGCGGGCGTTCTTGGAGCCGGGCCGGTTTGTCGAATCGGCGGAACTCCAGGTGTAAGTCACGCGCATTGTGCCGTTATCCAGGGTCCCCGTGCCTTGGGGGGACAGGGGCGCATGGGCTTGGATTTGCTGGTGCACCCGCGCCACGAGATCGAGCGGGAGCTCGGCGTGAGATGCAACATGGATGACGACCTCTCCGGGCTGCGCGTGGGGCGGATGGGTGGCGAATTCGATGGCATCGGGCGCCCAGACTTGACTAAAGGGTTCCGCGACACCAGGCGGCAAGATGAGGCGCGTGCGGAGCGAGAGCGGACGCCGCACCCGCTGCCAATCCAGCCGATCCGGGATGGCACGAACCAACGAGGCAAAGCAAGCGGGTTCTTTGAGAACCGTGGTCGGCTTCACATCAAGCAGCCGGCATGCCAGCCGATCGTAGAACTTGAGATCGCGCTTGCCGGGCCGGACGAAGACCTGGATTGAGAACTCCCGGTGGCCCTGGGCGCGAGCCGCGGCGAAGAAGGCCCCCATGAGGTCATCGCCGAGGCGACCGTCCCGGGCTTCAGTCGCTAAATTGAAGTGGAATGTGGGCAAATGCCGGGGCATGGCGGGGGCTTCTCGCCACGCCCGGAACCAAAGCCAGAGCACAAAGGCCAGGGAGGGAGGATGGTGGGCGTACTTGCCACTGAGAGCCCGCAAAGTGACTTTGAACAGCGTGGGCAAGACTTGTCGCAACGTGGCCAGAGGGTGCTTTCCCCCCAGATGACCCACCAAGTAGCCGACCACCTCGCCCTCCCGTTCGGCCACCCAGGCGATGGGTTGGCTCTGACGAAGAAAGGGGTTGAGCCACAGGTCAGCGAACGCCTCGGCATCACAGAAAATCTGGTCGAGTTGCCCTTTGAGTCCGGTTTCGATGCAAATGCGCCGCACCGCCGGTTCGTCGCCGGGTTGATAGGGGCGGATCAAGGGTGAAGGACCCCAGCTGCCTCGCGGTAGGCCTGCATCAGTTCGCCAATGGCAGAATCCCAACTGCGCGACTCGGCGAACTGCCGGGCAGCCCGGCTCATGGTTTCGCGGCGCGCGGCGTCGGCAATGAGAGCTTCCAGCTTGGCGTGCATGTCGTCGGCGTCGGTGCAAACTTCGGCGTTGACCCCGGCTTCCACGAATTCGCTGGGGCCGGGACCGGTGGCCACCAGGGGCACCGCGCCACTGGCCATGGCTTCCAGCACCACATTCCCAAAGGTGTCAGTCTGGCTCGGGAATACAAGCAGGTCGCTGTTGGCGTAGGCGGCGGCCAGGTCTTCGCCGTGCAAATAGCCCGCAAAGTGGGCCGTGGGGAGTTGATCTTGCAGCCAACCCCGATCCGGGCCGTCTCCGACGATGTGGACGTCTGCCGCTTGGCCCGAGAGCACGCGGGGTAGCCACCCCACATTCTTCTCCCGGGCGATGCGCCCGACATACGAAACGAGCAGATTGGCCGCGTCGCGCGTGCGGCGGCTCGGTTGGAAGCGCTCGGTATCGATGCCGCGCGTAAAGATGCCCAGGCGATTCTTAAATCCTCGCTGCTGCAGCTCTTCCACCACCCCGGGGGTGGGGCACTGGACGGCGTGGCAATCGCGATAGAACCAGCGCATGTACCACCAAAAGAACCGGTGCATCAGCCGGCGCGACCCCGGGATGCTGCGCATGGCGCTGTAATCGGCGAGGTGGGTGTGATACGTGCCGATTTGAGCGAGGCGATTCTGCTTGGCGAAGGCCCGGCCGACCAACCCAATGCTGCCGGGCGTGGCGAGGTGAATAAGCTGATAGGGTGCCCGGCGCATCTGCTCGCGGAAGGTGCGGCGGATGCGGAAGTCGGGGATGACCTCAAAGCGCAGCCCCTCGTAATACCGAACGGCCAGGCGGTTGTTGAATTGAAAGACCGTGGCTTCGCCTTCGTTCGTCGTCTTGGTATCTGGCCCGTAGGTGTAGACGTCCATCCGGACGCCGAACTGGTGGGCGCGGCTGGCCACTTGGCGCAGGGTACGGGCCGCGCCGTTGATCTCGAAATACGTATCGGTGAAGAGCGCCACCCGCACGGTTCTTTAGAGGTCCTCGGTGAAAATGCGGTTCCAGTGGACCAGTTCAAACTGCCCCTGTTCGTCTTCGATAATGGCGGTGGCGTGCTCCAGCCAGTCTCCGCAATTGGCGTACATGAATCCGTCCGCTTCAATCTCCAAAGCGGGGGCATGGATGTGCCCGCAGATCACGCCCTCGCAACCCAGAGACCGGCCGGTTTCGATGGCTTGCTGGATGAAAGCCTCTTTGCGGCGCTGGACGACCCCAGAAAGGTTCTTGAACTTCTTGATCAGGCTCTCGCCCTTGGCTCCCAGTTCGGCAAGGTAGCTGGCTTGCTTGCGGTCGAGATCGCAGGCGGCCGTATAGGCCCGGCTCTTCCATCCGTAGTAAGGGTCGGTTTCGGAGAGTTCATCGTCGAATTGGTCGCCGTGGATGACCAAGTACTTCTTTCCGTCCAGCCCGGCATGGACAAAGGCTTTATCGATGGCAAGGGTGCCTTCGCGGATGCCGACCGCATTTTGGAGATGCTCGTCGTGATTGCCGGGCGTGATGCGGATTTTGATATCGGTCTCGGCGAGGGCCGTGAAGGTGCGGAAAGCGTAGGTTTCGTCGGTCTCCCAGTTTTCGGGGCTGGGGCTGTGGACGGGGTCCACGATGTCGCCCGCGAGGTAGAGCCATTCGCACTCCGTGCGCTTGAGAAACTCGACCAATTCGTTGGCGTGAGTCTTGCCGAGGCCCAGGTGGCAGTCTGAGATGAAGATGCTTCTTACGCGCCGCTTGGTCCAAAGCATGGTTATGTAAGTGGTTCTACGCTACGAGGAGTTAAGAGGGAGTAAATAGCCCCACTCAGGGCTCTGGTCGGGGTCCGGGCAGATGCGTTCGCCGATGCAGCGGGCACCGAGTTCTTCGTACAGTTGGTGGGCTTCTTGGAAGAGCTTGTCACTCCAAATTTCGAGCGCTTCGCAGCGCCGGTGACGGGCTTCATTCATGATGCAGGCGCAGAGAAGCCGGGCGATACCTTGTCGGCGAGCCGAGGCGAGGACGTACAGGCGAACGAGTTCGCCCTGGGTGCCGCCGATTCTTGTCTCTTGGTCGATTTGGATGAGTTGGCCGGGGTTAGGAAAGGGGGTGGGGTGGAGCTCGAGGCCCCCGACGCCTACGATCTGGTCGTCTTGCTCGGCCACCCAGAATCCATCGGGATACGACCCGGGGAGTTCGTTGAGGTCTTGGAAGTAGTCACTGTCGTCCCAGGTGAAGTTGTAGTCCGTGAAGACCTGCTCGACGACGCGGGCGGCGTGGGGGGCGTCTTCGGGTTCGCACGGGCGGATACGGATGGGGGCGAGCCAAGCGGTGCGTTGGGTGGTGGGATCGTAGATGGCGCGAATGAGGTTAGCGTTGGCCCATGTGGTGAGGGCTGCGGGATCAGGGAGGTGACCTTCGGTGAGGGTGAGGACGCCGGGTTGGCGCTGGAAGAGGGTGTGGCTTTCGGGCTGGACAATGCCGGTCGGGAAGTGCCAGGAGCCCCCGGGGGCTTGTGTGGGGGTCATGAGGCGGGTTTACCCGTTTGGGGTCCTAGAAAGGGCTGGCATTGGTGGGCGGTGTCGGAGTATATTTCTGGGTCCTGGACCGTTAGCTCAGTTGGCAGAGCAGCTGACTCTTAATCAGCGGGTCGTAGGTTCGAGCCCTACACGGTCCACCACTTTTCCCGCTCTCCAATCAGGGCGCCGCGTCACTCATCCAGGTCGACGCCCATCTCTCGGAACCGGGCCGCCGCGTGCAAAAAGTGCGTGGTGATCCAGAACACGGTCCAACCTTCGCTGTATCCGCCGCGCAGGCGATACACATCCGACATATCCCCCGCCTGGGCAAAGTTGGTGTGCTGGATCTGCTCGCCCTGGCTGCCCTGTGCGTCAATCAACTGCCCGCAGCTGCGGAACATCACCTTCGCCAGTTGCATCAGTTCCGGGCGCCCCAGCAGTTCCCCCATCCGGTAGATCTCGGGCGTGAAATACACTCCAAATACATCCAGGTGTTGGTTCTGCGCAGAGACCACGGTCCACCCGCGCGACTTGAATCCGTGATCCTTCAGCCGGCCCGGGGGCAGGTCCACATCCCACACCATGGTGTAAGAAAGTGTCACGTAAAGCGCATGGGTGGCGTAGTCCAGATACTTCTTCTCACTCGTGGCATCATAGGCGGCCAAGAACGCCTGCAGCGCCGCCCAGGCTCCTTCCTTATCCTCGCACTGCGCGTCCAGCGTGCCGCCCCAGTAGGGTTCCTCCATCGAGAGGTGCCGCGCCGCGTAGTGGTCGGCCGCCTTCAGGGCCGCTCGCCGGTAAGTGTCATTCCGAAAGATGCGCGACGCCCGCAAGAGTGGCGAAACCATGAACCCCTCATTCGTTGAGACCGGTCGCCAATCCTCCTTGAGAATGCGAGCGGAGTGGAAGTCGCATGCCTGCCTCAAGAACTCCCGCCATTTACTCGTCTCGTAGCCCGAAGCCGCAAGCTCCACGGCCCGGCTGATGCTCTCCATCGCCTGCCCCTGCGAGACGAAATCCTGCTCGGTCCACGCGCCGGTTTCCACCGTGAAGCGTTGATGGAAGCCCCGCTCGTTAAACGGGCTGCTCGCCAGCAGATCTAGAGCCCCCTGCACGCGCGGGGCACTCGCCGGGTCCAGCACTTGCAGCGCGTAGCCCAGGGCTTCGGCCTGGCCGCACCACCCCATCACATAGTGCGTGCCCTGCACGTAGTCCGGGTACATCTCAAACCCCGGATGCTCGCCTTCGCGCCACCGCGAGTTGGCAAAGGCCAGCTTGGCGTCGACAATTTCCCGGGCCGTGGGCAAGCCATCCAGGCTATACGGTTGGAAGAGCTTGAGACTGGCTTCCATGGGGTGGCGGAATCCAAACCCCGGCTGCTCCACCGGATACGCCTGCAAGAAGAAGGTCTTCTCCAAGATCATCCCCGGCCGCAGGGTGAGCCAGGTGTCCGGGTACGCCATGAAGGTGCCTTGCCGCGCCTTCACCACGTTGCGCTGGCCGTTGGAGGCGCACGGGCCACTCAGCAGGGTTAGTTCGTGGCCGCTTTCGCGGGTGGTCAGGCCCAGGGTCCACCACTGATCTTGCTTGTGCGCGCCGGCGGGCATGCTGGGGATGCTGTGCAGGGCCACGCCGTGGGTGGCATTTTCGAGCGAGGCAAACGGCATGGCATAGCGGTGTTCCTCATAGAACGACTCCTCCCCGGAGGTCATGGTCTGGATGGGGACGCAGCTCTTGGTCTTGGCGCCCGAGGGGTTGCCGAAGTAGGAAATGCCCGGTAAGAACGGCTTAGCGCCCTGGCCCTGGTGCATGTTCCACCGCACGGAGAGGGTCACTTGGTTGAGCGGGGTTTGGCCGTGCCATTCCCACCGGCGCACGCACCGCACCAGGTTGCCCTCCACGCGGTAAGAATCGCTCAGTTCCAGCTTGCCTTCGGGCAGGGTGAGGGTGCCTTTGGCAATCTGCCAGTCTCCGCTTTGGGTGAGCGAAGTGGGCTGGGCGTGGTGCCAGCGGGCGGGCCAGCCGTCTTCCCAGGCCGTGGCGACACTCCAGAGGCCTTCTTGGGGGGAGGAAAGGGCGACTTGGCCGCCTCGGCGCAGGGTGGCCTGGCCATCTTGGAATGAGAACTGCGGGGCGAGGAGGGAGCCGGTGAGCGCGGCCACGAGCATGTGGCGCAGAGTACCGGGCGGGGAAGGGAGGATGCGCGGATTGACAAGGCGGCGCGGGTTTCGGCTATGGTGCGGGGAGGCAACGCTACCTAGCTTGGGAAAGTCGGACTGTATTCGAAACTGTCATGATGGAAGAAGAACTGAGTCGAAGGCAGGGCAATGTGAGTAAGCAACAAGTTCTGATTGAACTCAAGGTGTCGAGTATTGCGCCAATCATTGTACATCGCAAGTGCCTCTTGCAATACGAGTGGTTTTTGGGGCATCTACATACCTTCGCAAGGCATTTTGCCAGCGGAGAAGACGAACCTGGGAGGGAAACATCTAGCGCCGAGACCTGGACACTTCATTTGAGGATCAGGTTCTGGACGTTGACTTCCAGGCCGCCAGAAGCATCCGTAAGGGAGTCCCTTTCGAAAACTTCGGCTTCAACAGCGTTTAAAATCTGGGAAAAGCGGAAAACGGTAGAGGCCCTCGTAGATGTTGATCTCCGGGGGGAAACGGATTTGCCGATGAGGGTCTTGGGTGAGAATCTACTAGAGTACTGCAGAGTACGCGGTGGTCACTTTGCGAATCAAGCCACACAAGACGCCTTTACTGAGTTGAAAAGCATCCTGGAGTCGTTTCTTGCAGTACCTTTGGAAGAAAATCTAAGACAGTATTCAAGATCTGAATTGGATGCACTGAGGTTTAAGTATGCCGGTCGAATCTGCCCTAGCCAGGGAGTTATTCTAAAGCACCTGAATCTGCCTGAGCTACCGGGGCTGAACATGCAGTCTCGAACCCAAGGCAGTCCTGTTAAAGAAATTCACGGTCTTTTTGTTGCAGAATGCGCCTTCACAATATTCGAGGATCTAGTTGATGAGTCCGAAGTCCGAAGGCGAGTTGAAAGTGTCTACTCAGGGCTAGGGTTGGATTCATCGAATACAGCAACAGAGTTCTTTTGTCACGGAGTGGGCGTGTTCTCGCATGTAGTCATACGGTCTGGGAAATCGAGGAAGACATGGCATATTGGCGGGTGCAGTCCGTTTTTGTACACTGATTCGGAGAACGTCACGGGTGTGCTAGATGCATTGACCCACTATGTTGCAAAACAGGCGTATTGGACCTACTTTGAAGGTGAGTGTGCAGACGACATTGACACTGTCAAGCCGCTACACCCCGTACATGGCCATGCAATTGAGTACACGAACAATGATGAAAGGACGTCATTTGCAAGGGCAGCGCGCTTTATGACGCAGATTATTCGATTAAATGCCGATAGGCTTTCATTGAGCCCATTCTATGCAATGCAGGCTCGTGATCTAGGCTTGCACGCGGAGAAGTTATGTTGACCAGGTTAGGTCTTGTACCTTTGAGCAACGCAGCCATCTGTGCCCGGCGCAGCGTGGCCTGGCCATCTTGGAAGGAGAACTGCGGGGCGAGGAGAGAGCCGGTGAGCGCAGCCACGAGCATGCGGTGCAGAGTACCGGGCGGGGTAGGGAGGATGCGCGGATTGACAAGGGGGCGCGGGTTTCGGCAATGGTGCGGGGAGGCACCAGAACGTCGGTGCAAAGTGCCGAGAGAGAGTCGATGAACACATCCAACAAGCCCAGAACCAAGAGGTTGGAGTTGTGTCTAGCTTCGGAGACAATTGTCGAGATTCTCAATTCCGTGGACACCAGCTATGTCATGTGCTTGTACTCTGCGGGGTGTTACCTATGTCGCTCTCGTGCACTGCTGCATGTCAGTTCTCTGACCACTCAGCATTTCGATGCGTTGAATGCGAGTGCGTACCTCGTGCCAACTCAGGTCCTGACGGATCCGACGCGAGCAGGCTATGCCAGCCTATACGATCAAATCGAAGATCGCACCGGAACTTCCTTTCAGGACATGATGAACTTGGGCGCCATCTATTTGCCTACTGGCATCGATGACTCCTTGCCAGAGCGTGCCGGTCTATCAACCTATCGAAGTCGGGAGCCTTACGTGTCGTCCCAAGGCCTTGCTGAGCTAGCCTTGGAGCTTCACAAGAAGTTCTTGAAGGCAACCCCGCACAAGGGTGTATTTCTTCCCAATGAGCACAACGAGGAGTGGATATGGAAGATTCGAGTCGATTCACGATTGAAGGAAGAGGTGCAATGCCGAAAAAACTTCGGGAGGTTCGAGTGATGGCATCAAAAGCGAGGCTCCCACAGATTCGATAACTGCCCCCTGTCAACCCCCTCTCAACCCATTATATCGTTTGATACACAAAGCGTCATCCATCCCCCTTGAACTCAGCCCCCCAAACCCCTCAACAACAACTCTTCCCACTCTTCAAGTTCAAATCATTCAAAGGACGAGCACCCGCCCCCACCTGGCCATAAAATCCGAATAAAGTTACACAGACCCTTGACAAGCCCTTCTGGGGGCTGTGCAAACTGCCCGGCAATCTTCGGGGGCAGACCATGTTTCTCAAGCGCGTAACACTCCTTCTCGGTGCGGTGGCCATCACCGTCCAGGCCACGGCCATCGCCTGGCCCGTCCTTGCCCTAGGCGCCAAGGCCGGCAAGGAAAAGGCAGAACAGGAATTCCGCCGCTTCGTCCCGGTCATCGCCCCGGCCTTCACCGAGCGGCCCACCCGCGTCTACCGGGGCGCCAACCCCGCCCGGGACCCCCAGCGCAACAACTGGTGGACCCCCTCCCTGCGCCGTGACCTTGACCGCCTGGAGATGCAAGAAGCCATCGAACGCGGCGATGTCTACGCGGCCCTCCGGCCCATGCTCCCCGCCCTCTTGCAAGCCGGCGGGAGCGGTGGCAGCGGTGCCGGTGGCGGCGGCGGTGGTGAAGGGAGCGGCTCGGGCGGCGGATCAGGTTCGGGCGGTGGCGCGGGTGGCGGTGCCGGAGAAGGCGGCGGCCCGAGCGGGGGCGGTGGCGGAGGTGCCGGGGCGGGTGGCCTGGGCGGCGAAACCAATACCAACACCGGCAACAAGCTCAGCACCCTCGGCATCGTCAGTTGGGGCGCGGTCGGCGATAGCGGCGTCAGCTTCCGGCTGTTCCACTCCAGCATCGGCGATTATCAGCGCGATCTGGGCTACGGCTGGAGCCACAGCTACGACGTCAAGGTCACCCACACGCCCGGTTCGTCGGCCATTTTGCGCATGCCGGATGGCCTCCTGGTGCCCTACGCCGAGGTCAGCGGCGCGTTCGATCCGCCCTCCGGGTGGCAGCACGGCCTCGTGAAGAACGCCAACGGCACATTCACCCTCACCTTCACCAACCAAAGCAAGTGGGAGTTCAACGCGGCGGGCTGGCTCACGGCCAAAAAGGACCGCGTCGGCAATACCACCACTGTCAATCGCGATGCCAGCGACAAGATCACCACGGTGACTTCGCCGGATGGCCGCGCGCTCACCTTTGCCTACGATGGCAGCGGCCGCATCACCAGCGTCACCGATCCGCTCTCCCGCGTGTGGACGTTCACGCACAATGCCACTGGCGACACCACGGGCGTCAGCTACCCGGCCCTCAGCGGCGTGACCAAGACGCGCACGTTCACCTACAACGCCCAGCACAACATCCTCACCGAAACCGACCTGGATGGCCACGTGTGGACCTGGACTTACGATTCCAGCGAACGCATGACCAGCCACGTCAGCCCCCTGGGCCACACCACGGGCTATGCCTATACCACCAGCAGCACTACTATCACGCTTCCCGGGGGCCAAACCGTGGTGCATAACTATTCCAGCGGCCTGCTGGCCAGCGAAGTGGATGCAGCGGGCTTCAGCACGGCTTACACCTACGATGCCGAGCGCAACCCGCTCACCGTCACCGATGCCCGGGGCAAGGTGTGGACGTACACATACGACGCCAAGGGCAACACGCTCACGAGCAAGAACCCTCTCAACCAAACCACCACCTACACCTACAACGCCACCAACGATCTGCTCACGGTCACCACGCCGCTGGGCCACGTGACCACGGTGAATTACAACGCGCAGGGGCGGGTCACCTCCGTGGTGGACCCCCTGGGCCGCACCACTGCCACCGCGACGTATAACGCGTTTGGTGACCTCACCGCCGTGGCGGATGGCCTCGGGCGCACGACGACGTTCAACTACAACTCAAACGGAGACGCGACATCAAGCCTTAGCCCCGCGGGAGTGACTTCGAGTGCAACCTACGATGCCCTGGGCAACATGCTCTCGACCACCGATGCCGGTCTCCTGCATACGGCAGTGTTCCGGGACGAGTGGAACCGCATCACCACCACGCAACTGCCGGGCAACGCCAATGTCAATGTGACCTACAATGGTCGCTCACTGGTCACGGCGATTGTCGATCCGTTGGGGCGCGTGACAACGACGCAATACGATGCGATGGGGCGGCAAAGCGTGGTCACCAACGCGAAGGGTGAGAGTCAGTCTTACACATATGATGCCAATGGGCGCCTGAGTACGTTTACCAAGCCCAAAGGGGGGCAGCGGAGCTATAGCTATTCAGCTCGTGGTGACTTAACGTCGGTCACGAAGCCGGATGGATCGGTGCACCAGTACTCCTATCTGGCGACGGGTGAGCCCAGCCTTTACACTTCGCCGCTGGGCCATTCCATTGCGACTTCTTATGATGATGCGGGACAGGCCACGCTGGTGGATTACCCGAGTGGGGTGGACACGAGCTATTCGTTCGATAGCAGTGGGCGGCTGACGAGTATTGTTGATGCCTCAGGAACGACTTCGGTCACCTACAACGCGGCGGGCGAGATTACGCAATACGTGACCCCGCAGGGCACGCACCAGCGCACCTACAACGCCGCCGGGCAACTCACCTCGACGACGGATGTCGGGATTGGGACGACGACGTACGCCTATGACGCGGCCGGCCGGATTCAAAGCACGACCGATGCCTGGAACGAGACGACGAACATCACCTACGACGCACTCGGGCGGGTGCAGCGCCGCACGCTCAGCACGGGGGTTTACGATCAGCTCGGTTACGACAGTCGCTCGCGGGTGGTTTCGATCACCACGGCGGAAACCTCCGGAACCCCGATCCGAACCCGGACTTTCTCGTACGACATCATCAACCAGGTCATTTCGAGTTCGGTGAATGGGGTGGCCACGAACTACACGTACGACTTGGTGGGGCAGCTCACCAGTGAGATCCGCAGTGGGTTCTCCGCGCAATACGCCTACGACGCAAACGGCAACCGGCTGAGCAAGACGGTCAATGGAGTGGCCGAAAGCTACTCCTACGACAGCGCCGACAAGCTGCTGGCGGTGTCGGGCGGGAATGACCCGCGCACCTTTGGCTACGATGCCGCCGGCCGCATGACCAGCGTGCAGCGCGCAGCGGGCACCACCTTCCTCGCCTACGATTTTGACGACCGCGTCGTGCAAATCCAGGATCCAACGGGGGTGCAGAACCACACCTATGATTCTCTGGACGCGCGGATCAGCAGCACGTTTGGCGGCGTGACGCGCAACTATCGGCGGTCCGGGGCGGGTTCCTGGGCGCCGGTGGTGAGTGATGGCTC
>CALRVA020000090.1:0-11328 GCA_943371495.1 Archangium gephyra | reverse complement strand
CTGCCCCCGGTGCAGGGCATTCGCGGCATCTCGAACCCCGTGTTCGCGGAGACCGACTAATGGCATCAAAAAGTGAGTTCGCAATGAACGATTGGAAGAAGAAGTGGACGCGTTGGGGGGCCGGCATGGCCCTTCTCGCCCTGACGGGCTTGGCGGTGCCTCAAGACTATCAAGGTCTGATGAGCACGTCCGGTCGTTCGGGGTTGCCGAGCTTGGCTCCCAGCACGCCGGGGGCCACCTCCAGTCAGGTGTACAACGACTTCGGTCGCGGCTTCCTGCGTTGGTGGGATCCGGCGGATATCAGCCGCATCTCCATTGACAACGACGAGGCGGGCACGACCGACCTCCCGTTAGGGGTCTGGGAGCAGCCGCTGCCCACCACCCTGGTGCGCGCGAGCTTTGCCGTCATTGGCACCGGTGCCGCCTATCGCTATACCCCCACGGCGCCGGCAGGGAGCCCGTTCGATCCCACGTTGGGGGCGGGTGCGACCTACACCTGGAACTTTACCGGCCTCACGGCGGGCCAGGAGTACGAACTGCGCGTGAACCTACCCGTCGGCCCGACCGATCGGGGGGGTGGGACGCCGCTGAATCTGTGGTTCCCGCAAAAGTATTACGTCTACCGCGTGACCGGAGCCGTGGGCGGGGCTTTCACGGATATCGTGGACGCCGATCTGTTCAACGGTTCGGTTCGCATTGGTAACGGAGGGGCCGACACGAGTGTCGTGTTTGTGCCGACGGGTACCACCCTCACCCTCACTCTTTACAACACGACTCCGATTCGACCGGGTGGGGCGCCTCTGGACCCCAACGCTAATATTGGCCAAGAGTTGGTCTATGCCGACGAAGCCTCGCTGAGCGGAGCTGGTCCGCTGGCCGGGCGCTATGTCGCTCAACCGGTGGTGCACGAAGTTCAAGTGAACCCGGCGGGCGGCGCGGTGCAATATCCGCGACGTACGTTTGCGGCGCGCATCGAAGAATCCTTCCTGGGCGCGCTGAACCGAACCTACAACATGGGCGTGGTGACGAGCTACACCTACGACAGCGAGCGCGTGGACCTGCCGGGCAACTTCGGCGAACCCAGCATCGCCTGGTCGTGGCCGGTGCAACGCCCGCAAAACAGCAGCACGACGGAGCGGCAACGCTACGCCAATGACCTCAGCGCTTATGTCAGTGGTCCGATTCCGGCGAACGTCGGGATTCGACGTGGCGATCAGCGCGTGGTGGTGGATGACCTGAACGGGGGGGCCACGGCTTCGCCGCAGTTCGCGCCGGCGGGTCCGGGCGTGCTGACGGGCTTCTACGGCGTCAACGCGCAAATTTCTCCGGTGGCGACCGGCCCGGGCACCCTGGGCCGCGTGGCTTACTTCCCGACCCTGCGCCCCGCGACCTACCAGGTGGATGTCTTCATCCCGCCGGTGTCGCTGAGCCCCCTTGCGCGCAACGTAGACATCGAAATCTACCAAGGTGCGACCCTCATTGATACGGTTCAGATTGACCAGACCGCCGCTTCGGGGTGGGTGCGCCTGCCTTCGCCGGGGGCGCTGGGCTACAACAGCCTGCTTACGCAGCCACTGAACGTGCAGATCATGAACTCGTCGACGGGCGACGCGGGCCGCTTTGTGGTGGCCGATGCCGTGCGCTTCGTTACGCAGTCCGACCTCAGCATCTCCAGCACTCCGCTGGCTCGATTCACTCAAGTTCGGGCTCCGGGCCTCGTGAATCGCGACGTCATGATTGTGGCGCGCGAGAACGGCACCATTGCCGCGATTGACGCCCACGGGGAAGTCAACACCGGCAGCGCGCCGCAGACTTACTGGACGTACCCGCGCGAAATCCCGGCGGGTGACCCGAACGACGACACGACCCAAGACGGTCCGGACCGCATTGCCGAAGCCCCGGTGGGCTTTGATGCCAGTTCGCCGGCCGTGGCCAACATTGCGGGGCAGGATGCGCTTTACATCACAGCTCGCAACGGCAAGGTCTATTCACTGGATATGGCCGGGCGGGGCGATGGCTCCACCACGCGCCGCTGGACGTGGCCGAATGACTACGACCCGACGAACCCGACCCTGAACCATCAGCCGGGCCTCCCGGTGGCTCCTGGTCAGCAATTCGGTTCGGTGGCCATTGCCAACGCCGGTATCGGTGACCTCGTCATTGTGCCGACGCCGGAAGGCCGCGTTTACGCACTGGACGCCGCCGGCAACACGACCACTCGCACCACCACGGTGCAATGGGCGCAACCGCCGCTGGTTGGCACTCCGTACGGTCCGATTGAATCGGCGCCGGTGGTGGACCAGGCCAATGGGCGAATCTATGTGACCTCGGCGCGAGGCCAAGGGGCCGCTGACCTGGCCTTCGGCCGCGTGACGGCCCTGGATTTGAACACGGGGGCGGAGCTGTGGTCGGTGACCAACACCACCGTCGGCACCACCGTGGACTTCGGTGCCTTTGGCAAGGTGAGCCCGCTCTTCGTGCCGGGCTCGCAAGTCACGGGTCCGGGCGGCGCGTTTGTCGGCCAAGACATCTTGTACGTGATGGACCAATCCGGGCAGTTTGCGGCCCTGGATCCGGCCACCGGCAACGTCCTGTTCCGCACGTTTGAACTAGCCGCGTCGGCGGGAGGCAACATGACCTTCCTCTACGGCACGGTCTACAACAACGTGGGTGCGCTCCAAAACGACGTGCCGATGGTGATGGTGCCGTTGAGCACGGGTCGCATTGTCGGCCTGCTGTGCGACGGCAGCGTCAACCGCCAAGGCAACCGATCGGTGACCTCCACCACGCTCACGGGCACGCTCAATGCGGGCCTGGCCGCCGGTGGCTGGCAGACCGGGGACCCGCAGTCGTGGATGTATGCCAACGACGAATCGGGCTTCCTCTATGCCTTCAACTCGATTGATGACTTCAACATCTTCGGCCTGCGCCCCGGTACGCCTCCCGCGAACCAGGACATCAGCGAGAACGACCCGGACTTCGAGAATCTGCGCGATGCGATTCAGCCCGGCAACTTCAACCTGATCACGCCGCAAGACTTTGAAACCTTGCAGCAGGCGTACGAAGCCGGCACTCTGACCCAAGCGCAAGTGGACGCGGCCAAGGCCAACGTCACCCGCCGCACGTTCGAGTTCGGGGAAACGCTACACGTGATGATTGACCAACTGCCCGTTCTGGGTGGTCAGCCGTACACGGTGCAACTGCGCCACCAGGGCAACGCCAACGCGAGCAACCAACGGGGCCTGGCCATCCGCCAGATCGTGCCGGGCACTTATAACGCTGGTACGGACCGGATTGTGCTGGAGCAGATCCCCTTGCTGCCCACGGGCGGCCTGAGCGTGGTCTCGGGCAAGAACTTCCTGCGGGCGCGGGCGGTGTTTACGGGTAACGCGGCGGGCTCCGGTCCGGAAGTCGCGCTGCCGAAGCCGGCCCTCCTGCCGGTGGACCCGACCTACGACTACATCGTGGCGAACCCGCTGGCCATTGCGACCCTGAACAATGCGTTCGGTGTGCAGTTCAGCGCCGGTCTCAGCACCGACGTGACCCAACCGCTCGTGACCCGCAACGGCACGCGCGGCACCGACCAGTTCCCGACGGGTACGGCGTCTGACCTTCAGCCGCTGGCGCCGCTCGGTGCGGTCGGCCCGGCTAAGAATGCCAAGGGCGACGTGGTCGGCCACGGCACTCGAGGTCTGAGTGAGCTCATCGCAACGGACCGTAGCCTCCTGACTCTGCTCTTCGGCCCCACGCGCGGCCTGGGCGGCGTTAAGATGGCGCCGGACGATACGCGCTGGCGCAACGACGGCTCGCCCACGGGCGGTGTCTTCCGCCCGCTGACCGCGAATGCCGGCGTCAACTACCTCAATATGGAGGACTACCCGGTGACGAACCCGAACCGCAGCCTGGACTACCCGGACATCCGCCGGGACAACTTGGCCGCGGCGAAGGAGATCAACGGGGAAACCGAGAACCCGCTGTTCGGCAATGGTGTGACCCTGAGTCCGCCGGCGTACACGGCGGCGAACTTCACGGCCTACCGATCGACCGATTACAACAACAACACGACCCTGACGCGCACCTTGGCGCCGACGACATTTGACCTGTTCTTGGATGTTCCGAACTACCAGCCGCCGGCGGCGATTGGTTACCGGGGCGACCACGTGGTCTTCGTGGACAACGGCAACCGCACGGGCTTCTCGCCGGCCGCGCAATCCTTCCGCAACTTCTTCTTGCAGTTGAACGTGGCGGTGGACCAGCGCGTGGCGATGGCGACCCCGACGGTGGACCTCGGCGCGATTCCGACCGGCTCGGGCTTCAAGAACGGGGCCGTGGCGGCGAACAATTACCCCTGGGCGGCCGGTACCGGCTTCACGCCGTGGAACAACGAGTTCAACCAGAACCCGTTGGCCCCGCTGGGTGGCTTTGCTTCGCACGACCAGTACGAAGCGATGGGCGTCGTCAATGAAGGCAACGTCAACCTGCTGAACCTGCGGGTCGCCAAGATGTTCACCGACGCGGCGGGTCCGCGACCGGTGGAAATGTTTGGCACCAACCTGCAAGACATGGGCTGGTTCGATGCCGCGACCATGGTCATCAGCACGCTCGATCCTCGGTATGCGCCCTCGCGGCTCGTCCCGGTGACGGATGCGGGCTCGGATACCCTTGGCCGCGTCATCCTGCAAAAGCCGCGCCCGGGCGATCCGGGGCCGACGCGCCTGAGCATGAACCCGATCCGCCGCGCCAACCCGTTCCTGCGGGCCACGCAAGGCGTGCTCTATAACCCGGCGACGATCCCGAGCATTGATGCTCAGGTCTCCACCGCCGTGCCGTTCGGGGCACCTTCGGGTCAGTACACGCGCAAGATGTACGTGTTCGAAGACGACGTGACCAACAACATCGCCGACCCGGTGAGCGGATTGACGCTGCCGGTGATGGCGACCACGGAAGTCTTCTCGCAACCTGGCTTTACGTTCTCCTTTACGGTGCGCGAAGCTCGGGTGACGAACACGGCGACGACCAAGGGCTCGACGATTGTGGAGCGCCTGTTCAACACGGCGCCGAACTTCCAGTGGACCAACACCCACCCGTCGGTCACTCGATTCCTCGATGGATCGGTGTTCCTGGCGTGGGCGTCCAACCGCAAGGACGTTGGCAACAACCCGGCCTACAACCCGGGTCCGGTGAACCCGGCCAACCTGACGGTGGCGGATACCTCTCGCATCTACGTGGCCAACACCACGCCGGGCGCGACGAACTACCCGGGCTACACGGAATCGCCGATGCGCGACTTCATGGACTTCCTGTCCGTGCCGTCGTTCATGCAAGACAGTACGGGCGTGGCGCTGCCAACGGCTCCGGTCACCACGGTGCTACCGGTGCCGACGGGCTTCACGCTCAATGCAGCTTCGGCTTCGTTCGATGCGGCGGCGTTCCCGTCTTCGGGTCCGCCGGCGAACCGAATTCCCCTGGCCTACCGAGGTCGCGGTCAGTTCACAGACGGCGCGGGCAACACCCGCAACGGGAGTTGGATTGTGGTGGAAACTCTCGATCGAAGCGGCGCAGGCTTGACTTCGGCAGGCATATCCACGATTCCGGACGACCCGCTCACCGAAAAGTCACGACCGAGCATCGTTCTGGGCAACGGGTTCCCGGTGGTCTATTACATGACCTCCAGCAACAACGGCGCGGCCCTGAACTTCTCGATCCTGACGGGCGTGAACTACTCGGCTCCGGTTCGTATTGAACTCCAAGACGTGTTCAGTCAAGTCGGTGGACCCTCCGTCACCACGCGATTCGTTCAAGGTCAACTTCGACACGAAGTGGCGTTGACGGGTGTGGTCCGCGGGCGACAAAACTCGGATGTGTACTTCGGTCAAATCGCAACCCGTCCGGGTGGCGTGCCTGACTTCCGCGGCGGATTCCGTCCGTACAGCACGCGAGTCGAGCGCATCACGCTGGACCGTAACAGCGGCAAGTTCTGGGCGCCGGGCATCCTTTGGAGCCTGGACCGAGGCGCGATCACGCCGACCAACGGGGGACGGATTGACATCTTCCGCCGCGACAACACCGGCGCGTTTGTGTCCATCCTGGATCCGGCGGGCGACTACACCGGCGACCGGGAAACCGGCCTGGTGAAGGCGGACACCGTCCTGGGCGGCGAAGTGCTGATCGATACGCGATCGGGCAGCGTCACCTTCAGTGGTGCGACGATCCCGAGCAATATGGCTCTGTTCGTTCAGTACCGCCCGACCTTGGTGCGCGTGAATGCGATCAACGGCGCGAACTACCGCTCGGTAGCCACGGTGCACGACTCTCGTTCGCCGGCGTTCCAGGTGTTCCCGCTCAACCCGCAGCGCAATCGAACGGCCGAGCTGACCTACTGGCGACAGCCGGGTGGGACGCAAGCGGTGCCGGGCGATACCCTGCGCATGGACCGCACCACGCTGGGCGTGACCCGCACAAGCAACGACGGCACGGGCACCACCCGACCGTACACCTTCTCCCTGCGACCGGGTGTGAAGCTCCCCACCGACATTGCGACCGCGCCGGACGGCACGCCGCTCTTTGTCCAGGTGACCTTCCCGGGTGCGGTGCCATTTGGTGAACGATTCCATCAGCTCGATCCTTCCGCCGGAAAGATCTACATGATGGGTGGCGCCGAAGGGCAGACGGTGCAGGTGACTTACCGAGGTGTGGATGCCACCGGCAACGTGCTGGCCGCCAACATCACGGTGGACCTGGTGGTGGAACCGCTGCTGGAAATGGATGAAACGGCGGTGCCGATTGACCAAGCGTTGGGTGAAAGCGCCCTTTCGCTCGGCCTCGATAATTTCGGGGCGGCAGGTCAAGGGCGACCGAACCTAATCTGGATGGCGTGGGCCAGCACCCGGGCCGGAACTCCGGACATCTACATCCAAACGTACGGTCCGCGGTACGCCCCCTTAGTTCCGAGTAACTAAACGGGTCGAATCCGCATCAAAGGCGCTGAGAGCATCGCTCTCAGCGCCTTTGTTTTGGACCTAGCAAAAACGCGGGTGTCAGACATTCCTGACAAGTTCAGTTGACACTAGTAGAATGGCTGTGCCAAGATTCAATGTCGCGCAAGAGCGGGCGAACGAAAGTCTCATGGCGAAACGTTACTCAAGCGTCGTAGGAATCGACGTGGGCAGCCACACCATTAAAGTGGCGGAGATCCGATCTCAGGGTGGTCGACCGGCGATCACGGCTCTCGGCATCATTCCCACTCCGATGAATACGGTGGACCAGACCGGCATTCTCGACCCGGAAAATGTGGGCGCGGCGGTGCGCCAAGTGTGCGCCGAAAGCGGTGCCGGCATTGCCGAAGCCATCCTGAGCCTGGCTGGCCAGCAAAGCATCCTGGTGCGCACTCTCGAAGTGCCCCGGATGAATGAAACTGAACTCCGCCAGCACATGGATTGGGAAGTGCAGCGCAACATCCCGTTTAGCGAAAGCGACGTGGAGCAAGATTTTAAGGCTTATCCGGCCACCGATGCGGCTTCGCAGAACCTCGATGTGGTGATGGCGATCAGCCCGCGCTCCGCCGTGGAAAACGCCGTGGGCGTGATCAAGAAGGCGGGCAAGAAGCCCGTCGGTCTGGATGTGGAACCCCTCGCCATTGCGCGCGTGCTCAGCACGGCCTACGCGGGCGACATCAACGGGCAAAGCATCTGCGTGGTGGAAATTGGCCACCGCACCACGGCCATCAACATCTATAAGGATGGCCAACTAATGATGCCGCGCCAGGTGCCCATGGGCGGCGAAATGTTTACTCGCGAAATCTCCGAGCGACTCGGGGTTTCGATGGACGAAGCCGAGCGGCTGAAGATCGAACAGGGAGAAATCCCGTCCGGTCCGGCGGCCCCGGCCTACAACCCGTTCGATTCGGGCGCTACGATGGCGGCCTATAACCCGTTCGCCGACGATGTGGCCCCGTCCGCACCGGAGCCGACCGAAGAAGTGGCCCCGGTTCCGGCGGCAAGCACAGGCGGCGGCGATATGCGGGTCTACCAAGCCTTGGCTCCGGCCCTGGACGAACTGGTGGCCGAAATTCGACGATCCGTCGACTACTACCGAGGTAAGGGCGGCGATGTGGATCGTCTCTTCATCACCGGTGGGGGTGCCAAGCTGCGCGGTCTCGCGCCGTTCCTCGGCACCGCTATGGGACTGAATGTGCAAATGCTGGAAAGCATGCGCGGCATCACGGTGCAAGCCAAGACGATGGACGCGGGCATGGCCGATTCCATGCAAGCTGACTTTTCGGTGGCGGTCGGGAACGCCCTCCACATCTTCTTCTAACAGGTACAGGACAGACGAATGAAACTGAATTTGCTTCCGGCCGAGGCTTCCCGTGGGAATCTGCGCCCATTGCTCGTCGCAATGGGAGCTGTAATTGCCCTGGGCGCCATTGCCGCATCCGTCCTCATGATTTCCCACGCCCGTGGGCAACTGGCCAAGGCGCAAGAGCGCGCCCTTGCGCTGGAAGCGCCCTATCAAAAGGCGGTGGCGATTTCTGGTGAGGCGGACACGGTCATTGAAAGTGCTACGGACATTGACCGGAATCTCAAGCTGGCCAACGCCATGCTGGAACACAACCCCAAGCATGTGCGCATGGCCGATGAAGTGCTGTCTTACGTGCCGAACTTCTTCCGTGTAACGAACTACACGGCGGCGGCCGTGAACGAAACCACGTCGGTGGTGACGCTGACGGGCGTGCTGCGCTCCAAGAGCGAATACAGCATGATGCCGATGGCGCTGCTTCGCATTCCGGACGCGATCAATGTAACCCGGTCGGGCTATGTGAGCGTCGATAAGATTGTGCCGGCCTTGACTGAACTGGACCAAGTCGGAACTCGACTGTTGCCGGGTGAAACCAATCACCCCAGCGATCCGTGGGAGCACTTCCAAGCGCACCTGCAAGAAGCGCAGGATGAGCGACAAACGGGCTTCCAGAACGTGGGTGGCTTCGGTTCGGGGACCAACGATCCGCGCGGCACGATGCCGGATTGGTCGTTGACCACCTTTACGATTACGATTGCCCGCAATATGCAGGCTCCCGATGCCCGCGCCACCCTGGTGGCCGGTGGTCAGGCGCCGGCAGGGACTCCGGCGGGTGGGGTTGCCCCCGCGCCGGGCGGACGTGGTGTTGCACCGGGGCCAGGTGGTCCGGGTGGACCGGGAACTCCCATCGGAGGACCGGGCACGCCGCAGCGCGCCAGTGGACAGATTGCTGACAACCCGGGGGACCTCTAAGGAGGATTAGAAACGCATGAAACTAAGCGCATGGGTTTGGCCGATTGTGGGGCTCGCCGTGGCGATCGCCGCATTGAGCTTTGCCTTCTTTAAGGAATATCAACCGAAGATGCAGTCCGCCCGCAACTGGGTGGCCTACGGCGACGCGTTGCAACTCGAAGCGAACAAGATCAACCGCGCGGCCGAGCGACGCCAAGCCGCGATTGATGAAGTCAAGCGCATCGGCAACGAGTGGCAGTCCGTGGTCGAGACCAAGACCCCTCCGGGCAACTTGGACGACGGCGGCATTAGCCTGGCCGTCAACCGCTGGACGCTGACCGTGCACGCGCCGATCTTTGCGAATCGCCTGCAGAGCCAGGTGAACCAGCAAGTGAAGCGCGGTGGCGTGACCGTCATCACCGGTCCGAAGATTTCGGAACCGCCGATGGACGCCAATGCGATCCTCTCGGATTACTTCAACTACCCGGCGATCAAGTTCCCGGTGGTGATTTACGAAATGGGCCCGGTGACGGTGCGCGGCAACATGAACCAGATTCGCGAGAACATTCGCAGCTGGTCCACCATGCGCAACTACCTGGCGACGACGGACGGCCTGACGATTAGCGGCACTTCGCCGAACCTGACGGCGACGTACAACTTGGTGGTTGTTGGCTACATTCGAGGCTCTGAAGTGGCCCCGGTGGTGCCGGAAGGCAACATTGGCGTGCCGGTGCAAAGCGGGGCTCAGCCTGCCGCTGGTGCGGGTGGCGCGGTGCCGGGTGGCGGTGCTGCCCCTGCTCCGGCCGGTGGAGCCGCTCCGGGCGGCGCGGGTGGCGCTCGCCAACGACCTGGACTTAGCTCGGTGAGTGGATAAGTGAAAACGATGAAACGGAACCAACCTTTTGCCTTCTTGGCTCTTGGCATCGCCTTGGCGATGGCGGGATGCGCTCCGATTCCGATGGAAGAAGCGGTGATCCCGCGCACGCCGGCGGATCCGGAGAAGCCTGCCATCGTGGCGGGAGCCGGTCTCCCGGTCACCAACCCGGGTCCGGAAACGGCCGCGAAGGTGAAGGAAGACAGCCTCACCAAGTACTATCCGAACCGATCTGACGTTTTCGCCTTGCTGGCCTCGGAACGTACGTTCGACCGCGATCAAATGGTCGAGCGTCTCCTGAGCGAAGGTGGCGGATTTGGCCAGTACTTCGAACTTCCGGAAGAGGAAGCCGAAGCGCCGCCTCCGGCCCGCGTGCCGGTGCCGCAATGGCGCCTGGCGGGCATCCTTCTGGCTCAGAACGGGGTGGTCGCTCTCGCCGAGATCAATACGGCTCGCGGACCGGTCTTTGTTGACCTGCGCCCGGGCACCACGTTCCAGATCGGAGAAGAAACGTGGCAGGTGATCCGGTTTACGGAAACAGAAGTGACCGTGCAGCGCGTGGGGTCCGACCAAGTGGAAGTGATTTCGCTGGGTGACGGATTCAACCGTGGCGGCGGCGGCGGTGCCCAAGGCGGCGGCGGTGGCCGACCCGGTGCGGGTGCTTCCGGTGGACCGGGCGCGGCTAGCGGTGGCGCTGGCGGCGTGCAGGGGCAGGAATAATGCGTAACTCGTCGGGTAACGTAGGCGTTACATTGAAGGAAACAAAGGTTTCTAACTATCGAAAAGGGAACAAGAACATGAAGCGAATCGTAAGCAGCATGCTCGTGATGTCACTGAGCCTGGCTTTGGTGTCCGCACCGGGTCTAGCTCATGCTCGCCAAGATGACATGGCGAACAAGAACGTCTCGAGCCTCGAACTTCAAGATGCGGATGTCCGCGAAGCAATTCGGGTTCTGTTCCGAATGGTTGGCGCCGACTACAGCATTGACCCGGCCGTGCAAGGCCTGATCCAGCTCAGCGTCAAGGATCGTCCGTTTGAGACGGTTCTGCGCGCCATCCTGGACCAGGTGAACGCGACGTGGCGCCGAGAAGGTGGGATTTACTACATCACGCCGAAGCGCGACGAAGCTCTTCCCGGTCTGCCGGACGTGCCGGACGTACCGCAAGCTAGCGGCACGACCTGGGCGCGCATTCCGCTCAACAGC
>CALRVA020000089.1:0-11393 GCA_943371495.1 Archangium gephyra | reverse complement strand
ATGACCATCACGAGGAGGAACCAAATACTCGTGAAGTCGCTCATTGGTCCTTCTTGCGAATCAGCCACGCGGCCACCAGCAAGCCCACCCCGATGGGGGTGAGGCTGGCCGCCGACGCAGGCAGGCGCCCTCCTTGCGCGAACAATGACATGACGTTGGTTACCATCATGTACCCAAAAATGATGATGACCGACAGCCAGAACCCGGTGGCGGTGCCCGCCCGGTGGCTGCGGATGCCGAGCGGCGCCCCCACCAGCCCAAACACCAGAGCGGCGAGGGGAAGAGAAATCTTGTTCCAGTAGCCGAACTCGAGGTTGGCAATGCGCTTAGGGTCGGCGCCCGGGTCGGCGCGCATTTCGTTGATCTGCTGGCGCGTTTCGCTCATGCTCAGGGCGTCCAGGTCGGTGATAGTTTGGCTCAGCAGACTTTGGGGCGTCATGGCCGGGGCGGCCAGCCCGCGCGGCCACGCACCCTCGATCGTGGCGGTGGTCTTGGATTCTAAGTCGTAGAGCGTGGCGGTGCCGACGATGCGCCAATCCTGTTCGGACTCATACACCAGCTCGGGGGCTTTGAGCAGGAATCGCTCGCGACCATCTTCCGCCAAGTAGAGCACGTAGGCATCGCGCAGGGTGCCGGCGGCGATGTCGAAGTCTTTGGCGTTCACATAGCCGCGCAATTTGCCCTCTTCGTAGATCGCCCGGGTGGCGGCCCGGTCGGTGCGACCATTCAGAGCGGCAGCAATCTCAGCCTTCAGCGAGGTCGCTGATTTGGCGGCCTGGGGCACCAAGAGCTCGTTGAAAGAGAACGCGGTAAGGAACACCACGGTGCCAAAAATGGCCACCGGCAGCATGATGCGGCGCAAGCTGACGCCGCCCGCGCGCAGGGCCACAATCTCGCTGTCCCCGCTCAGGCGGCCGAAGGCCAACAGCGTGCCCAGCAGCATCGCCATGCTGAATGTCTTGGCCACCACCCCTGGCAGCAGCAAAACCACCAATTGGATGACCGCGACGGGGTTGGCTCCCTGCGCGAGGTATCGGGTGAGTTCGAACAAGAACGAACCCGCCATGATAAGGACACTGAAGATGGCCACGCCAAACACCCAGAGCCCGAACAACTCGCCCAGAATTAAGCGATCAATCCGACGCAGCGCTTGGGACCTCCCCGCGTAATCCCTCTCGCCGATACCCCTCGCCTAAGTAGAACTTGCGCACCCGCTCATTCTCCCGGATGTCTTGCTCCGGCCCCTCGGCAATGATCTGCGCGTCCACCAAAATGTAGTTCCGGTCCGTGATCGAGAGCGTGGCGTCCACGTTGTGGTCGGTAATCAGGATCCCGATGCCCCGGCTGGCCAGGTTGCGGATGATGCCCTGCAACTCCTCAATCGTCACGGGGTCAATCCCGGTGAAGGGTTCATCCAAAAGGATAAATGCCGGTTCGGTGCTGAGGGCGCGGGCGATTTCGGCCCGGCGTCGCTCCCCGCCGGAAAGCACCCCGCCCGGCTTGTCGAGGAACTTCTCGAGGTGGAGTTCGTCGGTCAGCACCTGGGTGCGGGCTTTGATCTGAGCGGACGAGAAGCCGTTCTGCTCCATCACCAGCTTGATGTTGTCGGCCACGCTGAGGCGACGAAACACACTGCTTTCCTGCGCTAAATAGCCGATGCCTCGGCGCGCCCGCTTGTACATGGGCAGCCGCGTGATGTCTTGGTCGTCCAAAAAGACGCGCCCTTCATCTGGTCGCACCAGGCCGACCACCATATAGAACGTCGTCGTTTTGCCCGCGCCATTGGGGCCCAGCAACCCGACGACCTCGCCCTGAGTGAGGGAGACGGAAACATCGTTGACCACGCGCTTGCGGTCGCCGCCCTTCTGTTTGTAGGTCTTGACCAGATGTTCGGTGCGGATGATCAAGGGCTTGCGGGCTCCTGAGGAGATTCGTTGACCGTGGCCGTGCCCGGCCCGCCGGACATGCGCAGGCTCTTGACTTCGCCTTGTTCGTCAAAGGTGATGGTGAGGGTGTCAGCCTTAAGGGTGCCGAACACCGATTTGCCCTCGGCGCGGCGCAGGCCCTCGGTTTGCACCTGGCTCATGGTCAGCGTGCGGGTGGCTCCGTTCAGCACCAGGTTCCGCCCCGTGGCCGTGACGAGTAGCGACGTGCGCTCGCTCTTGCCCGGTTCGTTGCCCATGAACTCGAGGCGCAGGGTGACCTCGCCGGGGGCGCGGGCCTCGCGCAGCTGGTCCACATCGCGCAGGGAGGTGTCAATGCGGGCGGTGATGCGGGGAGAAGTAACCGTGAGGTTCTGCCGTGATTGGGAGGTTTCGGCACGGCGCGTCAGCACCACGCCGCCGGTGGCCTCCACGCCCATCAACTTGTCCTGCGGGGTCATCACCAGGCGGCCGGCCGTCATGCCGTTGCTGCCTCCGTTCCCCGTTAGGGTCAGGCGGGCGTTGCGCTCCACCGTCACTTGCCGGAGGGGCGGAGCGTCGGTGCCCATGGCCCCGAACAAAGCCGTCAACCCTAACCCCGTGACTTGGTAGGGTTGGGTGCCGGTCTCGCCGCGCAGGGTGAAGGCCTCGGGGGCCGTGACCACCGTGCGTTCCCCTTCATCGCGCACGCGCACCAGTTCAGTGGTCAGGGTGTGGGCGGGGGTGGTGGTGGTGCGGCCCAGGGTCACCCGCACATTGCCGGTTAGGGTCGCATCCTTCAGGCGCAGTTCATCGTTGGCGGTGCGGCGGATCGAGCCTTGCATCCGCTGCATCCGGAACGTGATGCCCTGCTTGCGGCTCTCGCCCTCCAGCGGGTTGCCCCGGAAGTCGGCCTGAATCTCGTCGGGGTTCGATTGCTCCACGTAGACGTCTTGGAAGAACAGCACAAAGCCCGCATCGTCGGTGATGCGCTGGCGCTCCTGGGTTTGCGCCCCCAAGATTCCACTGGCGACCGCAAGCCCGCCCAGCACCAACAACTTTGCAATCTTCATTCTCTTTCTTTCCAGGCCTTGGGCGTGGCCACCCGCGAGAGATCCCGGTTCGCCCACAGCTCAGGGAGCGGCCCCATGGACCATCCCTTTTGCTCCAAACGCACTTGCCCGGTGGCTTCCACGCGCGCCATCGTTTCACGGTAGACGATTTGGTTGGCCCGCAACGTCGCTTGGTCCCGTTGGCTGGTCACTACCACCTTGCCCACCAGCACCAGCTTTTGGTTAGTCTTGTCAATGGTGGCGGAGTCGGCCTTGATCACACTCGCGGGTTTATTGGCCTCAAAAATCGTGACTTCCACGTCTTTCAGGCCGCTCTGAATGCGGTTGTCCCCCTCGATGTCAAACGTCGCGCCGGGGCTCTTGAGCGCGTAGCTTTTCTCGCCATTCGGCAGTTGACCTTCGATGGTCACCGGGCCGGTGTCAATCGCGCGCCGGGGGGCGGGCTTCTCCGGTTCCTTTTCGCCCGCCTTGGCGCTCGGCGCGGGCGAGCCGCACCCCCACACCAGGAACGGCACGGCCATCAGGAAGATACGGGCAGTGATGTGACACCTCCCCGCCGGGCGAACTTGCCCTGATGTTGTCCGGCCAGTTGGCCGCAGGCCGCCGCGATGTCGTGCCCGCGTTCCACCCGCTCGGTAACGTTCACGCCCCGCCCGGCCAGGCGACCCTTGAACTGACGCACGCGCTCCCGGTGCGGCCGCGCAAATCCGTGCTCGGTGTCGACGTAGTTGAACGGAATCAGATTCACAACGCAGGGCAGCCCCTTCACCAGGTCGGCCAGCGCGTCGGCCTGCTCGGGGGTGTCGTTGACCTCGTGAATCAGCAAGTACTCAAAGGTCACCTTGCGCCCGGTGATGGCGTGGTAGTCGCGCATGGCCTGCACCACCACCTGCACCGGCCACTTCTGGTTCACGGGCATCAGGCGGTCGCGCACATCGTCCAGCGGCGAGTGCAGAGAGAGCGCCAGATGGATCGGCATCTCCTCCTTAGCCAGCCGCCCAATGCCGGTGACCAACCCGACCGTGGAGACCGTGATGTGCCGGAGGCTGAGCTTCACCTCGTCGTGCAGAAGCCGGATTGCCGCCAGTAGGTTATCGTAGTTCAGAAGGGGCTCGCCCATGCCCATGAACACCACGTGGCTCACGCGGCGCGGGCTCAGGCTCTGCAGGGCCAGGTATTGCCCCACAATCTCGCCGGCGGTGAGGTTGCGCGTGAACCCGCCCAGCCCCGTGGCGCAGAAGGTGCAGCCCATCGGGCAACCCACTTGGCTGCTGAGACAGCAACTCACGCGGTCCTCGTAAGGCAGCAAAACGGACTCGAACACGTTGCCGTCACCCGCGTCCATCAGCAGCTTGTCCACGTCGTCGGTGCTACGGCGGTGGTCCACCACCCGCAGGGGGGTGGGGGTGATGCCCGCCTCTTGCAGTCGCGCAATGAAGGCGGCGGGGAGGTTGGTCATCTCCTCGTAGTTCAGGACGGCCTTGCGGTAGATCCAGTCAGCAAGTTGGGCACCGCGGAAGGGTTTTTCGCCCATGCCTACGGCAAGTTCTTTGAGTTCACTGGAGGTCATGCCGACCAGGTAGCGCGGGCCGTCGGGCACTTCGATGAGGATACCTACCCTAAGGGTGCACGTTTGGGGAGAACCGGAGTAGAACACGTTACGATGAAACGCGTGCTTGGGTATTCGGCCCTCGCCTTTGTGGTTGTGTTCACAGCCGTTTCCCTGGCGCTGCGCTGGGATAAGTACAACGAAATGAGCCGGATCGGCCAAATCTGGGCCGCCCCGGAGATGCCAGCGAAGCTGACTTCAGGTCAGGTGCCGGTCTCGGGCGATTCGCTTGCCGACTTCCGTTCCGCCGCCAAGAAGGCGATGCCGAGCGTCGTCAGCATTGATACCGCCCGCCAAGTGGAAGACATGTGGCAGGGCTCCGTGACCGTGCCGCAGGGCCAGGGCAGCGGGGTCATTATCTCGCCGGATGGCTACATTGTCAGCAATGCCCACGTCGTGGGCAATGCCACCCTCATCCGCGTGGAACTGGCCGATGAGCGTTCCTTCCAGGCCAAAGTGGTCGGCGTGGACCCGCGTAGCGACCTCGCGCTTCTCAAAGTGGATGCCAACGGCTTGCAGGCCATCGAACTCGGCGATAGCGATACCGTCGAGATCGGGCAATGGGTGATGGCCTTGGGCAACCCGCTGGGCTTCGAAAACACCCTCAGCGTCGGCGTCATTAGCGCCTTGGGCCGCGAGCTGCCCACGGGTGACACCACCACGCTCATCAACGCGATTCAAACCGATGCCGCCATCAACCCGGGGAACTCCGGGGGCGCCCTGTGCGACGCCCAGGGCCGTTTGATCGGCATCAACACCGCCATTGCCAGCCAAACCGGCAACAGCGTGGGCCTCGGCTTTTCCATTCCGGTCGCCCGGGTGCGGGAAGTCGTGAACGGCATCCGCACCAAGGGTTACGTGCCCTACGCGGGACTGGGGATTAACTTCGCCTCCGCCGAACTGGACCTGCGCAACCCGAATGTGCGGGCCGTGCTCATCCGCCGCTTTGGGATGGACCCGAACCTGCCCAAGGAAGGCGTGCTGGTGGCGGATGCCACCCCGAGTTCGCCCGCCGGACGGGCCGGGATTAGGGAAGGCGCGGTGATCCTCGCCATCAACGGCAAGACCGTGAGCGACGCCCGCGAATACAGCCGCGTGATGCTGGAGCGCAAACCCGGCGACAAGGTCCGGGTGAAGTTCTGGGCCGGTGGCCGCGAAAAGGAAACCGACATCACCCTCATTGACGTGGGTCGCTAAGTTCAATCGCCCGCCCGGACGAGTCACAAGACCCGTTCGGGCTAACCTTCGCCGGGGTCGGCGCGTTTCAATCTTGGTGCGGCGTGCCGCCGAGGTCGCGGAACAAACCCCGTAAAAGTCGCATCCATCGAGGGGCGCCCGCCGTGTAAAGATTTCTTTACACAAGGCTCCGATCTCGTCAGCCACCCCGTCTCAACCCTTATCTTGATGCCCACATTTAGCGATGGACTGATGCAACTGCTGGAGGTTTTGCCTCCCGTAGTGCGAGAAAAGCTGATCGCGAGCCCGCATTTGCCGGAGCTCGTGGAGGTTGTGCTGGACTACGGCCGCCCGGCCGAAGCCCGGTTCATGCATCACGCCGACCGCTGGCCGCAGATCATCGTTACCGAGCACGACATTGACCATGTCGTCAAGATGATCGGCGACTTTAGTGGCGACAACCGCGCAGGCATCGAACGCACTCTCCACCGCATCTCGTGCATCCGCAACCGGCATGGACGCATCATTGGCCTGACCTGCCGCGTTGGCCGCGCCCTGGAAGGCACGATCGACATGATTGACGACATCGTACGCAGCGGCAAGTCCATCCTGCTACTCGGCAAGCCCGGGGTGGGCAAAACCACCAAGCTGCGGGAAGTGGCCCGCGTGCTGGCCGACGAAGTGGACCTGCGCGTGGTGATTGTGGACACCAGCAACGAAATAGGGGGCGACGGCGACGTGCCGCACCCGGCCGTGGGGGCCGCCCGCCGCATGCAGGTGCCGAACCCCATTGACCAACACGGCGTGATGATCGAGGCGGTGGAAAACCACATGCCCGAGGTCATCGTGATTGATGAAATTGGCAACGAGGCCGAAGCCGCCGCCGCCCGCACCATTGCCGAGCGCGGGGTGCAACTGGTAGCCACCGCGCACGGGGGCAACCTCGAGAACTTGATGCTGAACCCCTCGCTGTGCGACCTCATCGGCGGGATTCAGACGGTGACCCTCAGCGACGACGAAGCGCGCCGCCGAGGCACGCAAAAGACGGTGCTGGAGCGTAAAGCCCCGCCGACCTTTGACGTGGTGATCGAGCTGCTGGAATACGACCGCTTGGCCGTGCACCACAGCGTGCAGCAGACCGTGGACAACATGCTGCGTGGCCTGCCGCCGCGCCCCGAAATTCGGGTGCGCACGGGGGGTGGCGATATTGAGGTGGTGCAAAAGGAGCACACCCCGCAGGATCTGGATGATTTGGCCGAGCGATTCCCCTCGCTGGCCCACCGCCCGGGCCGCGAAGCCGACGAAGACCGCTTTGAGGGCCGCCGCCGCAGCGAACGCCCGCGCCGAGACGAAGCCGAGCCGGCAGAGGGCCACGAGAAACCCCGCCGCAAGGACGATGAAAAGGGGAGCCCGCTGCGCGTGTACCCTTATGGCATTGCCCGCACGAGGCTCGAGCGCGCCATCCGGGAGCGCCGCCTGAACGCGGTGATGACCAGCGACCTGCACCACGCCGATGTGATCATTGGCATGCGCACGACCATGCAGAACAAGCCGGGCCGCCTGCGCGAACTCGGCCGCACGATTCCCACGTTCAACGTGAAGTCCAACACCTTCAGCCAAATCGCAGGGGCGCTGGATGATGCGCTCAAGAGCCACGGCAAGAACAGCCAAGAAGACGCCACCAAGGAGGCCATGAACGAGGTGAAACAGGCGATCCAAATGGTGCAGCAGAGTGGCCGGGCGGTGGAACTCAGCCCCGCCGATGCGCGCACGCGGAAGCTCCAGCACCGCGCGATTGAGCAGCAACGCCTGCGGGCCGAAAGCGTGGGCCTGGACCCCGACCGGCGCGTGGTGGTCAGTCCGCTCCGCGGTTAAAGCGAACTCAAGCGCCCAGGCGGTACAGCCAGGCGCTGAGGAAGTAGTTCAGCACGTACACCAGCACCATGCTGATGACGACGGTCTGGGTGGTCGCGCGGCCCACGCCCTCGGCGCCGCCTCGCACCCGCAGGCCCTGCTGACATGACACCATGGCGACTACGATGCCGAACACGAAGGTCTTAAGCAGCCCCTTCCACACGTCGTCGATGGTGACGAACTGGCGGACGGAATCCATGAAGATGGCTTCGGGCACGCCGCCGCCCATCACGGCCACGAGATAGCCGCCCCCGACTCCGGCGAACATGCCAATGAGGCCGAGCATCGGCAGCATCAGCGCCGCCGCCAGCAAACGCGGCACCACGAGGAAATTGACCGGCGGCACATTGAGCGAGCGAAGGGCGTCCACCTGCTCGGTCACCACCATCGTGCCAATTTGCGCGGCAATGGCCGAACCGCACCGCGCCGCCACCATGATTCCCCCCAGCACCGGGGCGATCTCCCGCACCACGGCCAGGCCGACCGTGGCCCCGGCCAGGCTCTGCGCGCCGTACTTCACCAGAATCTCGCTGACGTAAAGGGCAATCACCGCGCCGCTGGAAAGCGTGGTGAGGGCCACGATCGGCACGCTGTTGGAGCCAATGAACGCCATCTGGCGGGTGAGCTCGCGCACTTCCAGCTTATGCCGGAACATGCGGCTGATCGCTTCACCCAGCAGCATGCACAGCTCGCCGATAAACTCTAGCGCAAGCAGAATGGGCCCTCCAATCGAGGCTAAACCTGATTCGACGGCCCGCATGACCCCGAAGGTACCCGCCCGCTTGGCTAGAATCCCAGGTGTGAAGCCCGAGGAAGGTCAATCGGTCGGTCCCGTTGGGACGGATGAACGCCTCGCTTCGCCGGGCATGGCCAAGCCGCCCGTGCGTCGGGCCCCCATTCCGTGGCTTCCGCTCGTTTTGTTGTTGATTTCGATCGTCGTGTTTTGGGTGCTGCCGCAACGGAGTGCGGAAGACCCTATCGAAGTCATTGTTGACCCCACCTCCGCGCAGACCTCACAACCATGAAAGTTCTATTGATCGGATTCCCGATGGTCGGGAAAAGCACGCTTTACCGCGCCGCCGCCGGAGGCGATGCCAAAGGCGACGTGACCGCCGTGCCCGTGCCGGATGCGCGTTTTGACCGAATCGTGGCGCAGGTGAAGCCGAAGAAGGCCACCCCCGCCACCGTTACGCTGGCGGATGACGGCGAGGCCCTGGCCCCCACCGGCCGGATGTTTAGCAACAAGCTGCTCGAAGCCGCTAAGAAGGCGGAGGTTCTGCTCCACGTGGTTCGCGCGTTCGAGAGCGACTACGTGCCCCACCACGCCGACGTGAACCCCGCTCGTGACCGCGAGAGCGTGGACGTGGAGATGGTGCTGACCGACCTCGCCATTGTGGAGAACCGACTGGAACGCCTGGCTAAGAGCCAAAACGTGAAGTCCCCCGGCCACCCGGATTACCTGGAAAAGCGACTGTTTGAACGCTTGAAGCCGGTGCTGGAAGAAGGCACCCCGATCCGCGCGATGGAGTTTGACGAGGAGGAGACGAAGATCGTGAAGAACTTCCAGTTTGTGAGTGCGAAGCCGTGCGTGGTGGCCTTCAATGTCGGCGAAGCCGACGTGAGCAACCCGCCCGCCGCCGTGGCCAAGGAGATCGAAACCCTCCGCGCCAGCGGCACGGTGGCCTTTGCCGTCTCCGCGAATCTGGAAGAAGAACTGGCGCAATTGGACGCCAACGACCGGGCCGAGTTCCTGGCTGGCTACGGGCTGACCGAAAGCGCCGGGGCCAAGGTGGTGCAGGCGGTTTACGGGGCGTTGGGGCTCATCACGTTCTTCACGGCCGGGGAGAACGACACCCGTGCTTGGCCGCTCCGCGCCGGGAGCAGTTCGCTCAAGGCCGCCGGCACGATCCACAACGACATCGCCAAGGGGTTCATCCGCGCCGAGGTGGTGCACTACGCGGATTACGACGAAGCGGGCTCGCTCGATGCCGCCTATAAGGCCGGCAAGATGAGCCTGGAAGGCAAGGAGTATGTCATTCAAGATGGCGACCTCCTGCACATCCGCACGTCGGCATAGGGTCACCGGCGTTACAATAGGGGCATGTACGAACAAGCCCCTCCTCGGCGTCGGTCGGCCTACGGTGCCCCGCGCCGCAAGCCTGGTTGCGGCCCCCGGGCGGGCGTCGCGCTGGTGATGATGGTGGGGGCTCTGATTGCGTTTTACGGAAATTCTCAGCAGAACCCCGTCACCGGAGAGAGCCAACGCGTGGCGCTGAACGTGGACCAAGAAGTCGCCCTGGGCTTGCAAGCCGCGCCCGAAATGGCCGCGCAACATGGCGGTGCTGAAACCGGCACCCAGGCGGCCGCTTTGGTGCGCCAAGTGGGCGCCCGATTGGTCGCCCGCACCGAAGCCCGTACCAGCCCGTACAAGTTCAATTTTCATTTGCTGAAGGACCAGCAGACCATCAACGCCTTTGCTCTGCCGGGCGGGCAGATCTTCATCACCCGGGCCTTGCTCAATCGCTTGGAATCCGAAGGTCAACTCGCGGGCGTGTTAGGTCACGAGATTGGGCACGTGATTCAGCGGCATAGCGCCGAACACATGGCGCGCGAGGGGCTCACCCAGGGCCTCGTGGGGGCCGCGAGCGTGGCTACCGACGGCCAGGCCGGGCAGATGGCCGCCATGATTGGCCAGACCCTGAACATGCGCTACGGGCGCGACGATGAACTGGAAAGCGACCGGAGCGGGCTGCGGTATATGTTTGAAGCGGGATACGACCCCCGGGCTCTCATCGGGGTAATGAAGATTCTCGACGAAGCCTCGGCGGGCGGGCCGCCTGAGTTCCTGAGCTCGCACCCCAAACCGGCCAACCGAATTCAGCACATTCAGCAACTGATTGACGAACAATGGCCGGGAGGCTTGCCGACCGGGCTGGTGCCATAACCGTTCGAATACGGGTTTCGCGCTCGGCGCCCCCAAAATGTCGATGATTTGTGGAAAGAACTTGTGAGCCCCTCGTGGCCCCTGGTACAGTTTTGGGCACTTCGGCCCCGCTGGGGGCCAGTGGAGGGCGCCCCTCATCCGGGCTTCTGCACATGAATCCAATCAAGTTCACTGCTACTACTATTCTTGCCGGTATTGCGGCCGTGGCGATGTCCCAATCGACCGCTCCGACTGCCCCCTTTGTGGAAGGCGAAGTTCTCGTCAAGTATCGCAGCGGGGCGAGTATCTCCTCGATGGTGGATACCGCTCGCATTGGCGCGCGCTCGGTCGAAACCTTGCGCAATCTGCAAGTGCAACGAGTCCGCGTGCCGGCCTCGATGAGCACTCAGAAGGCGCTCGATTACTACCGTTCGCTCCCGAACGTGGAGTACGCCGAGCCGAACTACATCGCCCGGACGTTCCAGGTCAATCCGAACGACTCCAGCTACTCCAGCCAGTACGCTCTGCAAAAGATCAGTGCGCCCCAAGGTTGGACCGTCACCACGGGCTCCAACTCGGTCGTGATTGCAATTGTGGACACGGGCGTGGACATGGCGCACCAGGATCTGGCGGGCAAGATTGTCCCCGGTTACGACTTTGTGAACAACGACACGAACGCCGACGATGACAACGGGCACGGAACGCACTGTGCTGGTATCGCGGCGGCCGTGACGAACAACGCGCGCGGCGTGGCCGGGGTGGACTGGAATGCCCGCATCATGCCGGTGAAGGTGTTG
>CALRVA020000088.1:0-11509 GCA_943371495.1 Archangium gephyra | reverse complement strand
AGCGTGATGTGGGCGACCCCCCACGGCGACGAGGTTCGCATCCGCATTTGGGAGCGCGGCGTGGGCGAGACGCTGGGCTGTGGCACGGGTGCCACTGCCACGGCCGTGGAAGTTGCCCGCAAAACGGGGCGGCGGGGCCTGATCCCCGTCACCAGTCGCGGTGGCACTCTCACCATCGAGGTGCGCGGGATTGATGAACCCCTGGCCGTCACTGGGCGCGCCGGAATCGTGTTTCAGGGCCGCTGGCCGCGTTCGGCCACATAACGAGCCATCGCGCTCAGAGTCTCCGGGCTTACGTGGTGCTCGATGCCCTCGCTGTCGTGCTCGGCGATCTCTTCCCCCACCCCCAGGGCCAGCAAGAAATCTCGCACGATGCCGTGCCGCTCCCGGGCGGCGCGGGCCAGGGCTTCCCCTTGGGCGGTGAGGAAGATCTCTCGGTACGGTTCGCGCTGAACATAACCCTCCTCACACAGTCGCTGGATCTTCTTGGTCACCGTGACCGGGCTGACCTGGAGGCGCTGGGCGAGGTCCGAGACGCGCACGGTGCCGCATTCTTCGCTCGTACTCAGGATCAACTCCACGTAATCCTCCACGCTTTCATGCTGATGATCGCGGCGGGTCCGAGCAAAGCGGTTCACGTCCCCTGGGTTTTACCTCTGCATTCCGTACAATAGGCCGCAGCATGTGGGGGCAAGCGATCGGACTCGCACTCGTTTGGGTGGCCATCGGGATCTGGATCCGGCCGCGCGGCCATGCCTGGGGACAGGCCTTGCGCCGTCGCCCCCGGCACCAAGTGGTGCTGCTGGCGACCTTTGGGTTCATCATGTCGCTGATCGTGCTGATCGCGGGATTGGCGGCGATTGTGCAGGCCGGGGGCATCGTCGACGGCCGCCTCACCGATGTGGCGATGGTGCTCACCGCCTTGGTCGGGACGCTTTTTGTGGCCGGGCAGACCCTCTCGGGGCTGGCACTCGCCGTCCTCGTGCTACCATCTAACGCATCGGGGCCGTCCCCTCGCACTGAAACGAAGCCGACCCCCTCCACGTCCGATTCGAAAGAGACTCCAACACCATGACCATTCGCTTTGCACTGTTTCTCGGCCTTGTTGCGGCCCTTCTCACCGGGGCGTGGGCCCAATCGGATGCCGTCAGCGTCCGCAAGCAGGGCGATCCGATCTTGATCAAGGCGGCCCGCCTGCAGGCGTACAACCACCTGTTGCCGCTGTTCATGACGAAGGACCAGTTGAAGGAGCTACTGCCCCTGATCGAAGAAGCCCGTAAGGAAGATCGTGAGCTAGCCCTTAAGGAGATCCAGACCATGCGGCAAATGGAGCGCGAGATTGACGAGGCCCTGAAGAAGGCGGAAGAAGGCAGCGTGCCGACCCAGGAACTGATGGCCGACTTCCAAAAGCGAATCAACGCGATCAGCCTGACCCGCCAACTTCTTTACGGCAAGCACGAAACGCTGATCCTGCAGTTCGTGAACGCGAAGCTCACCGCCGCTCAGCGCCGCGCCGCCGCCAACAGCCTGACGGTGACGATCAAGGGCGAAGCCGAGCGACCAAGCGAAGAAGAACTCCTGAAGGTTTGGATTGGGATCGCGCTCCTGGAGCCCGCCGCTTACGAAGCGCTGCTGGCCATCTACAAGCGCGCCTAAAATCACTTAAGCCGCAAATGGGAACGGCCCGGGGTTTCCCCCGGGCCGTTTTCGCGTGTCTTCTTCGCTGCCGTTAACGGAGCAGGGAGAGGACCGACTGCGGAGCCGAGTTGGCTTGCGCCAGCATCGAGATACCGCTCTGTTGCAGAATCTGCAACTTGGTGTAGTTGGTCATTTCCTGCGCCACGTCCACTTCTCGGATGCTCGATTCGGTGGCCGCCAGGTTTTCCTTGGCCACGCCGAGGGCGCGGACGTTGGATTCCAGCGTGTTCTTCATGAACGAACCGATCGTTGCACGGTTAGTGGACACGGTGTTGATCGCCGAGTCGATGGCATCGAGAGCCGACTGCACGGACGAACCCGTGATGTCGATGCTGCCCAGGCCCAAGGACGAGGACGAAGCGTTGCTGAGGTTCAGCGCGACCGTCTGGCCGGCGTTCGCCCCGATTTGGAACTGAGACGCATTGCTGAACACCTGCAGCACGTTGCCCTTGTCGCTCACGCTGTTGGCGCTGGCGTTGAGGTTCACAACGTTGCCGCTGTTGTCGCGCAGTTCCAGACCCTTACCTCGGCTGAACGCCGCGGTCGTGGTCGCACCGCTCACCGTGTAGCTCACCGTGGCCACGGCATCTTCACCCACGTCGCTGGCCGAACCGGCGGCGGAGTTGATGACACCAGCGCTGGTCGTCAGCTGGACAGCCTTGTCGGAACCGTATTCCGTGCTGGTGAGAGCAATGTTGTTGCCGCTCACCGCCGCGCTAACGCCGGTTTCGCCGACCGAAGCATTCACCATGTCCACGAGCTGGTCGCGGGTGGTGGCTGCCGTCGTTTCGAAGGTCTTGCCGTTCAGCGTGAACTGACCCGCACCCACCAGAACCGTACCGGCCGTGTAAGCCGCGGTGCCGGTCACCGTCGCCCGACCAGCGGCCGTGGTGACGTTGACACCCAGGGTGCCGTTGGAGCTGAGCGAAGCGCCGCCGATGCTACCGGTCACGGAAGCACCCGTCACAACGCCGAGGTTGTTGCTGTTGACTTGCGCCCCGGCCGAACCGTCGAGCAGCTTCTTCTTACCGAAGGAAGTGGTGCTGGCGATGCGGTCGACGGACTGCAAGATGTTGTTGAGCTGCGTTTGGTTCGCTTGCTTTTGGTCCGCGTCGTACGTACCGTTCCCGTTGGCAACGGCGAGGGCACGAGCATCTCGGAGCAGGCGGCTCACTTCATCAAGAGCGCCGTCGGCGGTCTTGGCGAAGTTCATCGCGTCTTGGTTGTTGCGCACGGCGGCGTCGATCCCACCCAGTTGAGCGCGGAACGATTCACTGGCGATGAGACCAGCCGGGTCGTCGGCACCCGTGTTGATGCGCAGGCCTGTGGACAGGCGCTGAACCGACTTGTTGAGGTCCATGGAGGTGCTGCTCAAATTGCGCAGCGCGCCCATAGCGGCGACGTTCGTGTTAATTCGAAACGACATATTGTTTGCTCTTCCCTGAATTGCTGTGATCCGGGGGGCTCTCCCCTAAGGCCATCCTGGCCACGAGTCACGAGACAGTTGTTGGAGCAAACATTGGAGTCACTTGCTGTAGGAATTACCAGGGTGCAATTTTCCTGGTAATGCTACGGGCTAGCAACAATGCGGGGGATCTGGTTCGCCCTGGGCAGTGTGAACTCACCCAGGGCGTTTTGAGGTCGGGGCCCCGCTTTAGCGGAGCAGGCTGAGGACCGACTGCGGAGCCGAGTTGGCTTGCGCCAGCATCGAGATACCGCTCTGTTGCAGAATCTGCAGCTTGGTGTAGTTGGTCATTTCTTCGGCCACGTCCACTTCGCGGATGCTCGACTCGGTGGCGGCCAGGTTTTCCTTAGCCACGCCCAGGGCGCGCATATTCGATTCGACCGTGTTCTTCATGAACGAACCGATGGTCGCGCGGCTGGTGGAGACCGTGTTGATGGCGGCATCCAAAGCGTCAAGCGCGGCTTGCGAGGAAGAGCCCGTGATGTCCACGCTGCCCAAGCCCAAGGACGAGGACGACATGTTCGACAGGTTCAGGGTCACGCTTTGGCCGGCGTTGGCACCGACTTGGAAGGACGCGGCATTGCTGAACACCTGCAGCACGTTGCCCTTGTCGCTCACCGTGTTGGCGCTGGCGTTCAGGTTCACAACGTTGCCGCTGTTGTCACGCAGTTCCAGACCCTTCCCTCGGCTGAACGCCGCGGTCGTGGTCGCACCGCTCACCGTGTAGCTCACCGTGGCCGCGGCATCTTCACCGACGTCGCTGGCCGAACCAGCTGCGGAGTTCACCACCCCGGCCGTGGTCGTCAGTTGCACGGCCTTGTCCGAACCGTACTCAGTGTGCGTGAGAACGACGTTGTTAGAACCGTTCACCGAAGCGCTGACGCCCGTTTCACCGACCGCGCCGTTTACCATGTCCACGAGCTGGTCGCGGGTGGTGGCTGCCGTCGTTTCAAAGGTCTTGCCATTGAGCGTGAACTGGCCGGCACCGACCAGAACCGTACCCGCCGTGTAGGCGGCCGTACCCGTGAGGGTGGCGCGACCCGCGGCCGTGGTGACGTTGACACCGAGGGTGCCATTGGAGCTGAGCGAAGCCCCACCCACGCTACCACTGAAGCTGGCCTGGCTGACCACACCGAGGTTGTTGCTGTTGACTTGAGCACCGGCCGAACCATCCAGCAACTTCTTCTTACCGAAGGCGGTGGTGCTGGAGATGCGGTCGATGGACTGAAGAATGTTGTTGAGCTGCGTCTGGTTGGCTTGCTTCTGGTCCGCGTCGTACGTCCCGTTCCCGTTGGCAACGGCCAGGGCACGAGCATCGCGAAGCAGGCGGCTCACTTCATCAAGAGCACCGTCGGCAGTCTTGGCAAAGTTTAGAGCGTCCTGGTTGTTGCGCACCGCCGCGTCAATCCCACCCAGCTGGGCGCGGAACGACTCGCTGGCGATCAGGCCCGCCGGGTCATCCGCACCGCTCGAGATGCGCAGACCGGTAGAGAGGCGCTGGACGGACTTGTTCAGGTCCATCGACGTCGAGTTGAGGTTGCGCAGAGCGCTCATAGCGCTAACGTTCGTGTTAATACGGAACGACATTTGTTCTTCCTTGATGTTCCGGACAGGAGGCAGGGCCCAACGCCTTCATGGCGCCTATCCAAGGGGGTTGTTCCCTGATCACCCCCTCAATAAAACTTCAGTAAATACGGGGATTCGCACGGATTCTGTAGAATCGATGAAGACACCCTCATGGCCAGCCTCAATAGCTTCATTGCCCAGTCCAAACGCGAGATTTTTGATGACCTTTTGGCGGGCGGTTCGCCCCGGGTCGGGGCCTTTGATTCCGGCCAACTCGAGCAAGGGAGGACTTTGGGGGCTCCCCGTATGGGCACCACCACCCTCACTTCGGATACGGTGACCCACGAATTCCTCTTTGGCGAGGGCTCGGCCACGCCGCTAGTGTTCACCGTCCACATCTTGGCACCGGAGCGCATTGTCTTCCTGCCCGTGCCCGGTTGGGTGATCGAAACCATTTGGCAAGGGGAGATTTCGGGCTCCTATGTCTTCGCTTCCGAGGCCGAAGGTCACCTCGCGACCTTCACGGGTCTGCTGGAGCCGGAGGCAAACGCGCAATACTTCGGCCCGGAGCGCGCCAAGCGACGAGAATGAACGATCAGGCAAGAGTGTTGGCCACGTGGCAACGACCCGGCGAAGAAGCCGCGCGGGTGGGGTGGCAGACCTTTTTGGATCGAGGTAACTTGCTGGACGCGCTGGAAGCGGGTCTGGCGGCGGCGGAAGAGAACCCGGACTTCCTGGGCATTGGGCGCGGATCGTTGCCCAACACCGATGGCGAACTCGAACTGGATGCCTCGATCATGGATGGCGGCACCCTGGACCTCGGTTCGGTATGCGCCCTGCGCGGCATCCTTCCCTGCATCTCCGTGGCCCGGATGGTGATGGAGCGCACCCCCCACGTGATGCTGGCCGGCGACCAAGCCCGCCGCTTTGCCATGGAGCAAGGCTTGGTGCCGCAGAACCTGGTGACCGAAGAAGTGGTGCGCCGCTACGACATTTGGCGAAAAGACCCCGTAAACGGCGCGCGCTACGTTCATTCCACCGATGACCCGCCCTACGAACCCCCGCACGACACCGTGAGCATGATGGGTTGGCACGCCGGGCACCTGGTGGCCGCCAGCAGCACTAGCGGCATGCCGTTCAAGATTCCGGGGCGCGTGGGAGACTCCCCCATTGCGGGCGCGGGAATCTACGCCGACGACGAGGTGGGCGCGGCGGTGGCCACCGGCTGGGGGGAAGAACTCTGGCGGGCCGGCGCCAGCCTGCGCACCGTCGAATTTATGCGGGCAGGCATGAGCCCGGACGACGCCTGCGAGGCGACCCTGCGGTGGTTGCTCCGCCGCCGACCAAACTGCACGGAGAAGCCCAATGTCGTGGTTGCCATGAACAATCGCGGCGATTTTGGCGCGTGCAGCCTGGGCGGCGAATTCCAGCTGTGGGTGGCCGACGCCTCGGGCCAGCACGTCCACAACTACCCTGACCTCTTGGAATCCCTTTGAAAACCATCACCCTCATCTGGCCGGAAGGCGAAATCGACGCTCTCGGCCCGCCGCCTTCGGGAGGTGGCTTCCAGTTCTTCCCGCGCGATATCGACCAGGAAGACGACGTGGACACGGGCGATGGCGTGATGATCATCACGCCGTGGCACGAAGAAGCCTGGGATTCCCTCGACGCCGCCCTCGGAGCCCTGCCCGATCAAGCCCGGGTGCCCTTGCTCATTGGGCTCATTGGCGCGGTGACCGCGGAAGATCTGACCGAACTGCAAAGCGCTATGCGCGAGACAGAGTGGGGCCATGCTCACGTGGTGGTGTCGGAGCCATCCGCGTTCTGGATTGCCGTGCAGCAAAGCGGGTGGCTACCCAAAGCCCCGCCCTCTCGCTGGCCTCTTTACCAAAAGGTGGAAAGCTCCCCGCTCGGATTGACCAGCGAAGATCTGGCGCACCGCGTGAAGGCCACCATCCACGAGATTGCTGATGATCTGGGACGGCTGAAGGCCGAGGGCACCCTGCTCTCCATGGCCGGACACTGGATGACCCTGGGGCAATACACCCGCATCCGCCGGACGCTGGAACTGGCCCTGCTCAATCTCCATGAGTTGCAGCCGCGTGAGATCATGTTCCCCGCCACCGACATCGTCGTCCATGCCGGGCTGCCGTTCCGCGCCAAGGTGGTGGAGCGGATCTTTGAACGGATGGTCACGGATGGCTTGGTGCGCATGGAAAAGCGCCGCGTGGCGCACGCCGAGTTCCGCCCCGACCTGCAAAAGCGCACCCGCGAACTCCTTGACCGTGCGCTGCGTGAACTCGAACTTTGCGGCCCCAACGCCCCCACGGTGGCGGAGCTCGCCGGACTGATGCAAGTGCCGAGCCAAGCCGTGAGCGAAATCCTCCGCATCGGCCTGGAAGCGGGCGAGGTGGTGATGGTGGACGAAGAGCGCTACATGGGCCGGGCGCAAATCATGCAGATTGTCGAGGATATGAAAGCCAAGCTCGACCCGGAAGGCTTCCGCGTGGGCGAATTCCGGGATGCCCTGGAATCCAGCCGCAAGTTTGCCGTTCCGCTTTTGGAGTGGCTCCAGAAAAATGGCCTCACCCACCGCGAGGGGGAGAGGCACATCTTTGTGGACTAAATTCTAAGGCTAGCCGCTTGGGCTAACCAAAGGGTTAGCCAAGCTCCATCAGCTCACGGGGGAAGTGCGTGAGCACCACCGGGCCGTTCTCGCTGACGTGAACGTCGTCTTCAATCCGCACGCCGCCGAAGCCCTCAATGTAAACGCCCGGCTCCACCGTCCACACCTGACCCACGGCCACCGTGTCGTTGCTGAGCGGGCTCAGGCCGCCAAAGTCGTGCACATCGCGCCCCAGCCCGTGGCCGAGACCGTGGCCAAAGTATTGCGCCAGGTCCTTCTCGCCCAGCACGGCTCGCGCGTGGGCGTCCACATCCTTCGTCGGCACGCCCGGCACCAGCCGCTGCGTGCACTCCAGCAAGGCGCGTAGCACTTGGTCGTAGATTTCGCGGTGCCGATCGGTGGCCTTGCCCACCACAAAGGTGCGGGTGATGTCACTGTTCCAGCCGTCCAGCTTCGCCCCAAGGTCAATCGTCACGAAGTCACCAACTTCAAGCTTGCGCTCAGTGGCCTTGCCGTGCGGGCGGGCGCTGTTGGGGCCGCTCACCACAATCGGCTCAAAACCCAGATACGCGCCATTACGGCGGATGAAGAACTCCAAGTCCAGGTGGATATCGAGTTCGCGCACACCCGGCTGAATCAACCGCGAGACGTGCTCCATCGTCGCGTCGGCCAGCTTGCAGGCTTCGGCGATCTTCGCCACTTCGTCGGCCGTCTTGATCATGCGCAGGGGCGCAATCAGGTCGGGCATCGACTTCAAATCGAAGTCCGGCCATGCCCCCGCCCACCGCTCGAACGTGCCGTAAGTAACCGTCGGCTCGAAGCCCACTTCGCTCAAGCCTTTCTCCTTGGCCAGGTCGGCAACCACGTGCTCAAATCGCACCGGGTTGGCAAACGTGCGAATCTCCACACCGTGCACTTGCTCGGCGGCCTGGATGGCGTAACGGCTGTCCGTAATGAACGTCGCCCCCGCCGGAGTCACCAGGAGCGAACCAAACGAGCCCGTAAACCCGGTGAGCCATTGGACGTTGGCGATGTTATTGACCAGGAGCGCGGTGTGGCCATCGGCCTTCAGTTGAGCTTGAAGTTTTTGTAGCGACATGGGTTCAAAATCCTCCGACTTCAGGTTCCGTCAGGGCGCGGAGCGCAAGCCGATAACCTACGCTACCCAGCCCCACAATCTGCCCGACTGTGATGGGGCTGATGACGCTGGTGTGCCGGAAACTCTCACGGGCGTGGACGTTGCTGAGATGCACTTCAACCACCGGAATGCGCACACTCACCAAGGCGTCGCGCAGGGCGTAACTGTAATGCGTCAGCGCCCCGGGGTTGATGATGATGGCGTTGGCCCACTTGCGTTCGTCGTGGATGCGATCAATCAGCGCGCCCTCGTGGTTGCTTTGGAAGATCTTGAGCTCGATGCCCAACTCCTGCGAGAGCGCCACCAGTTCGGCGTTGATGTCGTCCAGGCTCTGCTTGCCGTAGAGCTCAGGTTCTCGAAAACCGAGCAGGTTCAGGTTGGGTCCGTTGAGAACCAATACGCGTTCGATGGCTTTATTCATGGTCGGTCGAGTTTTCGGAAGTGGCGTCGTCGGAGAGGGCATCGCCCGGGCGCAGGGCCGGGATGCCGTTACGAATCGGGAAGCGCGCGCCGCACTGGGTGCACACCAAAATCGAGCCTTGCTGGTTCAGCGGCGGGCGCGAATCGCACAAGGGGCAGGCCAACACGGCCAAAAGCTGGGGGTCCAGTGCGCCGGAATTGTCCTCTGAATTGTTCTCTGAGCTCATCGTCGGGCCTCTTTGTAGACTTCTAGGGTCAAGCGCGCCGTCTCGTTCCAGTCGTACTGGGCCAAACGCGCACGTCCCCGGTGTCGCATCTGCTCCAACCTACCCGAGTCCGCCAGCAGGTCCCGGATGGTCGCGGCCCAGGCTTCGGGGGTGGCGGATTCGGGATAAACCGCCGCGTCCCCGCCCACTTCGGGCAGCGCCCCGCCCCGGTTGGCCACCACCGGGCAATCGCAGGCGAAGGCTTCCAGCAACGGAATGCCGAACCCCTCGTGGTGGCTGGGAGCGAGGTAAAGACTGGCGCCCTGATAGAGCGCGGTCAGGTCCGCGTCGTCCACGTAGCCGGTCATCACGGCACCTTCCGGCAGTTCCCCCCAGCCGGGCTGGCCGGTCACCACGCAGGTCACCCCCGCTTGCTGGGCGGCGGCAATGGCCAGGCCCATGTTCTTGCGCGGCCACCGCGTGCCCACCGTGAGCACATAGGGACGCGACACCCCGAGGCGGGCAAGCCGCGACTCAACCTCTTCGGGCGCAAAAGGCGTGATGTTGGTGCCGAGAGCGTTGGGAGTGACCCGAACCTTGCCCCGCGCCGCCGGGATGTAGCGTTCGATCTCCCCTTTCGAGGTCTCTGAGACCGTGATGACGCGCGCGGCCCGCCGCACGGTGGCCGGGAGCGTCCGTTGCAGAAGGATGCGGTCGCGGGGCCGGAACCAGTCCGGACCGATGAAGAACGAGACGTCATGGATGGTGGTCACGCCCCCTTTGCGCACCATCGGCGAGAGCGAATACTGCGTGTGCACCACCTGCGCACCGAGGCGACGAGCGGCCCGCGGAAAGTGCAACAAGCTCCACAAGCGACCCTGCCCCGGCACGTGCGTCCAGATCAACCGAGGATCATCGGGAACGTTCGCGGGGCGCGGCTGGTTAGAACAGAGGTAGATGCACGCCTGGTGGTCAATGCCCGCCAGTCCACGGATCAGGCCGTTCCAGTAAGAAGCGTCCCCCGTGTGCCGCGAACCCACCAGGCGTGCATCGATGGCCACGATCAGTGGGTCCATCGCGACCCCCGTAGTGACCAACGCCGGGCGATCTGCGTCACAATAGAGAGCAGGCCGCGTGGCATCACAGGAGCTATTATGGACAACAACGTGAACCCGGAAAAGCAAGGGAAAACGGCAAGGAAGGGCCCGGCCCCGTTTATGGTGGGGATTGGCATCTTTATTCTGTTCGGCGTGCTCGTCCTTTCCACGCTGGACTTCCGCGCGATCTTTGCCCGCTCGCAGGAGCAGCAAGCGCCCGAAACGACCTCGGCCATTTCGCCGATGTCCACCGAATCTGAAGCCCGCGCCCGCCTCAGCCTGCAAGGTGCCTTTGGCAACTCCAAATCGGAAGCCGGGGTCCCGGCGCAAAGCACCATCCTGGTGCCGCGCGGCGACTACAAGCCGAAGCCGAGCAGCGGCAACATCGGCAGCATGTGGTACGACGAGAACTCCAACGCTCAGGCGCAAATGCGCAAAGAAGCGGCGGGGCAACCCACGTCCAACTAAGCTAGCCGGTGCGAGCCGGAACCCATCGGGTGCGGCCTTGAGCGTCCACGAGAGGCTCCAGGCGCACCCCCAGGCACTTTTCCAGTTCCGGTGAACTTGCGGCCTCGGCCATGTGGGCAAAGGTCACCACTTTGCGGTCGGCCATCAGCCAGATTTCCGCATCCAGCATCCCCGCCCAGTCCGGGTCGTGGGTGGCCAGCACCACGCCGCGCCCCTCTTGCCGCCAAGCCTGAATGTGCCCGGCCAGCTCTTGCTGAGCCGGAAAATCGAGATGCGCCGTAGGTTCATCCATCACTAGCCACTCGGCGTCTTGCATCAGAGCTCTCGCCCACTGAACCCGCTGCCATTCGCCCCCACTGATTTGGGTCACGGCGCGGTCGGCAAGGTGAGCGATCCCGATTCGATCCAGCACCTCCGCGCACCGCTCTGCCGAATGCGGGGCCGGGTGCAGCAGGCTGCCGTGGCGCCAGCCTCCCAGGGCCACCACATCCCGCACGCGATAGTCCGCCGGACGATCCGCCGCCTGGGGAATGTAGGCGAGGTGCTGCGCCCGGGCGGATTCCGGGAGCGAGGCGAGGCTGGCCGCCTCTACCTTTACTTCGCCCGCCACCGGCGGAATGAGCCCGCACAGGGTGCGCAGAAACGTGGATTTGCCCGCGCCATTGCGGCCCAAAAGGGCATAAACGCGACCCGGGGCGAGGGTGAGGTCAGGAAAGCTGGCCAGCGCGCACGGCGGGTAGCCCACCTCGAGGCCGTGCCAACCCAAAGGCTTAGCCGACTTCATCCATCGCCCCCGCCGTGAAGGCGTGGAACATCCCCGCGTAC
>CALRVA020000087.1:0-11809 GCA_943371495.1 Archangium gephyra | reverse complement strand
TGCCAACCAAACGAATCCGAATACGAACACCGCTGGCGGCGTAGCCGAATTCCAGGCCAGTGTGAACTCCCCGTTCAGCCCGACGATTGCTCTGCAAGGTAGCGGCACGGCCGACACCCCGGGCATCGTCCTCTTCATGAACGCTACGGGCCGAACGAACGTCAACCTTCGGTTTGACCTGATCGACATTGACGGTGCTGCCGACAACGCGATTCAGCAGATTGCCGTTCAATACCGAGTCGGTGGTTCTGGCAACTTCGTGAATGCGACCGGCGGCTACGTCGCCGACGCGACGACGGGTCCGAGCCTGTTCGGCAACACGACGTCGATGAGCCTGACCGATGTGGCCTGGGCTGGTGCTTCGAGCCTTGAGTTCCGCATCATCACCACCAACGCCGCTGGTAGCGACGAATGGGTCGGCATCGACAACATCGTTGTGACGAGCCAAGCCGTGCCGGAACCGGCCAGCATGATCGCCCTGGGTGCAGGCCTCCTCGCCCTGGCGCGACGCCGCCGCAGCAAGTAACTGCGAGAGCGAAAGATCCTACAGGTGTCACCCCCAACCGGGGTGGCACCTGTTTCTTTTACGGGGTTTCCGGTTCTCCCCGGCTGAGGTCCCGGCTCTTAATCCTGAGTTAAAGAAGTGGCCAGAGAATGACCCTGAGGTTCAAACTCATGCGTTCTCTTCTCACTCTCTCTTTCTTCGCGGTTGTCGCTTCTTCGCAAGCCGCGATTCTCACCCAGTGGAACTTCAACAGCACCACTTCCGATGCCAACACCAGCACGGGCACCACGCTCCCGGCCATCGGCACCGGCACTGCTAGCCTCGTCGGCGGCGTGACGGCCACCTTCGCCTCGGGCGATGCCAGCGGCGGTTCCACCGACCCGGCCGTCGGTGATGACTCCGGCTGGAACACCACCACCTACGCCGCTCAAGGCACCGGCGACAAGACGCGCGGCGTCCAGTTCCTGGTCAGCACGGTCGGTCAGCAGAACATCATGGTGACGTGGGATATCCGCCACAGCAACACGGCCAGCCGCTGGACGCAGTTCCAATACACCACCGACGGCGTGAACTTTGTGGACTTCGGTGCCAAGATTGACGGCCCGACCACCGGCGACAGCTGGAACAACACCCGATCCGTGGACTTGAGCACGGTGACGGCCGTGAACAACAACGCCAACTTCGGCTTCCGCGTGGTCAGCACGTTCGCCCCGGGCGGCAGTGTTTACGCCGGTACGACCGTGGCGGGCACCTATGCCACCAGCGGCACCATGCGCTACGACATGGTGACGGTGAATGCCAGCCCGGTGCCGGAACCGGCCAGCATGATCGCCCTGGGTGCGGGTCTCCTCGCCCTGGCGCGCCGCCGCCGCAACGGCTAAGTCGTCTGGATTAGGATCACCAGATAATGTCGGGGCCCCGCAAGGGGTCCCGTTTCTTTTTGCTCGGCTTAGGAGGAAGAGGAGGCGAGGGACGCCCGGTCTTCTTCGACTTCGTTCCAGGCGCGGTCAAAGGCGAGCAGGCAATCCTCGGCGGCATCCAACGCCGCCCCGGTAAAGGGCCACACGTAAGCCCGGTCGCTCATATAGCTGCTGGCGTGCTGGCGTTGCACCAACGAGAGCACGCGCGGCGGAATCACCGTGCGGTCGTAGAAGTCCACGCGGATGCGGCCTTGGTGCCCGTCCACTTTCTCGATGCCCAGGTGCTGGGCCACCAATCGAAGCCGCATCACCCGCAGAGCGTTCTCCACGCTGGGCGGCATGCGCCCGTAGCGGTCGGCCAATTCGTTAGCAATCTCATCGAGGCTGGCCCGGGAGCGCGCGCCCATCATGCGCTGGTAAGCGTAAAGTCTTTGCGCCTGATCTTCAATATAATTCTCGGGGATATTGATCTGGGCGGGCACGTCCACCGTCGGCAGGGGCTCGAGTCCGCGCAGCGGGTCGTCCAGCACCGGCGGAGCCTCACCATCGGCCACTGTCTTGAGGAAGTTGACCTCCGATTCGATGAGCTGCGCGTAAAGCTCAAAGCCCACCGTCATCATTTGGCCGCTCTGCTTGGCTCCCAGCAGGTCGCCCGCGCCGCGAATTTGGAGGTCGCGGAACGCCAACGAGTACCCGCTACCCAGGTGCGCAAACTCCTGCAGGGCTTCCAGGCGGGCCATCGCGTTTTCGGTCAGGCTGGCATTGCCCTTGTAGAGCATATAGGCATAGGCTTGGCGGTCGCTTCGTCCCACGCGGCCTCGCAATTGATACAACTGTGAGAGGCCAAAGTTCTGCGCATTCTCCACGATGATCGTGTTGGCGTTGCTGATATCCAGTCCGTTTTCCACAATTGTCGTCGAGATCAAGATGTCAATGTCGCCCCGGATGAAGTCCAGCATCACAGGCTCCAGTTCGCGCTCCGTCATCTGGCCGTGGCCAATGCCAATTCGCGCCGTGGGCACGAGATTGCGGATGCGTTCGGCAATCATCTCAATGCCCTGCACACGGTGGACGACGTAATAGGCTTGGCCGCCCCGCGCGAGCTCACGCAGCAGCGCCTCCCGCACCACTTCGTCGCTATAGGCGCGAACGTAACTCCGGATAGGTAGGCGTCCCGGCGGCGGGTCATTGATGAGCGACATCGGCCGGATGGACATCAGGGCCATGCTTAGCGTGCGGGGGATGGGGGTGGCGGACATGCTCAGCACGTCCACGTTCACGCGCATCTGCTTGAGGTTCTCCTTGTGCTTCACCCCAAACTTCTGCTCCTCGTCCACCACCAGCAGGCCGAGGTCTTTGAACTTCATTTCCGAGCCCAGCAGGGAGTGCGTGCCCACCAGCACGTGCACGTCGCCGGTTTTTAGGCTCTCCAGCACTTCCTTGCGCTCGGCGGCGGTGCGGAAACGGTTGAGATAATCCACGCGCACGCCGAAGGGTTCTAGCCGCTCCTTGAAGTTGCGGAAGTGCTGCTCGCTCAGGATGGTGGTGGGGCAAAGCACGGCCACTTGCCGCTCGGCGGTGACCGACTTAAAGGCAGCGCGGATGGCGACCTCCGTCTTTCCGAATCCCACGTCGCCGCACACCAGCCGGTCCATCGGGTAGTCGGTCTGCATGTCCATCTTCACCTCCTCGATGGCTTGCAGTTGGCTGGGCGTCTCCACCCAGGGGAAGGTGTGCTCCATTTCGGCCTGTTCGGCCGTGTCGTTGCCGTAGCTGGGGCGGTGGGCGCGGTTGCGCTCGGCGTAGAGCCGGATCAGCTCTCGCGCCATTTCACGGGCGTCTTCCCGTGCTTTTCCCACGGTCTTGCGCCATTCACCTCCGCTTAACCGGTTGATCTTGGGGGCGGCGTCGCCGGGGGCCAAGTACTTCTGAATGCGGTCAAGTTGGTCAGCGGGCAGAAAGAGCTTGTCGGGTGGCTTGTATTCGATGAAGAGGAATTCGCGGTCGTGCCCGTCAATCTGGCGGGTGACAAGCCCCCGGTAGATGCCGATCCCGAACTGGATGTGCACCACAAAGTCGCCGGGCTTCAGGTCCAGCACTGTCGCCACGGGCACGCCTTCGCTGAACTTGCGCTGAGGCAGCCGCAGGCGAGAAACGCCAAAGAGTTCTTGGTCCGAGACCAGCGCGGCCCCGAGGGACGGCATGATGAAGCCCCCGGCGAGGTTGCCTTCTACCCAAAACACGCCGGTTTCCACTTCGGCTGCGGGGTCGAAGGCACCGGCGAAGATCTCGACCTGGCTCAGCACCTTTTGGGTGCGGTTGGGCTGGTCGGTGGCGACAAAGACTTGGAGACCTTCTTCCACCCACTGCTGGATGGCCCCGGTAAGGGCTTGGGGCTGGCCGTGGTAGCCGCGCAGGGACTTGGCTTCGAGGCTGGCTTCCGGGCCGGCGGGGAACCAGTGCGGCAGATCATTGATCTGGGCCATGGCGATGGAGGACGGCGAGTTGCCCAGGTGCTCGACCCCGATTAAATAGTCGTTGGCGTGGGCTTGCATGATCTCGCCGCGCTCGGCGCGGTGGAGCAGCGCCTGGGCGAGTTCCTCCTCGTTGCGCTGGGCCATGATCTCGAGCTCAATCGGCTCGTCGAGAATCAGCCATCCGTCTTCGCCCAGGAGGTCCACGGCGCAGCCGCTTTCGGAGTGGAGTAACGGGCGGTACAGATCCAGGCGATCAAAGAACTGCCGGTTTTCCATCGCCCGCAGGTCGTCCTCCACCAGTTGCTCCAGCATCTTGGATCGGTCCGCATCCAGTTGCGCCATCTCGCGATAAAGGCTGGGCTCGACGAGCGCGCGGATGCCTTCGGCGTCGGCGGGAAGGAGGGTTTCCCGGCTCGGCAGGATGGTGAGCACGTCCAGGGGATCGGTGGATCGTTGGCTCATCGGGTCGAAGTAGCGCAGGCTTTCCACTTCGTCGCCAAAGAGCTCCATGCGCACGGGGCGCTGGGCGCCCATGGGGAAGATGTCAATGATGCCCCCGCGCCGCGCGAACTGGCCGGGGATCCGCACGGGGTCACCGGGTTCGTAGCCCACGCGCTTCAGCTGGGGCACCAACTCCACGGGGTCCACAGTGCTGCCGACGCGGATTTCGGCAAGTTCGGCCGTTAAAACATCGCCGGGAAGCGTGCGCTCCAGGGCGGCGCTCACGGTGGCCACCACCACGCCGGGTTGCCCCAGGGCCAGGGCACGCAGGGCGCCCAAACGGTCGCTGAGGGCCACGCTTTCCGGGGCGGCGTCTTCAAAGAGCACGCTTAGCCCGCTCGGCATGGGGCGAATCAGGTTGGTGGGGATGCCGCAAAGCCCCAAACGCGCCTGCCACTGCAGCACGCGATCGTGGTTCTGGGTGAGGATCAGGATGGGCCGGGGCTGGGCTTGATAACTCGCCGCCACCAGCGGAGCCCTGGCCTCCGGGCATAGGTCAACCCACCGGGTCCCTTGCGAGACGTCGGTGAAAAGCTGCTGCACCCGGGGATGCTGTCGCCAGCGCTCGATGAGCGCGTCCAGCCGCATACGGAGTGCATGGTACCGAAGCTAGAAAAAGACGACGCGGGCAGACCCGCCGCCACCCGCGCGGCCCTCGGCGTAGAGTAACCTAGAGAACGAAAGCGATGCCGAAGCGCGTGGAAACCTTGGTTCTGCACGATAGCAGTACGCCCTCCTTTGGGGATATCCAGAAGGGGGGAAGTGTGGTCTTGGCGAATTCCAAGACCCTAATGGACTTGGTCGCCGGGGTTCCGGCGCAGGCCCGTGCCCACGCCCTGTGGCCGCTCACCTTCGGCTTGGCGTGCTGTGCCATCGAGATGATGAGCACGGTGGCGGCGCGCTTTGACTTGGCTCGTTTTGGTTCGGAAGCCTTCCGCGCCACGCCCCGCCAAGCCGACGTCATGATCATTGCCGGTCGCCTGAGCAAGAAAATGGCCCCGGTTCTTCGCCAGATTTACGACCAGATGCCGGAACCCAAGTGGGTGATCTCGATGGGCGCCTGCGCCAGCACGGGCGGCGTTTATAACAACTACGCGATTGTGCAAGGGGCCGACCAAGTGGTGCCGGTGGACGTTTACGTGCCCGGCTGCCCGCCGTCGCCGGATGCGCTGATGTACGCGATCATCAAGCTGCAGAACAAGATTAAGCACCAGGGCCTCAAGCCGAAGCAGATGGCCTTGCTAGAGCTGAAGCCGCGCGAGGTGGAGTCGGTCTAACCATGAGTTTTGAAGTCTTTCGCGACGTTGCCAAACCGATCCTGGCCGGGTTCGGGATCACAGCGCGCCGCCTGGCCAAGCCCAAGGCCACGGTGCAATACCCTGAAGAGCGACGGGAGCAATTCCCGCGCACGCGGTGGCGCCACGTCCTGACCCGCTACGACAGCGGCCTGGAGCGGTGCATTGGTTGTTCGCTGTGTGCGGGGGCCTGCCCGGCCCGGTGCATCTACGTGGAGGCGGCCGAGAACACGGACCAAGAACGGTATAGCCCGGGTGAGCGCTACGCCGTGCGCTACGAGATCAATATGTTGCGGTGCATCTTCTGCGGCTACTGCCAAGAGGCGTGTCCGACGGGTGCCATTGTTCTGCGCAAGGACTTTGAATTGGCGAACTACGAGCGCGAAGACTTCATCTATACGAAAGAGATGTTGCTGGAAGCACGTCGCCCCGAGCCGGCGGTTCACTAAGGCAACGAAGTAGAAAGAAGGGAGCCAGGGGTGAATTGCCCCTGGCTCTTTTTTTGTTAACCCTCCTTGCCCCAGCGCTGGGTGGCGAGGGCCACACGCTGGCCGAAGTGGCGGGCGGTGGCGAAGCTGCTCTCACGGATCCCTTCGTTGCCCTGGTCGGCATTGGCCTGCACGAAGAGACCGCTGAATGCCCCAACGTTATTGAGGTCATCCGGCGACCCCGCCGACGAGTTATTGCCCGGCATCAAATCTAGGCCCACCCAAATCATGGCGTGTTGAAGCGCATAGGTTTGAATAGTCATCATGGTGATGTTCTTATCGCCACTCCACGATGCGCTGACCGTAAAGCCGGCTGCGACCTTGTTCTTCCAGGCCTGCGAGAACCAACGCTTGCTGCTGTCATCCTTGAACTGAGCAAACGGGGCCGAAACGTTGCCCATGTAGGTCGGGGAGCCGAAGATGATGGCGTCGGCTTGGTCCAGGGCATCCCAATCCACGTCGGGCAGATGGTAGAGCGTCGCGGTGACGCCTTCGACTCCGTTCGCGCCCTCGGCGACCGCTTCCGCGACGGCTTTGGTGTGGCCGTAGCCACTAGCGAAGACGATGGCGACATTGAAAGTAGTTGTCATTGCAACTAGTTACTCGGCATTCCGCCGGATTGTTCGCGGAGAAGGCCGAAATTCCTGCGGCAATTTCGTAGAATGGGCGCATGCGTATTGGCGGATGGATGACATTGGGGGCGGCGCTCCTGGTGCTGGCAGGATGCACGAGCGGCGGCGAAGCCCCGAAGGCGGAAGGAACGGCCCCGGCCGGCGACCAAAATAAGCCCTTTAAGGTGGCGCTTTTGACCCCCGGCCCGGTGAGCGATGCAGGCTGGAACGCGATGGCCTACAAGGGCCTGCAGGCGATTAAGTCGGAACTCGGTGCGGAAGTGAACAACCAAGAGGCGACGGGCAGCCAAAAGCTGGACGCCATGCGGAGCTACGCCCAGGATGGCTACACGCTGGTCTTCGGTCACGGGTTTGAATACAACGACCCGGCGGCAGAGCTTGGCCCGGCCTTCCCGGACACCTTCTTTGTGACCAGCTCGGGCGGCAAGACCGGCCCCAATGTGGGCGCGTTCCGCTTCTATCTGGAGCAAGGCTTCTACCTGGCGGGCTACACCGCCGGCCTGATGACTAAGACCGGCAAGGTGGCCATGATCGGTGGCGACCGCGTGCCCAGCATTGCCAGCACCTTCAAGGCCTTTGCGGCCGGGGCCAAGGCGGCCCGCCCGGACGTGGTGGTGATTGAGAAGTTCACCGGCAATGGCCAGGATGTGGCGGCGGCCAAGCAAGCGACTCTGGCGGCTATCGGCGAGGGTGCCGACTTTGTGATCCACCAGGCCAACGCAGCGGCCCAGGGCGTCTTTGACGCGTGCAAAGAAAAGAACGTGAAGGCTTTTGGGGCGAATCTGGACCAAAACAGCAACGAAAGTGGCGTGATTCTGGCCAGTGCGATCATCAATGCCGAGCCGGCCTTTGTGGCCCTGGCCAAGGATGTGAAGGAAGGCAAGTACAAGGGTGAGGTCCGCCTGACTGGCATGGCTGAGAAGTCCATTGACTACATCTATAACCCGGCTCTGGAAAGTCAGATCCCGGCCGATGTGAAGGCCAAAGTGGAAGCGGAGCGCGCCCGAATTCTAAGCGGTGAGTTCACCGTGCCCAAGGACGAGTTCTAACTCTTGCCTGACGAACCTCTCCTGCGCGTCCAGAACGTCACCAAGCACTTCGGTCCGGTGGCGGCGCTCACGCAAGTCAGCGTGGATTTCTGGCCGGGAGAGGTTCACGCCGTTTTGGGCGAGAACGGGGCGGGGAAGTCCACCCTCATGAACGTGATGGCGGGCTTTTTGCAAGCGGATTCCGGCACCATGATGTGGCGCGGGAAGCCCTTGCCGCCGTCGCCCCCAGATGCGTTGCGTGACCTCGGGATTGCGATGGTCCACCAGCACTTCAAGCTCGTGCCGGTGATGACGGTGGCCGAGAACATTGCCCTCGACCGGATGGGGGGCATGCAGGGCCGTCTTGATCTGGAAAGCGTCATCGCCCCGGCCCGGGCCATTGCCGCCCAATTGGGCTGGCAAGTGGATTTCGAGGCTCCGGTGCACACCCTGCCGGTGGGGGTGCAGCAGCGGGTGGAGATTCTCAAAGCCTTGGCCGGGCCGAGCGACCTGCTGATCCTCGACGAGCCCACCGCCGTCTTGGGGCCGGAGGAAGTGGCCGAACTCATTCGCATCCTGCGGGACCTGACCGCTGAGGGCCGGGCAGTGGTCTTGATCGCCCACAAACTGGAGGAGGTCTTTGCCGTGGCCGACCGGATGACCATCCTGCGCAAAGGCCAGCACATGGGCGAGCGAATGCGCGCCGAGGCCGACATGAGCGAGGTGGCAGCCCTGATGGTGGGGGAGGACCCGCCCCGGGGTGCCCCGGTGTCCGGCGAACCCGGCCCCGTGCGCCTGAAAGTCGAGCACCTGAGCGTGAAGGGCGACCGAGGCGAGGCGGCGGTGCGTGACCTGAGCTTTGAGGTCCGCGCGGGTGAGGTGTTCGGGATCGGCGGGGTGGATGGCAATGGCCAGACCGAACTGGCCGAAGCCCTGGCCGGCCTGCGCCCCTTCACGGGCAAGATTGAAAGGCCGGACGTGGTGGGCTTGATCCCCCAAGACCGCCAGCGAGAAGGTCTCGCCCTATCGCTCAGCATCGAAGAGAACCTCTGGCTCGGGCCGGTGGTGCATGGGCAGGCTGGGTCCGGTTGGTGGCTGTCATTCCCGCGCCTACGCACGGGGAGTGACGAATCCATCCAAAAGTACGGCATTAAGGTCGGGCGTCCGCAAGATCCCGTGTCCTCGCTCTCGGGCGGCAACCAGCAAAAGGTGGTGGTGGCGCGGGTGCTGGGTCGCCAGCCCGAACTAGTGATCGCCTTGAACCCCACGCGCGGACTGGACGTGAAGGCGGCCGAGTTTGTGCACGAACAGCTCCGAGCGGCGGCCAGCGCCGGGGCGGCGGTGGTGCTGATCAGCACGGACCGGGATGAGTTGGCCGCGCTCAGTTCGCGCATCGAGTTTCTTTTGGCCGGGCAGTGGGCGGCCAGCCTGGCGGGCGTATGAAGCGCGTCCTCATCACCGTCGCCACCTTGCTGGGGGCCCTGGTTCTCACGTTGGCCGTGTTTGGCCTGGATGTGCCGCAAGCGCTCGGCCTCATCTGGAACGGGGCGCTGGGCTCCGAGGCCGGCCTCTCCCGCACGCTCGTCCGGGCCACACCTTTGCTGTTGGCGGGTTTAGCCGTGCTGGTGGCATGGCGGGCCGGAATGTACAGTATTGGGGCAGAAGGCCAATACATAATGGGCGGCCTTTGTGCAGCGGCAGTGTTCCAGGCGCTGGGCGAACGAGGTTTCACCCTGCCGCTCATGCTGCTGGGGGCTATTGCCGGGGGCGCGGCCTATGCGGGCCTGGCGGGGGCGCTGTTCATCTACCGGGGGGTGCAGGTGGTCATCAGCACCATCCTGCTCAACTTCATCGCCCTCAGCACCCTGCGGTGGGCGGTCCAAAACGGCCTGAAAGAACCCGGCGGATTCACTCCGCAGACCACGCCACTGCCCGACGCCATGATGTTCGAGCGGTACAAACTCCAAACCGACTTGCACGCGGGAGTGTGGGTGGCGCTGGGGGCGGGGCTGCTCACGTGGTGGTTCCTCACGCGCACCAAATTGGGCTTCAGCATCAAATGGGTGGGGGCGAACCCTACGGCGTCGGAGTTTGGCGGCATCCCGGTGGCGCGCACGCAGATGGCGGCCATGTTTTGGTCCGGCGGGCTTTGCGGATTGGCGGGGGCCATCACCTACATGGGCGTGCTGCGCAGCCTCGACCAGAGCTTTAGCGAGAACTGGGGTTTCCTCGCCATTCCGGTGGCCCTGCTGGGCGCGTTGGACCCGGTGGGGACGCTCGTAAGTGCCCTGTACTTTGGGGCGTTGTTCGCCGGCTGCGAAGCCCTCAGCCGCTCCACCAGCGTGGGCACGTCGGTCGTTTTGGTCATCCAGGCGGTGGCAGTGCTGGCGATCGTGGCGGTGGGGCAGTGGCGATTTTCAGCCCGCTCTAAGAAATCAGAGGAGGCGAAGCCGTGATCGGGCTCGAGCTCTTGCGCTTTGGGGCGCCGGTGGCTTTTGCCGCGCTGGGCGAATCCATTGGCCAGCGCGCGGGCGTGCTCAATATCGGCCTCGAAGGCTTCATGCTCATGGGCGCGTACGTGGCGTTCCGGGTTACAGGGGCCACGGGCAATCCATATTTGGGATTGCTGGCGGGGGTAGTCGCGGGGGTGATCCTCGCGCTCATTCAGGGGTTCCTCACCATTCACAACACCGCCGACCAAGTCGTGGTGGGCACCGCCGTCAATCTGTTGGCGCTGGGCCTGACCAACACGCTGTTCCGAGCCCAGTTCGGCAAGTCGGGCGAGCTGGTGCGGGTGCCGTCTTTGCCCACTTTGTTCGGCCCCTTCGATGCCGGCTTGATCCTGCTGGGCATTCTCGTCATTGCGCTCAGTCTCTGGCTGGCCCGCTCCAAGTGGGGGCTGGCCAATCGGGCGGTGGGCGAATACCCTCCCGCCGTGCAGTCGGCGGGGCTCAGCGTCACGCGCATCCGCTGGCAAGCCGCCCTGTTGGCGGGGGCCTTCGCGGGGCTGGCGGGGGCGTACTTGGTGGTGGGGGTCGCTCTCACTTTCGCCGAGAACATGGTGGCGGGGCGCGGGTTTGTCGCCATCGCCATGGTCACCTTTGGCCGCTGGCGGCCGTGGGGCGTGGTGTTGGCCTCGCTGTTCGTGGGCTACATTGATAGCTTGCAGTATCAGTGGCAGGGTCGGTCGGCGTTGCCGGTGGAGCTATTCCAGGCTCTGCCGTACCTCGGGGCGTTGCTGGTCCTGGTGTTTGTGGGCCGAGGGGCGGCCGCGCCCGCCGCTTTGGGCGTCCCGTATCGTAGAGAACGTTAGCCGTGCGCCCGATCACTCTCACTCGCCGTATCGCCTTCAGTGCCGGGCACCGCTATTGGGATCCTGCGCTGGATGCCGAGGGTAACCGCGCGCGATTTGGGCGATGGGCCAGCCCCTACTACCACGGCCACAACTACGTGCTGTGGGTGAGCGCCGCCGGCCCGGTGGACCCCGCCAACGGCATGGTGGTCAACATCAAGTGGATTGACGACGTGCTGCAAGAGCGCATCGTGGCCCGGTGCGATCAGCGTAGTCTGAACGACGAAGTGCCCCCGTTCGACACTACGCCCCCCACGGTCGAGAACCTCCTCGCCTGGATGGCCCGCGAACTCCAAGACCTGCCGGGCGGCGTCCAGCTCACGGCTCTCAAACTCGAAGAAACCCCGCTGCTCTACGGCGAATGGACCCCTGAAATGACCTCAATCACCCGCACCTATGAATTTGCCGCCAGTCACCGGCTGCATGTCCCGACGCTTTCGCTCGAAGAGAATGTTCGGCTGTTTGGCAAGTGCAACCATCCGCACGGCCACGGTCACAACTACGTGCTGGAGGTAACAGTCTCGGCCCCCACCGACCCGGTGACCGGCATGAGCGTGAGCCTCGACGAGCTTGACGGGGTGGTGGACCGGGAGATCGTGGACCGCTACGAT
>CALRVA020000086.1:0-11856 GCA_943371495.1 Archangium gephyra | reverse complement strand
TTCGTTGAGCAGGAAGCCGTCAATCATCTTCACCTTGCGGGCGGCGCCCATCAGCAGGGCGTTGTCGGCCACTTGGCAGATGACACGCGGGGCTCCCTTCGAGACCTTGTGAATTTCGAATACGGCGTCCGGGGTGAACGGGCTCTTTTCGCCCGTGTAGCCGGCCACGCGCAAACGGTGGAGAATCATTTCGCCGGTGTCGGTCACGTCGAGAGGCTTCAGGACGTGGCGGACGGCCAGGCGTTGCTCCAGCGCCGGCACCTTGTGCAGCTTTTCGCGCAGTTCGGATTGGCCAAGAAGAATCAGGCTGATGAGGAACTGGTCGTTCATCTGGCAGTTCAGCAGCAGGCGGAGTTCTTCCAGGGTGGCGGCACTGCGGACCAGGTGGGCTTCGTCCACCATAACCACGACGCGGCGACCGCGATCGTAGTGTTCCAGCAGGGCCAGGTGCAGACGTTGCACCAAGACTTGTCGGTTACGCGAGGGGATGCTGATATCCAGTTGCGACAGGATCTCCTGCATCATCTGGGTCGGCGTCAACAGCGGGTTGACGATGAGCACCATGTGGTAGAGAACCGGATCGAGCGTTTCAATCAGCTTGCGACTGATCGTCGTCTTGCCCAATCCGATCTCACCCGCTAGCATCGCCGCCCCCTTGTTACGGGTAATCGCGTAGTGCAGCATCATGAGTGCGTCCTCATGGGCGCGGCTCATATAAAGGTATCTCGGGTCGGGCGTGAGTGCGAACGGCGACTCAACTAATCCCCAATACTGCTCGTACATGCATCGGCTCCGGGAGTGATCCCGGTATTCCTATCGGGGAAACAGCGACAAAACCTTAGAGTAATTCGTCAAAGCCTTGCCTTTTGTCCCCTCCCAGTCCCCGGTTCGGAGACCGGAGGCACCTGGGTCACCAAGACTCCCCTTTCCGCGCCTCGGCGTGTTCTCACCCCGGTAGGGCCGCCGGGTCCTTTTGAGAACCCGCAAGTTTCCCGTGAAGAATCGGCTGGTACCGTGGGGAGATCATGTTGCCCGGAGGTCGTCTGTTGCGTCACGCCGGCTTCCGGAATCTCTTCTGGGGGCAGGTGGTCAGCCAGTTGGGCGACGCCTTCTACTTCCTGGTCTTCATGTTCGTCATCGACCGGGAGACCAAGTCCCCGCTCTTCGTCGGCATCGTGATGGCGGCGCAGGCGTTGCCCTATCTGCTCCTGGCCCCGGCGGCGGGGGTGGCGGCGGACCGGTTCGATCGACGTCGCATCCTGTTTGGTTTGGATATGGCGGCGGCGGCCCTGATGGGCGGATTGGCGGTGGCCATGGCCTTCGGTTTTGCGCCCGCGCCGATCTTTCTCGCGTGCTTTGCGTTTGTGTTGGCGTGCCTGAATGTCTTCTTTGCCCCGGCCCGGTCGGCGGCCATCCCTCGCCTCGTGCCACCGGAGGAGTTCCAAGAAGCGCAGGGCCTGATGCTGGCCACCCAGCAGCTCACCATGCTCGTGGGCGTGGGGCTGAGCGCCGGGGTGCTGGGCGTGGTGGAGCGCGTGAGCGGGGCGAACTTTTTGCTCTACGCCGTGGTCATTAACGCCTTGTCGTTTGGGGTTTCGTCCATGTTCCTGTCGCGATTGCCCTCCATCGTGCCGGAGCGGGAATCGCACGAAGAAAAGCCCAAGTTCATCGAAGGGTGGCAGGCCATCCAGGCCGATCCGTTCATGCGCATCGCTTTGCCGATGCTGACGCTGATGAATCTAGTCTTTGCCGGGTTCTATCCGGTGTATCTGGAAACCAACCGGGCTTGGTTCGGCGGTCAGTTCTACACGGTGGCCATCATCGAGTTCGCGTTCTTCGGGTTCAGCATGCTGTGCAGCTTGTGGGTGGCCCGGCGAGCCGTGAAGCAGGTGGGCCTCGCCTTTGTGGTCGGGCTCGCGGGCACGGGCCTGAGCGTGGCGGCCATGGTGGGCGGGCAGAACTACATCGTCTACGTGCTGCTGAACGTGGTGTGTGGACTCTTTTTGCCGTGGGTCACCATCCCGATCAACACCTACATTGGCCTGGCGTTCCCGGATGCCGTGCGCGGGCGGGTGGCAGCGGTGCTAGGCGCGACGCAGGTGGGGATTCAGCCGCTGGGGATGCTGGGGGTCAGCGCGGTGCTGGCCGCCGTGGGGCTCAAGAATGTTTATCTCGTCATCGGGTTGCTGTGCGCAGCCCCGGCCTTGTTGATGCTGTTTTCTGGCCCGTTCCGGGCGAGCCGCATGCCCACCCCCGCGCAGGATGCGCTAACTGCGCCCGAACCCGAAGCCTAAGCGGCGTAGAGCGGGATCTGGCGGGCCACCACTTGCAGCGCCCATACGAACTCCGGAAAGCCCTCGCTGAGTTTGAGGAACGTGGGGGCCTCGGCATCGTGGGGCGGATAATCGAACGCCCCCACCAGCGCGTAGCTGGCCGCGCCTTGGGATTGGTAGCTCAGACGGAACGCCACGTCTTCCACCTGCAGGCGCTCCAGGTGCGGCGGATAAACCCCGCTCCAAAAGAGGATGTAATCGCCCAGGTGCTTGTGCGCCTCGCGTTCTTGCTCAAAGGACTGGGCGTTCAGCCGCACATCCCCGGCGGCGATCATCTCGATCACACTGCGCAGGGGCTTACCTTCGGCATCATGCAGGCCAAACATACGATCGGTCTGCGCGAACGCCGCCAGCAAAGAGGCCAGATACTCGGTCACGTCGTCCATGCCGTGCGAGGCCACATGCTGGGCAATCACCTCTCCCACCGCGTCGGCAAAAAACCGTTGCAGTCCGTGAGGTTCGGGTCGTAAGATGTCACTCATTCGTTCACCCTTCGATTCCGCTATTGATCCTATTGGACGATTGAGCCTGGGCCTTGAGTTCCGCACAAGTCTCAATGCGAAAACCTGGAAACCGTGCGGTGAATGCGAGACGTCTGATAAGGTGGAGGCACGACGATGATCAGCGACCCTTATGCCGCCCAAACCCGGCGCCAACGCACGGGCCTCGTGGTGGGCTCGGTGCTGGCCATTCTCGTGCTGATCTTGGGGTCGCGGCAGTTGGGGCTCAGCCAGGGCGCGCAGGCGCCTGATTTCGGGGGAGGCTTGCAAGCCCGGTCCGCCGCGCCGCCGCCCATCACCGCCGAATCCTCGGCCCCGCCGCCGCCCTTGCTGACCGAAGCCGCCGAACCTCCGCCCGAAGCCGCCCGCATGCCGGCGGACATCCGCGAGTGGCTGGAACATCTAGAGCGTATCGAGCGCCAGCGCCAAGCTTTGGCCACCCAGCAGGTCAGCTCGGCCATGGTGAGCCTCACCATGCTGCAAGGGGCGGGCGCCACCCAACAGATTCTGGATGGACTGCTAGACACCGGGGACGAAGAGCCGACGACCAACGAGCCCGCCAACCCCGCCGCCGAACTGCAAAAGGACAACCAGGATTACCAAGCGGAGTGGGAAAAGCTGATGGCGGATTTCCGCGCCCTGCCCCCGCCGCCCGCCTGTGTGCCGCTGCGCAACAGCTACGACCAGACCCTGGGGCAGACGGAGATGATGATTGATGAGATCGTGGGGGCGATGGACAAGGCGGGCAGTGACCCGCAAGCCGCCCTCCGCGACCTCTTTGGCATGCGGGGTACCAGCGGAGGCCGCATTGACGCCGCCGCCGCCCAGAGCAACCGCAACCTGGATGACGTGTGCCGCCCCTACGGCGTGCGGCCGTGGTTCCAGATTCAAACCGACAGCCAGGCCGGCATCCTGGGCAAGATGGGCGGGCTGCCGGACATCAGCGGTTTAGGTGGCGGCTTGGGCGGAGGGCTCTAAGCCCCCCGCCTTCGCTTTACTTGCTATCCGCCCACCAGACGTGGTGCATCTGGATGCGCCCCGTTTCGCCGAAGATACGGCGCGGCGGATAGTGTCCCGAGGCCGGGGTGTAGTTCATTTCACTACGCGCATGACCCATGATCGTCCCGGGGGCCGTCGCCGTGTAGGTAAATGAACGAACCACCTTCGCGCCAATCTCGATGTCAATCTTGATGGTGCCGCTCAGCTTGGCCAGGTCGGACCAGTTGAACTCCTCACCTCGCCCATTCGGGCCATCGAAGTGCAAGCGCGTCCAATACCGCTGGTTGTGGGGTTCCGAGATGTAAGTCGTCGGCGTCACCCCAATCACCCGGCCGTTGTGGGTGATCTTGGCCACGAAGTTCGAGCCCTTGGCAATACCCTCCGCGGCCGGGTGCATCATAAAGGAGATCATGGCCGGCCCATCACTGGCCTGGTCCACGTGCAACTGCCCCATCCGGTCAATCGGAGTCTTGAACGACCACGCGGTGGTGGGGTTATAGGCGTCGCCGCCCGACTTCTTGGTGATCGTGAACGGGAAGGCTGAAATGACCTTGCCATCGAGGCGATACTCAACCACGTACTCGCCTTCTTGTTCCAGCCAAATCGGAGAGGCGTTTTGCAACCGCGCCAGCCGGAAAGCCGGCCACGGCGTGTCATCGAAGTAGTGGCCGTACGTCACCAGTTCCTGGTCGCCCTTCTTGAGGTGGAAGGTCATGGATTCGTAACTGGCCGGGGCCATCACCAAATGCCAGCTCTCACTCAAAAAACCAAAGTTAGCCTGGTTGGCGTAGGTCCGCATCCCATAGAAAGACATCGGTTCGATGCTGGGAGCCGGATTTTGGGCCATTGATGCCAGAAGCACAAGTTGTAGCACGCGATAAATCCTACCTTTGTGCAGGGTTCGGATACCAACTTCTCAGGCACGCGCCGAACCCGCACCGTTCCGGGGCCGAAGCGGGGCATAATGGGGCTCACGATGGAACGCAGAGAGTTCTTGAAGGGAGCCGCCGTGGCCGCCGGAGCCGGAATCTTGGGGGCAAGCGCCCTGGCCCAAACCAAGGGCAATGACGCCAACCGCAAGCGCGAAGAGCTTTTGCGTGTCCCCGCCCGCAAGGGCAAGTACATGGGTGGCTTTGCCGCCCCGGCCATGGACCGCATCCGCGTCGGCTTCATCGGCGTGGGCGCGCGCGGCCCCGGACACCTGGCGCACTCGCTGGTGATTGAAGGCTGTGAAGTGGTCGCCATCTGCGACACCCACAAGCCGTCGCTAGATCGCGCCGTCAAGATGGTCACGGATGCCGGCCGCCCGGCCCCCAAGACGTTTGGGGAGCGTGGACCGGAAGATTTCCGCCGCATGCTGGAAATGAAGGACCTGGACGTGGTCTACATTTCCACCCCCTGGGAATGGCATGCCCCCATGGCCATTGCCGCCATGCGCGCCGGCAAGCACGCCTTGGTGGAAGTGCCGATGGCGTACACCGTCGAGGACATGTGGGACATCGTCAACACGTCCGAAGAAACCCAGCGCCACTGCATGATGCTGGAGAACGTCAACTACGGACGCGAAGAACTGATGGTGTTGAACCTGGTGCGCCAAGGCCGCCTGGGCGAACTGCTGCACGGGGAAGCCGCCTACATTCACGACCTGCGCGGCCAAATGCACGAGATTGACCACGGCACAGGAAGCTGGCGCACGTTCCACTACGCCCAGCGCAACGGCAACCTGTATCCCACCCACGGCCTCGGCCCGGTGGCGCAATACATGAACATTGACCGCGGCGATCGCATGGATTACCTCACGTCGGTGAGCTCGCCGAGCATGGCGCGCGCCATTTACGCCCGCACGGCATTCCCCGAGGGTCACCCGCGCCGGGACATCAAGTTCCAATGCGGCGACATCAATACCACCATCGTCAAGACGGTCCTTGGCCGCACGATGATGATCCAGTGGGACGAGCAACTGCCGCGACCCTACACGCGCCACAACCTCATCCAGGGCACCAACGGCGTGTGGAGCGGCTTCCCCGGCAAGGTGGTGATTGAGGGCGAGACCCCCAACACTGATTCGTGGGTGCAAGGCAGCGCGCTGACCGACCACTACAAGAAGTACGACCACCCGCTGTGGGTGCGCCTGGAGGCCGACGCCCAGAAGAACGGCGGCCACGGCGGCATGGACTTCATCATGAACTGGCGCGTGATGTACTGCCTGCGCAACGGGTTGCCGCTGGACCAGAACGTCTACGAAGGCGCGTCGTGGTCGGTGATTGCCCCGCTCAGCGAGTGGTCGGTGGCCAACCGCAGCCAGAGCATCGACGTGCCGGACTTCACGCGCGGCGAATGGGCGCGCACCGAGCCGCTCGCCATCGTCGATTAAGCCCCTCGTCCACAAACCAAGAAGCCTCTCTCGGTTGAACCGGGAGAGGCTTTTCTTTTTGAAAGTTGATTGGCTTTAGAAGGACCGCAGGCGGGCAGCCAAAACTTCGACATCCTGCGCGCTGAATTCCTTGGTGGCGACATAGGGAGCCAGGTCTTCTTCAATCCCCAGGTAGCTCGGGCCGGACCACACACCCAGCGGCGCCCCGCCGCTATCCAGCTTGACCAGCGTGATGCGGAATCCGTCGCGCTTGGGATTGCTCTCCAGCCAACGCATGCCGTTCTCCATCAGGTCGGGGATCGAGGTGTAGACCCCGGTCACGTCAGAAACGCCCTCAGCGTTCAGTTGTTCGGTTACCCAGTAGATTCGGCGGAACACCATTGGTCGGCCCTGCTAGAAGCTTCGGTAGTTTTCCATACCGGCGCGAGAGGGGTACGGACTATCTCCAACGGGCCTAAGCCCTCCGGGGTCCGAACCCCACCGCCGCCACGCTTACGCTTCCCAGAGGAACGGTTCGGCGTCCGTGAGGATGCGACCGTGCTGCTTGATGGCGCGGAGCATGTATTCCGGCAACGTGAACATCGCGCTGTGGAAGCGCGGCGTGTAGTACCGGTTGGTGGTCACACCCCGCTCGGCCAGACGCTGGGCGATCAGTTCGGGCGTCAGTTCCAGCGGGTCATGCTTCTTGCTGGCCAAGATGAAACCCCACGGCATTTGGAACGTGGTGACCAGGCCGTAGTAGCCACGCACGTACGGGAACTGCTCCTTCAGGCTGTCCAGCGTCTCGTGCACCGCCGCAAAGCAGTACGGGTACGTCTCGTTGCAAGCGCCGCTTTGCAGCACAAACACGCCGTCGTCGCTGAGGGCTTCGGCCACGTGCTGGAAGTACTCCTTGGTGTAAAGGTAGAGCGCCGGGCCACCCTCGATCGGGCCGGGCAGGTCGCTTAGGATGACGTCGTAGTTGGCACCCTTGTGGTCTTCCACCCACTTGCGAGCGTCCTTGTGCACCAGGTTGGCGCGCGGGTCATCAAAGCAGTCGTGGTGCCACTCCTTCATGTGCACCTTCACCATGTCCACCAGTTCTTCGTCCAGGTCCACCATGTCGCAGTGCTCCACGGTGTTGTGCTGCAGGGCTTGCCACAGGGTCGCGCCCTCGCCGCCGCCGCACACCAGCACCTTCTTCGGGTTCGGGTGGGTGGTCATAGCCGGCTGGACCATGCTCTCGTGATACACGTATTCATCGAGAAGGCTGCTTTGGATCTTGTAGTCCAGGAACAGCGTCTTGCCGAAGGTCGGCATTTCGACGATCTGGTACTGCTGGAACTGGGTGTGGCCTTCCACAAGGAATCGGTCAACGGAGAAGTGCCAAGTCACCGCATCGGTGTGGGTTTCGGCGATGAACATCCCCGTGCTTTGGGAGAACAAGCGATCACTCATGGAGCGTGGTCATTATCCCCCGCGAGGTGGGCACCCCTAAGGGTCCCTATGCCCTCTTTCCCCCCTTCGACCGGGCAACGTGCCCGGCACATTTGCGAGGTTGGTTCGGAGAAGGCCCCCAATCGCGCCGAGAAGGGGCTAAAGTGAAAGAATGCAAGCGAAGACCCTGCTGACTCTCGCGGCCCTGAGCCTGGTGGCCGCCAGTCAAGCCCAGTACCTGCTGATCCCGAACAGCGGGCGCGACCAAGTGTGGCAAGTCAGCGCTTTTGATGGCAGCATCATCAGCCAGAACTTCATCCAGGACACCACGCTCACCACGCCTAACCATGCCATTGCCAGTGGACGCGGCACCATTTTTGTGAGCGACCAGATTCTGGACTCCGTGCGCGAGTACGACCTCAACGGCAACTACCTGGGCGATGTGGCCGGGGCGGCGCAAGGACTCGACAATATTCGCGGCATCGCCGTCCGCAACGGCGAACTGTATGTGACGGTGGCCAGCGGCGCCCTCACCAACACGATCCAGAAGTTCAACCTGACGACGAACCAACAGAGCACCTGGGCCACCCTGCCGTCCGGCTCCTCCAGCCCCTGGGCAATGCACTTCCGCGCCAATGACGTGCTGGTAAGCGAAAGCGGCGGCGACGACATCATCCGCTACGACTTTAACGGCACCTTCCTCAATCGTTTTTACGATTCGCCGGGCACGAACGACCTGAACTTCCCTGAGCAGATCGCCGAAACCACCACCGGCGACATCTACGTGGCTGGGTTCAGCTTGCCCACGGCTCTTTACAAGTTCAATGCGAGCGGCACCAAGACCGGCACCTTTCCGATTAACACGGGTCTGCGCGGGGTTTACGAACTCGGCAACGGCAAGATCCTGTGGACGGCGGGCACCCGGTTCGGCACGTTCGATCCGGCCACCAACCAGTTCACCGACATCTACAGCAACCCGACGACGGACAGCTTCCGCTTCATCAGCTACGTGCCGGCGGTGCCGGAACCGGCCACGATGACGGCGATGGGCCTCGGCTTGCTGGCCATGCTCCGCCGCCGAAATCGTCAGCGCGGGTAAGGACTTCATCAGCAGAGGCAAGTCGTAGCCTCTCCCGACGGGCCACAATCAAAGAATGATTGTGGCCTTTTTGCTTGCCGCACCCGCCGCTCTCCCGCTTGCTCCGGCCGCGGACTGCCCCACCCACGGCCTGCTGGCCTCGCTGGCGCCTCTGCCGCAGCAAGGCGTACCCGCCGACGCCCCCAACAGCAAGAAGCAGCCCAATCACCCGCAAGAAATCCACCTGGATAACGTCACCCAAATGACCTTCGGGGGTCAGAACGCCGAAGCCTATTGGAGCGTGGACGGCACCCAGATCACCTACCAAACCCGCCAGCCGGAGTACCCCGACGAGCAGATCATTACGATGAACGCCGATGGCTCCAAGAAGACCCTGGTGAGCACCGGCGAAGGCCGCTGCACCTGCAGCTACTTCTCCCCGGACGCCAAGCACGTCTACTTCAGCTCCACGCACGAAGTGAACAAGGGGGCCCAAGCCCCGCTCGACATGAGCCAGGGCTACCTGTGGAAGGTGAACCCGCAGTTCTCGCTGTACCGCCGCAACTTGGAGACCAACGCGCTCGAACCCATCCTCAAGCGCAACGCTTACATCGCTGAGACCACCATCGCCGCCGATGGCAGCTACATGACGTGGACCAGCACCATGGACGGCGACCTGGAAATCTATCGCAGCAACCTGGACGGCACTAACATCAAGCGCCTGACGAACAATGTGGGTTACGATGGCGGCCCCTTCATCAGCTGGGATGGCTCGCAGATCGTTTACCGACGTGATGACCTGCGCACCGACACCGAAATCAACGACTACAAGCGCTTACTCGCCGAAAACCTCGTGCGGCCCGGCCGCCTCGATATCTGGGTGATGGACGCTGACGGCGGCAACAATCGCCGCGTCACGCGGCTGGGCGGAGCTTCGTTTGCCCCGTTCCTCCACCCCAACGGCCGCCAGATCATCTTCAGTAGCAACTTCCACGACCCCAAGGGGCGTGAGTTCGACCTCTTTGTGGTGAACACAGACGGCACCGGCCTGAAGCAGATCACCTACACCCCTGAGTTCGATGGCTTCCCGATGTTCAACCGGGAGGGCACCAAGCTCATCTTTGGCAGCAACCGATTCGGGAAGGAGCAGGGCGAAACCAACATCTACGTGGCCGACTGGGTGGAGCCGGAGACCACCACCGTGCGTAGCGATGCGACGGACGATGTGTGGCTGTATCCCTTCGCCACCAACCAAGACAGTGATTCGTTCCTGCGCGTGTGGGGCACAGGGGCTGACCTCGCCACCTTCACCGAAGACGGCGAAGACAGCGTGAGCCTGGTGCGCTTCCCGGCCGTGACCGTGCCCGCGGGGGACATCGTTTCGGCGCGGGTGGTGCTTACCCACGTGAACCCGGAAGGCGGCCAGCGGGCCAACGTCCGCAAGTATCCGATCGAGATTCGAACCGTGAAGAGCGGCTTCAGTGAAAAGGCGTGGGCGCACGCCCTGGGGGCCACCCACTGGCCCGGACCGGGGGTGCTGGGCTCGGCTCAATTCGGCGAAACCCGCGAGGATGGCTCGTTCGAAATGGTGTTTGAAATCGCCCAGGTGGACAAACTGCGTGAACTCCTAAGCGATCCGCTCGGCCCGGCCTTTGCCTTCACCAGCACGGCCCCGGCTTCGGAAGTCGGCCGCACGGGGGTTTACAAGTTCTTCTCCCGCAATGCCCCGGACGCCGCTGTGCGTCCCCGACTCGAGATCACCGTTCGCTAGCGCGGGGCGATCTTGGTTTGCGCTTGGGCGAGGGCTTCGGCAATCGCCTCGGCGTACCGCGCACTGGCGCCTAGGTTCCGCTCCACCAGAGCTCGAGCCTGGGCGCCCATCTTTGTGCGCTGCTGATCATCGGCGAGAAGCCCGACCAGCGTTTGAGCCAGGTCGTCCGGCGTCGCGCAGACTTGCGCCGCACCTTCCCGCCCGGCCATCTCGGCCACATCGCGGAAGTTCTGCATGTGCGTCCCGTGGAGCACCGGGGCCCCTTTGGCCAGAGCCTGGATGAGGTTCTGCCCGCCGAGATTGGCAAAGCCGCCCCCAATGATGGCCACATCCGCCACGGCGTAGACGTCACCGAGTTCGCCGTAGGTATCCAACAACGTGAACCGCTCGTAGGTGCCCTGGCTCCGCCGGCCCACCGCCACGCCCAGTCCTTGTAGCCGCTCCGCGATGGCCTCCGCTCGTTCCAGGTGGCGGGGCGCCCACACAAACTGCACATGGCTCAGGCGGGCATCGCGGAGAGCTGCGACGACGAAGGCTTCTTCCTCTTCGCCGCGCGTCGAGCCGATGACGACCACCGGATTCTCGGCGTTGAGCCTGAGCTCGGCCCGCCACTTCTCCGGGTTGCTCTCGCCCGCCGCGGCTTCGTCAAACTTACAATTGCCCAGCACTTGGGCGTCCTTCGCCCCCATCCGGGTGATTCGCTCAGCGTCGGTCGCGGTCTGCATCAGCGGCCGATCAAGAAACTTCAGGAGCGCGGCATAAAACGGCCGGATGCGCATCGAGCGGGGGAAGCTGCGGTCGCTAATGCGCCCGTTCAAAAGCAAGGTCGGCACGCGCCACTGCCGCGCCACCCACAGCCAGTTCATCCATAGCTCGGTTTCCATGATCGCCAGCACTTGCGGGCGCACCCGGGCCATGGCGTTCAGCACAAAGCGAGGCACGTCAATCGGCGCGTAGATCACGTAATCCACCAGCTCCTTGGGGCCGTCTTTGGCGGCCAAGTAGCCGCTACTGGTGGTCACGCTCAGCACGATTTCCGCCTCCGGAGACCGCTCGCGAATCGCCCTCAGAATGGGGCGGGCCGCCATCACCTCGCCCACGCTCACGGCGTGCAGCCACACCCGAGGGCGCTCTTTAGTGGGGCGGGGCAGGCTGTATTGCCCCAGTCGCTCGTTCCAATCCGGAGCCGGTTTGCGCTGGGTGGTGCGCCACCACATCCACGCCGACCAAATCGGCGAGGTCAGGATCAGCAAGAGGTTGTAAAGGAGAACCATGGATTACGGCCCGCTAAGCGAGTGCGGAACGCCGCCCACAATGCGCCGATACGCCTCCAGATAGAGGTCGCGGGTGCGGGCCACCACATCGGCGGGGAGTTCCGGTCCCGG
>CALRVA020000085.1:0-12041 GCA_943371495.1 Archangium gephyra | reverse complement strand
GTCACGGCTTCGTTTTGCCGGAGGTAGGCAATGCGCATCCCAGGGCTGGCGGTGATGGTGCCTTGGTCCGCCGACTCTTGGCCGGTCAGGATTTTGAGCAGGGTGGTTTTGCCCGTGCCATTGCGCCCCACCAGGGCTACCTTCTCGCGCGGACCCAAAAAGAACGAGGCGTCGTCGAGAATGACGTCCGCCCCGTAGGATTTGGCAACCCCGGAGACTCGCAAGAGCATGTCCCCGGAGTTTATCGGTTACGGCTTGATCTCAACGATTTGGCCCCAGGCATCGCCCAGCGCGGCCCGGAACAAATGCCCCTGCTGGTCGCCAATGTAGGCCGATTTACCATCCCGCGAGACCATGACGGTGTCCAGGCCCTCCTGGCCGGGAATGGTGAGCCGCATGTCAATCGTGTACTCCTCGCGCTCAATCAGGATGAGCTGCCGGTCGTAGGTCACCACGGCCAGGTGGGTGTTACCCACAAAGTCCGCATCCTGTCCCCGGCCCGGAACGCCCACGTTGAAAGTCTTGCCATCCAACAGATTCCAGCCCAAAAGCTGTTCGCCGAGAGTGGAAGCCACGACCCAATAGCCACCCCGCTGGAACTTCACTCGCGTCGCTTGACCCTCGAAGTCGTTGGGCGGCACCGCGTTGCGCGTGCGGGTAGCCGCACCCCGAATGCCGGCATCCGGCCCCACGGCCGCCAGGTACAGCCCGTCGCTGCTCAGGGCCATATCGTAGGCGTCGCTCGGCATCTGGATGTGCACCACCGGGCTCCCCGGGTTCGGCCAGCGCCAACTCTTCACGCGGTTGTCGTAGCCCGAGGCGTAAATCGTGCGGCCATCGGGGGCGATCCCCACGCCACTCAAGAAGCTCGTGCCGCCCCGGATGCTGCCCAGGGCACGGTTACTTTCGCCATCCCAAACGCGGATGGTGCCGTCGCCACTGCTACTCACCAGGATCTTGCCATCGCCGCTGTAGGCCAAGCCGGTGATGTGATCCGTATGCCCTCGGTGCGTGCGCAGGAGGGTGCCCTCGGGCATCTTCCACACGCGAATGGCGTTATCCCAGCCCGCGGAGGCAATCACCCGGCTATCCGGGCGCTCGGCCAGGGAGGTCACCCCACCGGGGTGCGCGGCGGCGCCTTGGAGAGCAAGAGCAAGAAGAGTGGTCGTGAGAGCCATACGAGTTCAATGACGCGCGACCTTTCCCCGGGGTTTCCCCAAGATTCTAGAAGTCCTTGCCCCATAGGCCAATGCTGGGCGGTGAGATTTGGGGCATAGTGAAATCCCCATGGCGGATTTGCAAGATCGCGTGCCTCCTCATAACGAAGAAGCCGAGATGGCCGTCTTGGGCGCGATGATGCTGAGCGCCACGGCGGTGCAAGAAGTCTCGCAGGTGCTGGAACCGCACCACTTCTACTTGCCGGTCCACCAGGAGATCTATGCGACGATGGTGGAACTGGTCCGCCGCCGCATGACCGTGGACCTGGTGACCATGCGCGACACGCTGATGTCGAATGGTCGCCTCGATGACATCGGCGGGGTCTCTTACCTGGTGCGCCTGGTGGACGACGTGCCGAGCGCGGCCAGCGCGGTGGACTACGCCCGCATCGTGCGGGACCGCTCGAAGTTGCGGCGATTGCTGGAGGCGAGCGCCGAAATCCACAAGGTGGTTTTCGATCCTAATTCCAGCATCGACAAGAAGGTGGAAACGGCCGAAAAGCTGGTCTATGACCTGAAAGCCGGGGACCGGGCCGACTACTTCCAGCCGCTCAGCATGTTTGCCAACCGGTTCTTTGATGGCATCGAGGCCTTGATGTCGAACACCGGAGGCGTGGCGGGCCTGACCACGGGCTACCCGGACCTGGACCGACTCACAACGGGCTTCAGCCCCGGCGACTTGGTGATCCTGGCCGCCCGCCCGGCGATGGGGAAGACCTCCTTGGTGATGAACTTCGCCATGAACGTGGCCCGCTCGGGCAACGGAGCGGTGGCGTGTTTTAACCTAGAAATGCCCGGTGAGCAACTGGTCCAACGCCTCATCTCTATGCTTTCCACGGTGCCGATTGAGAGCATGCGCCGCACGGGGCTCTCCACCGAAAGCTACGACAAGATCATCGTGGCGGCGGAGCAGTTGGTCAGCCTGCCGATCTTCATTGACGACACGTCGCAGCTCAGCGCGCTGGACATGATTGCGCGGTGCCGCCGCCTGCAGATGGACCTGGAAGAGCGTGTCCGCCGCGATGAACTTGACCCTCAAGGGGGCCGACTGGCGCTGGTCATCGTGGACTACCTGCAGCTGATGCGCGCGCAGCGTGGCAGCGACAACCGCGTTCAAGAAGTCTCGGAAATCGCCCGGGGCCTCAAGCTCATGGCGCGTGAACTCCGCGTGCCCGTCATTGCGCTCTCGCAGCTCAGCCGCGAAGTTGAAAAGCGACCGAACAAGCGCCCGCAACTCAGTGACCTGCGCGAATCGGGCTCCATTGAAGCCGATGCCGACCTCGTGGCGTTCATCTACCGTGACGAGTACTACCGCCAGAAGGAAGAAGGCGGTGGGGATGAGTTCCACGAGAATCCTGAACACACGGAAGCCTCCGAAGTCATCATTGCCAAGCACCGTAACGGGGCGACCGGGACGGTTCTGTTGGGCTTCCAGCCCTCACTCACCCGGTTCTGGAGCCTGGATAACCAGGACAAGGAAGACTACTGGCGCAGCAAACGACGCCAGAACTTTGCCGACGACTAGGCATAGCTCGGGTCTTGCAACCCCGACCCGCCTTTGCCACGTCTTAACTTAACGTGAAGGCCCTCAAACAACTGGGGATGTTTATCATCGCGGCCGCCGTTGGGGCGGGTGCGTACTACCTCATGAGTCAGCCGGGGGGCATCAACTCGGTGACCCAGCAGCTGAAGCCCAAGAAGACGGTGGAGGTGCCCGCAGGCACCGATGTGAAGCTGGTTCTGGCCACCCCGCTGGAATCCGGCGGCAACAAGCCGGGGGACGAGGTGAAGTTCCTGCTCATTGAGGATCTGAAGATGGCGACGGGAGACGTGGTGGCCAAGCAAGGCACCCTGGTGGAAGGCACCGTGAAGGAAAGCCGCGCCGGGAGCGTGATGGGCACGCTGACCAACCGCCCGGCGCGCCTGGTGGTGAGCTTGGAGCCGCTGCCCGCCCTCGACGGCACCCTCATCAACCTGGAGGGCCTGAAGCCGCAGGAGTTTGAGTTCACGCTTTCCAACACCGACATCAAGAACGCGGCTGCGAACCTGGAAGCGCTGTGGCGCGACCCGGAAAAGCAAGAGGCGCTGAAGAAGCTGAGCGAATCGGTGCAAGCCGGTCGTCTCCCGGAAGGGAAGGAACTGGATCAACTCGCCGACCTGCTGGGCCTGGAAGACACCAAGGCCGCCATCAACGGCGCGCAACAAGGCCAAGCGGGCCTTGAAGAGACGTTCCGCGCGATTCAGCAAGGCAATGTCGCGGCCCTCGGTAACGTGGACTTGGCGCTGGCGCTCGGCGCGATTGGCGAACTCGAAGGTCTGGCCAACGGGGTGGATCGCACCATCCGAGGCATGGTGAAAGGGCGCAACATCGAGGCCTTGCCCGGCACGACTTTGGAACTCAAAACCGAAACGAACGCAAAGGTCACAATTCGCCCGGCCAACTGACCACACTCCGGGCGAGCGAAGGGGTATGGTCCGGTTCTGAAGTGGAAGCGTGGCTCGTTCTTCAGGATGGTTCCCGGTGGCCGGGGCAGGCGCTCGGCGCCCCCGGAATGGCCTTTGGTGAGCTGGTTTTTAATACCGGCATGACCGGTTACCAAGAAGTTCTGAGCGACCCCTCCTACGCCGGACAGATTGTCCTCTTCACGTATCCGCTGATCGGCAATTACGGCATCAACGACGACGATTTTGAGTCGGATCGCGTTCAGCCCAGCGCCGTGGTGGTGCGCCAGGCGTGCGAACACCCCAGCAACTGGCGATCGCGCAAGAGCCTGGATCAGTTCCTGAAGGAACGAGGCGTAACGAGCATTCAGGGCGTGGACACCCGGGCCGTCACGCAGCGCATCCGGGGAGAGGGCGTCACTAACGCCGTCATCACCCACGGCGACCCGGACGAAGCCTTTGCCGCTCTGCAGGCCCGCCCCAGCTACGACGAAACGGACTTTGTGCCGCTGGTCAGCACCAAGGCACCCTATGCCTGGGGCTATTCGGGCAAGGAGCATTTGTTTAACCCCGAGGGTGACTACCGCGCCACCGTGGCCGTGCTGGACTGTGGGGTGAAGTGGAACATCCTGCGCCGTTTTGCGGCTGTGGGCGTGCGCACCGTGGTGCTGCCGCATAGTGCCACCGCCGCTGAAGTTTTGGCTTGGAACCCCGACGGGGTGCTCCTGAGCCCCGGCCCGGGTGACCCGGCGCGCCTCCCCGGCCCCGTGGCCTGCGTGCGTGACCTGCTGGGGAATATCCCCATCCTTGGCATCTGCCTAGGTAACCAGTTGCTGTGCCAGGCCGTGGGCGGCACCACGTATAAGATGCCGTTCGGCCACCGGGGCGCCAACCACCCCGTGAAGGACCTTGACCTGGGCACGGTGACCATCACCAGCCAGAACCACGGCTACGCGATTGATCCAGCGACCCTGGAGGGCACCGGCGCCCGCGTGACCCAGTTGAATTTGAACGACGGCACGGTGGAGGGGATTGAAGTGAAGGAAGCGCGTGCTTTCAGCATCCAGTACCACCCGGAAGCCGCGCCTGGCCCGTGGGATGCCCGGCCTTACTTCGCAAAATTCGTTGAATCTTTGCGCTCGTAAAGGCTAGCCCGCGCGGCCGACGTAGCTCACGTTGCCATTGGCCACCCGGAACCGCAGGTTCGGGCCAAAGTTGAGCACGACTTCGCCTTGATTCCGTTGGACGGAGCGCAGCGTCTCGCCCACCGGCACGTCCGCCAAGAATCGGGCCTGCTCCAGTGTCGGGGCCGCCGCTGAGAACGCCTGCTGGCACCACTGGTCAATCTGTCGCAGGTCAAGGTCGCCGCGGGATTCCGTCCGCTCGGTCGGAGTGCCGTTGCGCACTCGCCACCGCACTTGCAAGCTCGGTGCCCCTAGTTGCGGCGAGGTGCGGAACGAGCGGAGCGGCTCGACGGTGTTGGCCACCATGGCTCCGTCCTCCACTTGGACGAAGTTGCGCACGTGGCCGCGCACCCACACGCCTTCGTAACGGGCGGTGACCGCGTAGGTTTCGCCTTGCGGGCGCACCCAAATCAGGCGGTAGGGCATCCGCATGGTGTCCCGCGAGGTGAGCGGGGCGGCAATGAGCCAGGCGTTGTCCGGCAAGGCGTAACCGAGGGGCTCGGCCTGGAAGATCCAGTTAAATTCGCTCGGGAGGTTGCCGCGCCTGCCGTCGTCGTGGATGAGGGCAAGACGCGAGGCCGCCCCCATTTGAATAGCCACCAATCGCTCGCTTCCCCGGGTGCGCACCGTGGCCGAGATGTTCTGGTAGTAGTCTGCCGGGATCTGTCCGCCGCCTAGCGCCTGGCGGAACGGCTGCAAAACCTGGTTCGCTTGCTCGCTGTTGGCCGCCTGGCTGTTCTCAATGCTGCGGATCGCAATCTCCATCGCCCGGGCAATGGCGGGGTCCGGGCTTTCCACCGGGGCATCCGCGCGGCGTTGCTCAAACGCCTGCACAAAGTCCTCGACCGGAGTTCCGGGGACGAGGGCAGCACTAAAGAGGAGGAGCGAGTTGATCATGCGGGCTTAGTTCGCGGGGGTTTTGGGTTGCATGAAATCGCTCGATCCCGCCACCGTGGCGTAAAAATAGGGCGTGGCGGATTCGAACTCGGCCGCGCACGTATCCACCATCTTATAGGCAAACATACCTTCAAAAGTCGCCAACTTCCCGGACACGGCCTCGCCGCCTTGAGTGAGGTCGAGAATCGCGGTGGGGCTGTAACCCATTCTCAGGGCCTCCTCCAAGAGATCTTCGGCGGCTCCGGCCCCCGCTTGCACCAGGGCCTGCTCCATGCGCACCATCGTCTCGATCTTCTCCAGGAACCACAGGTCCACCCGGCTCAGTCGGCGCACTTCGTTCACCGTCCAGCCTCGGCGCAGGGCTTCGGCCAGCGCCCACAGACGCTCGTCCGTCGGTTGGCGCACGGCCGTTTGCAGGTCAGCATCGGCCAGCGCGGTTATCCCTTCGTGGCGAAGATCGCGTTGCTTGACTTCAAGCCCGCGAATCGCCTTGAGCAAGGCGGCCTCAAAGGTGCGGTCAATGGCCATGACTTCGCCGGTGGCCTTCATCTGGGTGCTCAGCCCGCGGTCGCCGGAGGCAAACTTGTCGAACGGCCATCGCGGAATCTTGACCACGCAATAGTCCAGCGCGGGTTCAAAACACGCCTTGGTGGTCTTCGTCACGCTGTTTTCAATCTCGTCCAGCGTGTGCCCGATGGCAATCTTCGCTGAGACCCGCGCAATGGGGTAACCGGTGGCCTTGCTGGCGAGGGCGGACGAGCGCGACACCCGGGGATTGACTTCAATCACGTAGTAGTCGAAAGAGTCGGGGTTCACCGCCAATTGCACGTTGCAGCCGCCTTGGATGCCGAGGGCATCGATGATGCGAAGGGAAGCCGTGCGCAGCAGGTGGTACTCCACATCGCTCAGGGTCTGGCTGGGGGCCACCACAATGCTGTCGCCGGTGTGCACGCCCATCGGGTCCAGGTTTTCCATATTGCAGATGGTGATGACGTTGCCGAGACGGTCGCGCATGACCTCGTACTCAACCTCTTTCCAGCCTAGCAAGCTGCGTTCAATCATCAATTGGCTGCGCATCGAGAGCTTGAGGCCCTTGCGGCCGATTTCCCAGAGCTCGTCGCGATTCTGCGCCACGCCGCCGCCAGTGCCGCCCAGAGTGTAAGCGGGCCGCACAATGCTGGGATAGGGAACCACGTCCAGGATGGCTTCCAGGTCGGCTTCGCTCTCCACAATCCAGCTTTCGGGCACGGGCTCGCGCAGTTCGCGCATCAGCGAGCGGAAGAGCTCGCGGTCTTCAGCCTTTTGGATGGCCTCCAGTGGAGTGCCGAGGAGCTTGACGTTGTACTTTTCCAGGATGCCGAGCTGCGCAAGTTGGCTGGCAAGGTTGAGGCCGGTCTGGCCGCCCAGGGTGGGGAGGAGGCCGTCGGGGCGCTCGCGGGCAATCACGCGTTCGCAAAATTCGGGGGTCAACGGCTCGATGTAAACGCGGTCGGCCGTTTCCAGGTCCGTCATGATCGTGGCCGGGTTGGAGTTGATGAGAACGACTTCGTAGCCTTCTTCCCGTAGGCTTTTGCAAGCCTGGGTGCCGGCGTAGTCGAACTCTGCGGCCTGGCCGATGATAATCGGCCCGCTCCCGATCACGAGGATTTTGCGCATGAGGGTCGCGGTCTGTTTTACCGTCACGGCTTGGGTTTGTTTGGGTTTGACCCAGTGCCGCGCAGAACTCGAATTGGTGATTGAAACTGGAAACTTTCACTACAGGGGGAGGTAACGTTTCAATGTGAAAAACTTACTCATTCCGATCGCCATCTTAAGTGTGGCTGTCACGATGTCCGGGTGCGGAGGGAGTGGCACCGGCACGGCTGCGGCCAATGAAATCCTTTTCGTGCGCTCGGACAGTCGGCTTGTGGCCCGCAACGAGCTTACGGGCGTTCTTCGAACCATCTACGATGCCGGAGCGGACAGCCTGTTTTCGCCCCGCCGAAGCCCCGATGGAAGCAAGATTGTGATGGGCACCGGCACGGCCATGGTTGTCATCAACGCGGACGGGTCGGGAGCGGTCCCAATTACGGGCCACTACCTCGGCGATTGGAACGCCGATGGCACGAAGATCTACGCGATCAGCCTTACGAACCGAATTGTGAGCATGAACCCGGACGGAACGGGCGTGGTGACGCTGTTTGATGGGTCGGCCGGGGGCGGCATGATTGATCTCGACGTGAATCGGCAGGGCAACAAGATCGTGTTCTCCTCTAGCCCCACGGGTTGGCCCCTCATCCGGACGATGAACATGGATGGCACGGGCGTGAGTGCCGCGCTGACGCCGACCACGGGAGAAGGCAATGACGATGCCCGGTGGAATGCGGATGGCACGAAGCTGGTCTACATCCGCAATGCTGGGGGTGCCCGCGATGTCTGGTCCATGAATGCCGACGGAACCGGCAAGACGCGCCTGACCAACACCACCGATACCGAGCGGGTGCCCGCTTACCGTTCGGATAACTCGATCGTTTACGTGAGAGACACACCGGAGCGTCAAGTCTGGGATATGAACGAAGACGGTACGGGCTCGGCGATTCTGGAAGCCATTGCGGGTGAAGAACTGAACTACGTGGAAGCGAATTAGCCGCTGACCCAACCAAAGAGAGCCCCCTGCTTCCCATGAAGCAAGGGGCTCTTTTCTTGCCGAGAGCAATGTTAGGCGAACGGGAAGGTGGGCAGGGTACGGGCGATCGGACGATCCTCGCGGTAACCCAGCGCGTATTCGGCCTGCATGATCGTGTGGATCTCGTGGGTGCCTTCGTAGATCATCGCGCCGCGTGAGTTGCGGAAATAGCGCTCCACCGGGAATTCATCACAGTAGCCGTACGCCCCGTGGATTTCCACCGCGTTGTTGGCGGCTTCGAAGGCAGCCTCGCAGTTCACCCACTTGGCCATGCTCACCTCGCGGGTGTGGCGGACGCCCGTATTCTTCATCCACCCCACTTGGTAATAGAGCAGGCGGCCAATGTCGCGCCCGCGCGCCATCTTGGCAATCATCTGTTGCACGAGCTGCTTCTTGCCAATGACCTCACCCTGCACACTGCGCTCATTGGCGTACTTGCAGCAGGCGTCCATGCACGCGGTGATGATGCCCACGGCCCCGGCCGCCACCGTGTAGCGACCGTGATCCAAGGCGCTCATCGCGACCTTGAAACCGTCGCCTTCTTGGCCGATCATGTTGCTGGCCGGAATGCGGAGGTTATCGAAGAAAATCTGACCCGTGTTGCCGGCGCGCACGCCGAGCTTGCCCTTGATGGCGCGGCTGCTGAAGCCTGGACGGTCGCGCTCCACGATGAAAGCAGCGTAGGGGGCCTTGGCGTCGGTCTCGGCCAAGCGGGCAATCACCAAGAACTGGTCGGCGTAGTCGGCCAGGCTGATCCAGGTCTTCTCACCGTTCAAAACGTATTCGTCACCTTCGCGGCGGGCGGTGGTCTTCATGCTGGCGGCGTCGCTGCCCGCGTTGGGTTCGGTCAGGCCAAATGCGCCAATCTTCTTACCCGTGGCGAGGTCAGGCAGCCACTTCGCGCACTGCTCCTCGGTGCCCCATTGCATCATCGTCATGCAGTGCAGGCCCACGTGGACGCTCATGACGACGCGCGCCGTGGAATCCGCGCGCTCCAGTTCCTCACAGGCGATGCCGACCGAAATGTAGTCCGTGTCCGTGCCACCCCACTTCGCGGGGATGCCCAGCCCGAGCAAACCGGCTTCGCCGAGCTTTTTCAAGGTCTCGGGGTCGCTGGTGTGCTGGCGGTCCAGTTCGCCCACGGAAGGGACAATCACGTTCTGTCCGAACTTGTAGGCAGCTTCACGGATCTGTTCATGCTCGGCGGTGAGCGCAAATTCCATGAAAAAGATTCTAACCGACCGGGGCTAGGGGTGGAACTTCGGGCGGGGATTATGCCGTAATGGGGACGATGTTACGCGGACGTTGTGTTGGTGTTCTGTTCGCCCTTGCCTTAGTCGCGCCCGCATTTGCGCAAAACCAGTCGGTTGAGCAGATGCTTTCGGTGTTGCCGCCCCGAGAATTGGGTCCCGGCACCATGGGCGGCCGCATTATGGATATCGCGGTTTACGAGAAAGAACCGCGCATTTTCTACGTAGGGGGTTCCTCGGGCGGCGCTTGGCGCACGGATAACGGTGGGATGACCTTCCGTCCGGTCTGGCACCAAGAGGGCTCGGGCTCGGTAGGCTCCATTGCCATTAGCCAAAAGAACCCGGATGTGATCTGGATTGGCAGCGGGGAACCGGCCAGCCGCAACTCCACGCTGGTGGGCGACGGCGTCTATAAGAGTTTGGATGGAGGCAAGACGTGGGAGCATGTCGGCCTCAAGAATTCTCGCCAGATCGGCCGCGTGATCCTTCACCCGACCGACGAAAATACGGTGTGGGTGGCCGCCCTGGGCAACCTGTGGGGCCCCAACGACGAGCGCGGGGTCTATAAGACGACCGACGGCGGCAAGACTTGGACGCGCACGCTCTTTGTGAACGATACGACCGGTGCCGTGGACCTGGATATTGACCCGAAGAACCCGAATGTGCTCTACGCCAGCATGTGGGAGCGCCGACGTTGGCCGTGGGACGTGATGACCCGCGGAAACGGCAGCGGCATGTACAAGAGCACGGACGGCGGCAAGACCTGGAAGAAGGTCACCCGTGGCCTGCCGGGCGGCGAAGTGGGGCGCATTGGGGTGGACGTGAACCACACCGACCCCAAGCACCTGGTGGCCATCGTGGATGCCGTGCAGGGCGGGGTGTATCAATCCGATGACGCCGGGGAATCCTGGCGCCGCACCTCCAACCTGAATCCGCGCCCGTTCTACTTCTCGGAGATTAAGCAGGACCCGAGCGACCGGAACCGAGTCTATGTGTTGGGTGTGAGCCTGCACATCAGCACGGATGGGGGCAAGACGTTCCGCGAAGGGAACGACAACGTTCACTCCGACTGGCACTCCATGTGGATTGACCCCAGCGACTCCAACCACATCCTGGTGGGGACGGACGGTGGACCTTACCAAACCCGTGACCGCGCTCAAACCTGGGAGCTGTTTACGCAGATCTCGATGGGCCACTTCTATGCGGTCCACGCGGACATGCGACGCCCCTACTGGGTGTACGGCGGCCTGCAGGACAACGGCGGTTGGGCCGGCCCGACGCAGACCCGACGCGGTTTCGTTGGCCCTGAGAACTGGATTTCGCTGAGTGGCGGCGATGGCTTTACCGTACTCGCCGACCCGAACGACTGGACGACGGTGTACACCGAAAGCCAGGGCGGCGCCGTGCAGCGCGTGGACCAACTGCGAGGCGGCGGACGCTCGATTCGCCCGCGTGGGGAAGGCTTCCGCTGGAACTGGCACACGCCCATTGCGCTCAGTCCGTTCAACTCGCGCACCGTTTATGTGGGTTCGCAGCACCTGCACCGCAGCATGGACCGAGGCGACAACTGGGAAACCATCAGCCCGGACCTGACCACGAACGACAAGTCGAAGCAAGTGGTGCCGCAGGGAGACATCCAAAGCACGGCCGAGAACCACACGACGATCGTTTCGATTGCGGAATCGCCGCGCACGCCCGGTGTGATCTGGGTGGGTACCGACGACGGCAACGTCCAGGTGACGCAGGATGGCGGGAAGACGTGGACCAACACCACGCCGAACATTCCGGAAGCCCCGCCTTTCACCTACGTCAGTAGCGTTTCGCCCAGCCGATTTGAGGCCGGACGATGCTTTGTGACGCTGGACGGCCACCGCAACAACGACTACGAAACCTGGGCGTTCATGACGGACGACTTCGGCAAGACGTGGAAGCGAGTCGGCGGCGACCTGAAGGACGCCGGTGCGGCCTACGTGATCCGAGAAGGGGTCCTCAACCCGGACTACCTGATTCTGGGCACGGAGTACTTCCTGTACGTCTCGCTGGACCGAGGCGCAACCTGGGGCAAGTACAAGACGGGCAACTGGCCGACGGTGCGCATGAACGACGTGTTCTTGCACCCGCGCGACAATGACGCCCTGGTGGCGACGCACGGTCGCAGCGTGTGGCAACTGCCGTTCCGCGTGTTTGAATTCCTGACGGAAGCCAACATGGCCAAGCCGCTCTATGTGGCCCCGGCCTCGGATGTGCTCTATCTGGGACGCACGCCGCGTGGATGGTTCGGTGGAGACCGGGGTTGGGCCGCGCCCAACAGCCAACCGGGCACCCTCATCACCTACCACGTCAACGGGGAAGGTGCGGAACGATCGAGCATTGAAATCCTGCGAGC
>CALRVA020000084.1:0-12209 GCA_943371495.1 Archangium gephyra | reverse complement strand
TGGATGGCGTGGCGCAAGTCGCCAAAGACGCTGCCAATGTACAGTACGAAACCGCACGGGTGCAACGAGCTACCGAGAGCACCGAAGGTGGAATTCAGCGCTTGATTGACGACGCCTCGGAAGTCTCCGCCGCTACGGAGCAAGTGAGTGGGGCCTTGCAAGGCCAACTCGACGACATTGCGAGTCTGCAGCAACTTGGGCAAGACCTCACCCAGGCGTCTCGGCAGTTGCAAGGCATCGTGGCGAAGTTCCAAATCCAGGAATCACCGCGCGGCGCAAACAAGTCAGCGGCCTAGCGGCGAGGTCTCGAGGCCACACGGGGTCGCTTTGCGCTACCCCGGGAATGCCACCTCTGAAATGAGCAAGGCAACGGTGCCAAGATGGCACCATGAGCGAAACGGCGGGCACGGGATTCAGTTGGCAAAAGCTGGCGCTACCCGTGGTGATGGCGGCGCTGGCCTTTTGGCTTCTGCGCGATTTCCCGGCCGAGCAGCGCCACGTCGGCACCATCTTTGCCCTCACCGTCGGGCTCTGGATGAGCGAGGTTCTGCCGCTCGGGATCACCGCGCTCGTCAGCAGTGCGCTCCTCATCCTCGCCGGCGGCCTCAACGAGAAGAAGGTGTTTGCCGCCTACGGCGACACCACCATCCCGCTCTTCATTGGAAGTTTCATTCTGGCCAAAGGCATGGAGGTGACGGGCTTGGGCGAGCGCTTTGCGCACTTGATCTTGGCCCAAAAGTGGGCCACGCGCTCCGCCTCGGCTTTGCTCCTCTCGGTGGGGGCCATCGCTTGCCTTCTCTCACTCTTTATCAGCAACACCGCCACCACCGCCATGCTCTTGCCCATCGGCTTGAGCCTACTGGCCGCCATCGGTTCACCCGACCAAACCCGGCTCTTTGCCATCGGCCTGATGATGATGCTGACGTGGGGTTCCAGCATTGCGGTGGGGGTGCCGGTCGGCACCCCTCCGAACCTGATTGGTATTGACATGCTGGCCAAGGCCACCGGAGAGCGGATTGGGTTCCTCCAATGGATGACCTTCGGGATGCCCATCACTCTCGCCATGCTGGTGGCGTGCTGGGCGGTGTTGCGGTGGCGATACGGACAAGGGGCCCCCGCCACGGCACTCGTCGCCCCCGTGGCGCAAGCCCGCCTCGCCGAGATGTGCCGCATGAGCGAGGGCCAGCGCAATACCTTAGTGGCCTTTGTGGTGGCCGTGATCCTGTGGATGCTGCCAGACAGCCTGCTGGCCATCATGGGTCCAGAAAACGAGTTTGCCAAGCAGTTTGCCAGCCGGGTGCCGGCCAGCGTGGCGGCGCTCATCGGGGCGGGCCTGCTCTTTCTGCTCCCCGGCCGGCAAGAGGATTCGCGCATGACCTGGCGCACCGCCGCCAGCATTGACTGGGGGACGATCCTCCTCTTTGCCGGGGGGATTGCCCTGGGGCAGGCGATGTTCGAAAGCGGCCTGGCCAAATCTCTGGGCGAGATGGCGGCCGAGGCCAGCGGCGCTCGCACCGTGTGGGGCATCACGGCTTTGGTCACCGCTGCGGCTATCCTTCTGAGCGAGCTGGCCAGCAACACCGCCGCCGCCACCACGCTGGTGCCAGTGGCCATTGGCCTCGCCGAAGGAGCCGGGGTATCGCCGGTGGCTCCGGCTCTCGGCGTGGCCCTGGGGGCCAGCATGGGCTTCATGCTGCCGGTCAGCACCGCCCCGAATGCGATTGTTTACAGTTCGGGGCTGGTGCCGGCGCGTGAGATGCTCAGGTCCGGCATCCTGATTGACATCATTGGGTTTGTCGTGGTGATGGCCGGCCTGATGCTCATCCTGCCGGCCATGGGGTTAGCCTAACGCATCTGGATGCGCTGGGAGAGCGCACGGAAACCTTCCCAGGCTTCATCCTGCGTATCGCTGATCTGGTTTTCGGGCAAGATGAACCCGAACTGGCCCTTGTCGCGAAGCTCGATGGTGTAAGCGGCGGCATTGAACCGGTCGTACATATAGTCCGGCGTTACGCCACTCGCCAGGTAGAGCGTCGGTCCCGTGGCCCCCATCGTATAGACGTGCTCGTGTTGGTCCGCCATGTATTTCCGCATGGTCGCGCCCGTTCGCCGCAGCCAGGTTTCCCCGGGGGACGCCGTGGCGGTGTATCCCCATGCCCACAGCACGTACTCGCCGTAGCTGTGATAGTCAATGAAGGCCCCCACGGGCGAAATATTGTTCACGAGATTGACAAGAGCTTGGCTTTCGGGCTCGCTGAGGGCGGAGGGGCCGCGATAGATATCCGAGCTTTGGGAGCCGCTGGAGCCGGAGCCACCCCACCCCTTCGAGAAGTTACGATTCAGGTCCACTCCGAACGATCCGCCGGAATTCGCCCGACGATTCTTCCGCCACATGCGGTTGGTAGACCACGTGTAGGCGTAGCCATCCGGGTTCATCACCGGGATGAAATAGTAAGCGGTGCCCGGGCGGAACGGCTTCAGCTGGTCCGGGTCTCCGCTCAGATTGTCCAGCAACTTGCGGAAGATGTGCAACCCGCTGGCGGGGCTGATCCACTCACGGGCATGAATGCCGAAGTTGGCTACAAACGAGCGCTGTTCGGGCGTGTTGCGGATGCGAAGGAACACCCGGTACGCCCAAATCGGCCGCCCCTGCACGCTGGTACCAATCTGGGTGCGGGAGACCAGGTTGGGGTTTTGCAGGCGCCACTCTTCGTATTGCCCGATGATCTGGTCGTAGTTGTAATACTGCGTGCGGTAATTGAGAGTGGCCGGCTGCGGGCGCTGATCCCAGCCGCGAGGATCGGGGAGCACTCCCACCCACCGGTAGGTCATGCCCAGGCTCCACAACTTGGGAACCTCGCCCGGACCGACGATGAGGTCGGTGCGGCCCCGATGGATGTGGCAGGAGAAGATGCCGAGATCCGAATCCGCCAGCCGCTGGGCGTCGACATCATTCTGGACTTCGACGCTGTACCGGTTCCAGCCGGTTTGAGCCCAGGACGAAACCGCCAGGGCGGCAATGAGCAACGAGCTGGTGAGACGCAGACGCATAACAATCAAACTCCAAGAATGGTTGCCGAAAACTTACCACTTGGCACCCCTGCCGCGCCACGAATTGAGGGAAGCCCGTAATTTTGCGAAGCTCGCTCAGCACGAACGGGAGAAACGAACCCAGGGGCTGTGCCGTCTGAAGGTGCGTATGTCTTTGACCGCTTGCCTCCTGATGGCGGCCTCAATCTCGCCCGGAGCGGCCGCACCCGCCGCCCCGGACGAGGCGATCACCACCCTGATGAAAGCCACGGAGCTGACCTACACCGAAATCCCGGGCTTCTTCCAAGTCGTTTTCAACATCGCCAACTCCGAGCGCAAGCACCAGATTTATATGCGGGCGGCAACGGAGACGTACAACTCCCTGCAGGCCAACGAGGCCTTCGGCATTGTATGGGAAAGTGCCGAACCGGCTGATGCGGCTCTGCTGGAAAAGGCCTTCACCTATCGCTTTAAGGGCGGGGGCTTGGCCTATGAACTGCCGAGCGAGGCCCAAACCCTTTACCGTTTGCGTTACCGCCTCCACATTGACCCCCGACGTGATCCCAAGCAGGTGCGCGACCTGCTGGCCGTGGTGGCGTCCACTTCGGACTTCATGGAGAAAGAGCTGAATGGCGAGGAGGATAAGCAGTGAGCCTGGCCTCTCTCAGCCTCATTACGGCGCTGATGATGACGCCGGCCGTGCCCCAAGAAGCTTCAACTCTCGATTCGGCCGAAGGCAAACGCATCGAGGCGGCGATCAAGGCCACCGGGTTTAGCTATGGCCGCACGCAGGATGAAAAGGCGTTTTTGGTCGTTTTTAGCCGAGAGGGCGAGACCAACCGGAACGTGATGATTGCCCCCACGCCGCAAGAGGTCGGGCCGACGAAGAATCACTTGATCTACACGACCCTATGGCGTGGCGCGGCCAGCCCGAGTGAGGAGCTGATGCGAGTGGTGCTGACCAAGATTCAGAAGTACGGGAATCCCTACTTGCTGAAGCTGGAAGATGAATACATGATCCGCTTTGGGGTGACGTTTGACATAAACCTGGTGGGGGCGGACCCCACCGCCGATGACCCCGGCGTGAAGCAGCTGAAGGACACGCTTTACTTCATTGACGCGGCGTCCTTTGCCATTACGCAAGAGATCCGCAAGCTCCCCGCATCCGCGCGGGGCGAAGGGTCGTAAGTCAATCCCTCTGCCCCACTCATCGGTAGTGGGGCAGATATGGACTTCTTAGGCTCGGCGGCGGCGGCGTGCCGCCAGGGCCGCTAAGCCTGCGCCCAAGCCTAGCATCGAGGCCGGTTCGGGCACCGCATCCAGATTGGTAAGGATGTACTCGTTGTTGGCCACGAAGGTGACATTCCCTTCGCGCTGCAATTCGGCGTAGTTCCGAATCCGGTAGTTACCGGGCTCGAGCAGTCCGTCGTAGCTAAACGAGGCGTCCGGCCCCAGGTCCGGTCCGGCCGTCGAAAAGATGTTGGCCCAGCCAAAAAAGAACTCATACTGCAACTCGACGATGGAACGCCGAATGTTCCCCCCGTTGTTAAAGAGAATGCTCCCCTCAAGACGATAGTTGGTCGGTTGAGAAACCTCAAACCCAATCAACTGTTCTTGCGAACCTGGGATGCCCGCCACGCCAATGCCCGTGGCGTAAGTTGTGTTCGTACTTCGCATGGTCCCCGAAATGGTTTGGAACGCCCCTAGCGAACCCGTGATGGTATGGGTTTGCAGCATGTCAAAGCTCACCCCGGCCGTCCACTCAATGGGAAACGTACCCGCCCGATCATCGGCGAAGGTCAACGTGTTGCTGTCCGACAAGACGACGTCAAATTCCGATACGGTCCCGGAAGGATCCCATGTATCAGGACCCCCACCATAGAAAGCGTCGAACTCCATGAACGTAGATCGGCTGACGATGGACTGCGCACGAGAAAGGGCCGGAGCGGCCACGAGGGCCAACGCGATGAGCACCCCGAAAGTATAAGATTTGGTCATTTATTCCTCTTTAAGTCCGAGTGCAATACTCCGACTTCCCGCGCCATGGCTATCGCCACCGCGCAGTTTGCCGATGCGCATTCGCATCTGCACTAAGCGGTAACGAGTTGTGCTCACATTTGTTCAGTGGCACGGGACTATTTTGATCAACCCTGTAAATCTACTTGCAAGGTTTCACCGGTAACAAAATCAAAAGTCTCCCCATTGCGCAAGCAACGGGGAGACTTCGACCAAGAGATTCGCGATAGGACTTAGCGCGTTACCCAATGCATGGTATGGACTTCCACCGAGTTCCCACTGATGCGGCGCGGGGGCAGATACTCTAGCGGTGAGGCTGTGTTGTGGTCCGACCGCTTATGAGGCACAAAGGCCCCGTTGGCAATCGTGGCATTCCAAGTGCGCAGCACCCGCGCCCCTTGCTTCACTTCCACCACCACCGGGCCGTTGTGGGCGGCCAAGTCTCTCACCTGGAAGGCGTCATTGTTCGGCTTTTGCATCGGCACTTCAAACCGGCTGTAGGGCACCCCGTTCGGGTAGCTCTCACGCCCCTTCATAATTACGGTGCTGCCTTTCCGCACCGTCAGCGTCACCGTCTTGCTCTCCGGAGTCAGCTCGTGCTGGGCGACCCAACAGACGAAGAAGACATCCTTCCGGTACTGGTCCGTCTGCGGCTCATGCTTAAAGTAGCCCAAGTCCTTCCACGGGCCAACGATTTTCCAGGTCGTCTTCGGGTTCAGCACATCTCCGTTGGACTCTTTGGTGAGGGTGAATTCAAACTTCCCGATGACCTGGTCATTGAGATGCACCTCCACCGTGCGCGTTCCGTTCTCCGTGCCGAGCGAAATGGCACCCGGTGTGCGCGCGCTCTGGTACCAGAAGGCTCCGCCCCGGTACTCCGACCCGCGATGTGCATCCGTGTGGATGACGGTGCCGTTCTGCTTGATGACCACCTGCGGCTTGAGCGAACCCTCCGGTGGGAAGACAATCTGCGTCCCGTTCAGCATGATGCGGGGCTCCGGACCATCCAAGAAGAGGCTGTTGGTCTCCAAGAAGGTGAGGATGGACGCGCGCGGGGCGGGGGTGGCCGCCTGATTCATGGCGACAAGCACAAGAGCAGTGAGACTCATCAAAGACCGCTGACGCAAGGGGCCGGAGATTGTTCACTCCCCCGGAACAATTCCTGTCCGCCAGCCACTATTGAGGGTGTAACGGCGGGTACTTAAACGCATCGGGCGGCAGCATCTTTAGCCTCTTTGAGTGGCCCCTGCTACCCTGACGATTCCGACGCTTCCCCCGAGAGTTGATCACGGCACTGGCTCAGCCACGACTGATAGCCCGAGCCGAACTCAACGGCCTGGATCGAGCTCAGCTCTTCGGTGCCCGCGAACGTCTTGCGGCCCGGATACTCGATTTCGGTGAAGCGGACGACCTCTTCATCCACCTCCTCGATCATCACCTGGATTTCGTCCTCACCAATCCAAATGTCCACCACATCGCCGCGCGCATGCAGTTCCTTCAGTAAGCCGTGGCAAGACCCTAGCCGCCCGTAGGAATCCGGGAAATCCAAGAACCGGCTCTCCAAGGGGAAGCGCTTCTGCTCATCTTGGTCCCGGGTCACTTCTTGCACCTGATCGAGGGGGATGTAGGCAAAGTAGGGGGCGCCACTCCAGTCGCCCATCTTCACATTGCAATGCAAGATCAATCCGTCCTCATAAAGCGCCACTAGGTGACCGTGGAAGACACAATCTTCCGTCTCAACCATGATGTGACTCTTGAGCAACTCTTGCAAGATATGATGCAACGCCTTTTGTACTCGCCAGGTGCCGTATTCGGGCCACGGCGGAGGCGCCAATTCGCGATTGATTTCATCTAACCGTGCATCATAGGGGTCATCCCAAACCAGGTAATGAATGTCGTGGTCATTCAGTACCTGGAATGTGGCCTGGAAGAAGTCTCGCTCATAGACCCGCATCAAGAGTTTGTCTTCTTCATGCGCGATGACCTGGCCGTGCACAGAGCTTCTCCCGTCTGTTGGCACGATCGCCAGCGGCTTCCCTTGCTGGCCCAGGGCTTCGACGATATCCATGAGGGTCCGCACCTTGGCGAGGGGCTTGAGGTGCCCGTTCGGTGGGTTGATTTGGCGGATGGCGTCAATCTCCGGGTGCTGCGTCAGCCAGCGGGTGATTGAGTCGGCGGGGTAAGCCGCGCAGAAGCTGTTGAGGGAGTTGTACGGCGGCATAGCGACCACCACCGCGTCCTCAATGACGGCCAGCACCAGGCTCGGCCGCAGGACGCGGCCATTGATTTCGAACTTGACCCACTGGCCGACGAGTTCCTGGAAGTTCCTCATGAATGGTTCCGCCTGCGCGAATCCTGACAGTCATACCTCGGTGGTGGTGGCGATTTACTCAGTCAACAGCGAATCTTGCCACGCTTTATACATAAAGACAAGGTGGACAAGCATCCCGACAAGCATGGGAACAAAGAAAAGCGGGAGTTGCGTACGTTCAAGTGACACCGATAGCTTTAGCAGTATGAGTAATGCAAAACTTCCAATCATGCACTTTCCGCCAGGAACGATTGCCATTACGTAAGGGCGCTTGAGATAGTCCTCAAGGGATTCTCCTTCACGGCCTTCCCACCGATAGCGTCTCTGGATTCCGGTGGGAGATATGCGGTAGGCCACTACAATCATCATAAATAGTGAGACGTAGATTTCGTAGTCACTCTGCAAACGTTGGATCATCGAAGCTACTCAGGAACTCATAACTGAGTTCCGGCCAAGTCCGGGCACTAGATCAAGTACGTTCCAAGTCAGTCTAGGTTGCACTATATGTGGCAACAGTAGCCGCTAGTCCTCGTCATGCAAATCGACTAGCAACAAGCTAGTTGCCGCCCCTTTGCGTCGAAGGGAAACGCTCTGCAAAGTACTTCTCGACCATATCCACCAGGTGCGCGGGGACTTGGCTCGCGTTGCCCGGGTGGATGCCGGAGAGAACCAACGTACTAGTGCCATCCGTGATCTTGCATTCTTGATACTCAGGGGAGCGCAGAAGCCGACAACAGTTCACGATCAATGAATACACCTCGTCCGGCTCCAAAAACAATGCCAGCAAGTCCTCCCGGGTCGCCGGTTCGCCATTGAGGATGATCAACCTGCCCCCTCCGATTTCTGCTTCGCCTCGAAGTACTCGGTAATGAGTTGCGCCAGCTCAGGAGGGAAACTTCTGGTCTCGCCGGGCTTGATCACCACTAAGTCAAGTTCCCCCCATCCTTCGCGAACATGGTCGTGGTGATTCTCGGGGTCATGGAGGAGGCCCGCAAACCCCGCCATCAACTCCAGGATCTCGTGCGCCTCGAGCATCAAGTGCGCGTGCGTGATCGGTGGCTTGTCGTAGTCCGAGATGAGGATCATGGCACCACTCCCCTCCGACAGTACCTGAGACACCGGGTTGCCCGGCTGCACTCAAGCAGCTTAGAGGCCCCACCGCTGGAGCAGCTTGGGGCCGTAAATGAAGCACAAAGCCGCCCAGACGACCATGACAAAGATGCACAGTGGGTAGATCATGTGCACGCCAAAGAGGACACAGCCGGTGAGCGCCAGTCCGCCTGCGCGCGCAAACCTGGACTTGGCCGCATAGTCAACGTCCTCAGGTTCGGTTTTGATGAACTGCGATTTATGAAAGGCCATCGCCACATCCGGGCTTACCAAAGCGAAGAAAATGCCGTACAACAGGAACACGGCCAGCGAATCCACGAGCCAGTCAGGCATGGTCGCACGGCTTTAGGTTGCGGGCGAGACGCTCCTTCTCGCGCTTGATGGCCACGGCCCGCCGCCAACTGTAGTAACTTCCGCCAAGGACGATTTGCGGACCCCATATCCACAGCGGGCCATTGATCTCAATCATTCCAAATACTTCCAAGTTGGCAACCACAAGGATTGAGAACACACCCAACAGGCCCGCTTGCCACCGGGCGCTTATGAGATCGGTTTCGTAGTTCGCCTGACCGTAGAAGATCATCGTCCGTTCTCCGGAATGCGCTCACCAGTAGACGCCCTATGCCGACAAGTAGAGCACGTTAAAGATAACTAATCCCCATTGCAGATTCGGTGGCATGAGCGGGAGTCCCGGCGAGGAAGCGAGCCTACCGCCAAGGCGAGTTTGAGCTCAAGGGGCGCGGAGGAAGAAAGGAAGTGGAGCCGACAGCCGGATTCGAACCGGCGACCTGCTGTTTACGAAACAGCTGCTCTACCACTGAGCTATGTCGGCGTGCGCCAGCACCTATTATAGGCCAAAAAGGGCACGGCCCCAAGACCGCGCCCTTCCGCAAATAGGTCCCGCGCCTACTTGGTCGCGCGGCGGCGGCGGGCCAGCGCCACCAACCCGGCTCCCAGCACCAGCATGGTGCCCGGCTCCGGCACGGCCTGCGAATAGGTCACGTCATCCAGCGCGATCCACCAGCCCTGGCCGAACTTGATCTCCAGTTGCTGCGCGGTCAACGGGCTCGAGGTGAAATCGTGCAGCACGTTGCCGCCCACCGGGTTCGCGGCGTTGGTGGAATACAGCACGTTGCCCAGCCCGTCACGCACCGAGATATCGGTGTACGTCGCCGGACCAGCAGACCACAGCGCGGTGCGGAAGGAGAGCAGGGAAACCTGGAATCCGGCATCGGCCGTCAGCGTGACGTAGCCGTTGTTCGGTACCGCTGATTGGAGATTTCCTGACCACAGCGTGTTCGTCAAATTGCCGTAGCCCGAGGTCCACGTGCTCAATCCCGGGAAGGTGCCGCTCGGATTGTTCGCTCGGTAGGCCACAGTTACGTTCGGAGTGAAGCCACCTTCGGCCCCGTAGGAGAAGTTGCCCATGGTGGTCGCCGTCACCCGGTGCCCATAGTTGGGGCTACTCGTGGTGTCGGTGTTCGAGATCACAGCCCCGTTCACCTGGTTAAAAGTCAACCGAGTGGCTGAAGCCACCGAGCACAGTCCAACTAAAGCAAGCGCAAATCCAATGGTTCGCATGACCACAGTTTAACCCACCCCTCGCAATAATCCGGGTTAAAAGTTGATGATATGTCTTAAAGCCCCGCAATTCTGCGGGCATAACTCCCCTTAGGGCGCGGCGGGGGTCTGCTTCAGCTCATTCACGTCAAAACTCAACCGCACCTGCCCCTGGTAGGTCGTCATCCACACCTGCCCCGGCTCAATCTCAAAAAGCGTGGGATAGGCGGCGTCCGTGTCCCCGCGCCACAGCACCCGGGGGGCGCTCCACGTCTTCCCTTCGTCCTCACTCCACCGCGCGTAGATCTCCCGCCGGTACCACGAAGCCCCGCGCTCGCTCCCTTGGTCGGCAAATCGCCGCGTGGTGCGCTGCCCCGTGGGATAGAGCGGGTTGTACGCCATCAAAATCGTGCCGTCTTTAAGCCTCAATAACCCGGCCGGTGAGCTACTGGCCGGGATCCCCATCGAAACCGGACGGCTCCACCCGCTGGCCGTCCGCCGCGTCACCCACAGCGAATCCTGCGTAGAGCGCAGCACCGCCATCGCCCCTCCCGGCACCGGCAGTACCACGCCTTCATAGATGCCATCGTGGTGCCCGCGCCCGCCGCCATCCATGGTGCTGCGCCGCCGCCAAGTGTCGCCGTTGTCCGTGCTTTCGTAGATCACGGTCACGTTCGTCGGCTTGGCGCTGGTCATTTCCTGCCCCACCGCCACCAGGTGCCCAGGCGCAATCTCAGCCAGGCCCCGGCTAGCCCCCGCGTAGGTGCCCTGCACTTCTTGGGTCATGCGCCAGGTCGCTCCGTGGTCATCACTCACCGCCACCAGGGTGCAGGCCTTGCTGCTGGGCTTCAGGCGGCGGGCAGCATCGTCCCACTCGTAGCGTAGGGTTTTCCGGTCGATGAAGAACGCCACCACCCGACCGGATTTGGTCACCAGCAGGGCGGAGTCATTGAGGGCCTCGTAGTCGCCACCGGGGAACATCCGCGTGCCCTTCCAGGTCGCGCCCCCATCGGTGCTGCGCCGGATCCAGCCGTCGTTGAGGGCCAGAATGTCGTCATTCGCCGCCCGCACAAACGGGCCGAGCGGAATCAGCGGCATGGCCTGCGTGGGCACCACCGCGATCTCGGCGCGCGGCACCACGGGTTTGGCCTCACCCACGGCCCCGTACCCCAGCGCAATGACGCCCACCATCAACTCCCAGACCCGCGCGGTTTTCATGTTCCTGTTAGACGTCTGCGAGGCCCCTTCCGCACGCGATTCGCCGGTGTGTCATAATTTCGCCAGCTCTTCGTTGCCCGATCGACCGTATTCCCTCACCGGGAAATTGGGGCGTGCAACCGGAAGACTTAGGAATCAACGATGAGCCAAGACCTCTTTCCGATCATTGGAATTGACTACGTCCGGCATTTTGTCAACAATGCCCGCGCGACGTCCTTCTTCTACCAACACACGTTTGGGTTCTCCATCACGGGCTACACGGGCCTGGAAACCGGCAACCTGAACGAAGTGGGCTACGCCATGGAGCAAGAAGATGTCCGCCTGTGGTTCAGTGCCCCCGTACGCCCCGGCCACCCGATGGCCGAGAAGATCGCCTACCACGGCGACTTTGTGCAAGATATCGCCTTCACGGTTGAAGACTGCGACCTCGCCTTTAAGACGGCCGTGGATCGCGGTGCGAAGGTGTGGCAAGAGCCGACGACGCTGGAAGATGACTTCGGCCGCGTCCGCATTGCCTCCATCTGCACCTACGGCGACACCGTGCACAGCCTGGTGCAACGCGACCAATACAATGGCCCGTTCCTGCCGGGCTTCCGCGCCGAGAATCAGCCGGGCGACCCCATCGGCATCAAGGCCGTGGACCACGCCGTCGGGAATGTTGAACTCGGCCAAATGAACGTGTGGGTGAAGTGGTACGAGGATGTCCTCGGCTTCCGCAACATGCTCTCCTTCGATGACAAGGACATCTCCACCGAATACACGGCGCTGATGTCTAAGGTGATGTCGAGCGGCAATGGTCGCGTGAAGTTCCCCATCAATGAACCGGCCGCCGGCAAGAAGAAGTCGCAGATTGACGAATACCTCGAGTTCTTCGGGGGCGCGGGCGTGCAGCACGTGGCCATGCAGACCGAGGACATCGTGCACACGGTCAGCCGCCTGAAGGCGCGGGGTGTCCCGTTCCTCA
>CALRVA020000083.1:0-12390 GCA_943371495.1 Archangium gephyra | reverse complement strand
CCTTCTCCGCAACCACGAGGATGCGGAAGACGCGGCCCAGGAGACGTTCGTCAAGGCGTACCGCGCGTTGAGCGGTTTCGACGCCGAGCGAGCCATCCTGCCTTGGCTGATGCGCATCTGCTCCAACTGCTGCATTGATATCGTGCGGCAGCGAAAGCGCGCCGGCGAACCGCTGGAGCACTTCGAGCATGTGCTGACCGACAACGGGGACACCGTGCAGGAATCCGTGGAAGCTCGGCAGAGCGCGCGCTCGCTGCAAGAAGCGATCAACCGACTGCCGGCGCGCTACCGCGAGATCATCCGCATGCGGCACGAGCAGCAGATGGCCGTGGGCGACATCGCCCTGGCTACCGGCGCTCCGGAAGGCACCGTAAAAAGCTGGTTATTTCGGGCGCGCGCCCATTTGGCCAAGGACTTGCAGATAGAACTGGCATAACCTGAATCGCAGCAGGTTGGTCTACGTTCAAAACGAAAGGGGCTCCACTTACCAGTGGGGCCCCTCTTCATTTGTCCGGGGCGGCCACACCGGGCTGTCCCAAGCCGTCCCCGAGGCCAGAACTCTCTGCCCGGTAGGCTCGTTAACATGAGCTTGCCCAACGTCGAGAGCGTGCTGGACGCCCTGCGCCTAGTCAAGGACCCTGACCTGCACCGCGACATTGTCTCCCTCGGCTTCGTGAAGGATGTAGAAGTCTCAACGGAAGGCGAAGTCAGCTTCACGGTCGAGCTCACCACCCCGGCCTGCCCGGTGCGCGAAGAACTGCAAGCCCAGTGCGAATCCGTGGTGCGCGACCTCCCCGGCGTCAGTGCCGTGCAGGTGACCATGACGGCGCGCGTGCGCGAACGAGGTCCGCAGGCCGAAAATCTCGTCCCCGGCGTCAAGCAGATCATCGCCGTGGCCAGCGGCAAGGGCGGGGTAGGCAAGAGCACGGTCACGCTGAACCTGGCGGTGGCCCTGGCCCAAACCGGCGCGCGCGTGGGCATCCTCGATGCCGACGTCTACGGCCCCAGCATCCCGCTGATGACCGGCACGCACGCAGAGCGGCCTCTCACCCAAGACGATCGCATCATCCCCATTACACGCTTTGGCGTTTCCATGATGTCGCTCGGCTATCTCTTGGAAGACGGCCAAGCCGTGCTGTGGCGCGGCCCCATGGTGGCGGGTACGGTGAAGCAACTGCTTTCCGATGTCGCTTGGGGCAACCTGGATTACCTGCTGGTGGACCTGCCCCCGGGCACCGGGGACGCCCCGATGAGCCTGGCGCAGCTCGTGCCGCTTACGGGCGTGGTCTTGGTCACGACCCCGCACAACGTGGCGGCCAACATCGCCGGCAAGGCGGCGGGTCTCTTCCGGCGGCTCAATTCACCCATCCTGGGCGTGGTGGAGAACATGGCCACCTACAGCTGTCCGACCTGCGGCACCGTCTCGCGGATCTTTGCCGGTCTGCGGGGCGACGAACTGGCCAAGCAACTGCAAGTGCCATTCCTCGGCAGCATCCCGCTCGATCCGGGCGTCGGGGCGGCGGCCGACCAGGGCCTTCCCAGCGTGATTGCCGACCCCAACAGTCCGCAGGCGCAGGCCTTCCGGCAAGTCGCCGGAGACCTGGCCCGTCACGTCAGCATCCGCAGTTTAGCCAGTGCTGAGTCAAGCGCTGAGTTCCGGCCGGTCGAAGGTTAGTTCCGCCGCCCTTGCCGGGGAGCCGCTCGCCGGGGCTGGCCGTCGTGCCGGCCGCGAGTGCCTTCGAATCCCGAGCCCGCACGGCGGGTAGAGCACGGGTTTCCTTGCGCACCATCTCGCGGATGGAAGCCACTCGCTTGTTGGCATCGGGGTGGGTGCGCGCCCATTCCGGGCCGCCGCCGCCCCCTTCCTTGGCCAACATTTCAAAGACTTCAGCCATGCCGTTCGGGTTGTAGCCCGCGCGCATCATGATGTCGTAGCCCACCTTGTCGCTCTCGGTTTCGTGCTTGCGGCTGTATCCCAGGCTGTAAAGCGCATCACCCACGTTCGCGATGTCAAACACCGTGTCACCGGCGTTTAGGATCGTGAGGACGGCCAGGATGCCCAGGCGGCGCTTGGTGTTGTCGGCGTATTGGCTGGCCCAGTGCTGGTTCAGCACGTGCACAATCTCGTGCCCCACCACGCCCGCAATCTGGTCCTTCGTGGTCATCTTGCTCAAGATGCCGGAATAGAAGAAGATCGGCCCTCCGGGCAGGGCGAAGGCGTTCACTTCGTTCTTGTCGATGATATCGAAGGTGTAAGCCCACGGCTTGCCCCGCATATTGTTGGGGGGGATGGCCGCCACCAGTTCTGCGCCAATCTTCCGCAGTTCAATCACGCGCGGGTCGGTCGCCTTCAGGATCGGTTCTTCCTTGCGGATGCGGGTCGCTTCGTCGGCCCCCAGTTTCACCTGGTCGGCCATGCTGGGGCGGAAAGGGTCCGCCGAGGCCAAGGCGGGGCTCATGACCACCGCACATGCAAGAAGGGCCGTTGACTGCTTCATATTCCTTCAGACTACCAGTCGCGACTCAATGTTTCGATTGTCCCGTTAGGATTTCCCGTACAGTTACCGACCACTAGTTTAGGCCGGTACCGAATGGACCGGAAGTAGACCATGACGAACAAGAAGAAGAAGGGCTTTACGCTCGTTGAAATCATGATTGTCGTGCTGATCATCGGCATCCTGCTCGCGATTGCAGTGCCGAACTTCATCACGGCCCGCCAAAACAGCCGAGCTCAAACGATCATCGCCAACCTGGAGCAGATCGAAGCTGCGAAGGAGCAGTGCGCGATGAACGAAGGCCTCGCGGTCGGCGACGACTGTGCGACCATGTCGGATTACATGAAGAACTGGCCGGTGACCTGGCCCGTGACCGGCGCTATGGCCAACGAAACGACGATCGGTACGGACGCTACGTTCCGCGGTCGCGACGCGGCCACCTGGCGCACCGACAAGTCCGGTCTCTAAGAGAAAGTTACCTGGTCCATCCAGGCCGGCGAACAGCATCCCTCCGCTTGCGGGGGGATGCTTTTTTATCCCCCTTCTTGGGGCTAGTGAAAGTACCGGTGAAATGGGACTCGACGTGTGGAAAAGGAAAAGTAGCACCAATAAGGGATGTCACACCCCCTTGGGAGTTACTATGTTAAATCGAAGTCAACGCAGAAAGGGCTTTACCTTGGTTGAAATCATGATCGTCGTGCTGATCATTGGGATCTTGCTGGCGATTGCGGTGCCCAACTTTATTACGGCCCGCCAAAATAGCCGCGCCCAAACCATTGTTGCGACTTTGGAGAAAATTGACGCAGCTAAAGAGCAATGCGCCATGGATGAAGGCCTCTCGGTGGGCGATGACTGCAGCACTATGGCTGCCTATCTACGCAATTGGCCGGCGACCTGGCCCGTCACGGGGGCAGCCGCCAACGAAACCACGATTGGCACCCCGTCAACCTTCCGGGGCCGCAATGCGGCCACCTGGCGCACGGACAAGTCCGGTCTCTAACCCACGGCACCAACCGAACGGAACAACCCTGCTCATCCAAGAGCAGGGTTGTTTCATAAAAGATCGGTGAAAGCCCGCATTTTTACCTAAGCGGCACCCCGGCTAGGCATGGAATCCCCCTCATGTTCCCCCTCGCCGGAGCGGACGGACAAGAACGGAGACCCACTTAACACCATGAAGCGAAACAAGAAGAAAGGCTTTACGCTGGTTGAAATCATGATTGTCGTGCTGATCATTGGCATCCTGCTTGCGATTGCAGTGCCGAACTTCATCACGGCTCGCCAGAACAGCCGAGCTCAAACGATCATCGCCAACCTGGAGCAGATCGAAGCTGCCAAGGAGCAGTGCGCGATGAACGAAGGCCTCGCGGTCGGCGACGACTGTGCGACCATGTCGGATTACATGAAGAACTGGCCGGTGACCTGGCCCGTGACCGGGGCCATGGCCAACGAAACGACGATCGGTACGGACGCTACGTTCCGTGGTCGCGACGCGGCCACCTGGCGCACCGACAAGTCTGGCCTCTAAAGCCCGGCTTCTTCAACCAACAATGGATACGGGCGGGTGGCATTTGCCCCCGCTCGTATCTCTCATTTTGAACTTCGAGAAAGAAAATGCGCTCTCAAGCTAAACCCCGAAACAGCGGTCACACCCTCATCGAGATCATGATCGCGTCCTTCTTGGTCCTGTCGTGCGCATTGATTTTTGCGGCGACCATGCCCACGGCCAATACCAGCCGAGCGAAGGCCAACTTCAACAACCAGGCCACGGCCCTCGCCCAAAAGCAGATGGAGAGCCTCAAGAGTCGAGGCTTTGCGAACATGACAGGTCCGCAAATGTTTGCCAACGGCTTGGTGGATAGCGCCACCCCTTCGGCCCTCAACACATGGGACTGGACCGATGTGGACAATGGCGAACTGGATAGCCCGTCTGACGTTTTGCCCGACGGAGAAGGCACGGTCACGGTGGAGCAAGTCCGATTTGACCTGCGCCGCGTCACCGTCCGGGTGACTTGGCGGGAACGCGACTTGAACCGCGAAATTGTGGTCGCCAGCATGGTGGGCAACTTATGATGCGCCGCCGTTTACGATTTCATCGCCGCCGAGGTTTGACCCTCGTCGAAGTGATGGTGGCGAGCATCCTCAGCACCGTCGTCATCTTTGGCGGCATCTCCATCTACCTCAGCGGGATGGAAAACTGGCTGCGAGGGAGCGAGCGCATTGTCGCCGAAACCCAAAGTCGCCAGGCGGTTCGCGCCATCAGTGACCAGCTTCGCGAAGCCATGGCGGTGACGGTGGCGGGCGATGGTATGAGCCTCGAGTTTCGCCTTCCGGAAGAAGATGCTGGTGGCAACTTCACGGTCCCGGCCACTTGGGATGGCGTGACCCGCCGCATCCAATACAACGCCGGCGACGAGACGATCGAACTCGTCGAGGGAGCAAACACTCGCGTGCTGGCCCGCAACGTCATGCCCACCGACATTGGTGGCACCGACGCGGCTTACGATCTATTTACCCCTGGCCCGGGCGCCATCACGCGGCAACTCACCATCAAAGTGGTGACCCAAACCAACAACGACGCATCGGTCAATGCCCTGGGACGGCAGCGCGAGACCATCTACCTTCGGAACATTCCGCAACTCACAAGATGAGACTCAACATTCCTTCTCACAACGGACGCCCGCGTCGGCGCAAGCAGCGGGGCAACGCGCTGGTCACCACGTTCGGGATCATGATGATCCTCAGCGTCTCCAGCGTCACGTATCTCGATTGGGCCACCCAGAGCATCCGCGATAGCCGCGCGACGACGGCCGAAGTGCAGGCCTCGCACCTCTGCGAAGCCGGGGTGCAGGACGTGCTCCTCAGCCTATGGATCCCCTTTAAGCAGACTCAGCTCTTCGACGACATGGACAGCACCCTGGCCGGGGCGAGCGAAGCTACTCCGATGCTGGCCGTGACGGACGATGTTTCGGGTGTCGGACGCTATGCGTCCGCCGTTATCGGCTACACAACGCCCGCGGCTGACCCGTATCGCCGGGTGGTCACTGTACGCTCCGTGGGTTGGCTTGATACCAACAACAACGGGGCTCTCGATGCGAACGAGTCCAGCATGACGGTGGACGTCACCGCCAACTACGAACTGGCCCGCAGCGGCATCTTTGACTACACCTACTTCATCAACAACTACGGTTGGATGAGCGGCTTCAATGCCACCAACCTCCTGGTGAATGGCGACATGCGCGCCAACGGAAACTTTGACTTCATCACCGGGACGGGCACCATCAACGGCAGCATGATTGCATCGGTCAATACGAAGCTGGATCCTCCTGCCGCTGGGCTTGTCAACAACCTCCCGGTCAAGCAAACGGATGCTTCCTATGCGGCCACCGTGGCCGCCGGGGCCACCCCCCACCGCACCCGTATGCGCCAGGCCTATAACCCGGCCATTCACGGCGCCATAGGCAGTGACGAGTTTGAGAAGTGGCGCGATCTTGTCTTCTTCTCGGAAGCCCAAATCCAAAACAATCGCGTTTTTGGCGCGGCGGCGATGGACTCCACGGGCACCAAGAACTGGGTTCGTAACACCACGGCGGCAACCCCTACGGTAGGCACGCTCGATACCGAACCCACTGAAGAGCTGGTCATGCCTGACCTCAGCGACATCAGCCGCTACGAAACGATGGCGCAGACGTACCAGAACGATAAGCAGTTCTTTGGCGATGGCACGGCTAACCCGAACTACACGGGGAACCCGGGCTCGGCGAACAACTTAAACCCGGATGGCACGCCCAATGTGAACTATAGTGGCGCGTACCTGGACGTGTGGCAAGACCCCGACGGCGCAGGGCCGCTCGCCGCACGCTGGGTGCGACTCACCACGAACGGCGTGTTCACGGGTTCTGCCCTCCTGGTTGGCACGGCCGCGCGGCCCATCCGCATCCACGGCCCCGTGGTCTTTACGCAAGACGTCGCCATCAAGGGCACGGTCAGTGGTCGAGGCACCATCTATACGGGTCGCAATGTCCACGTGATCGGCTCGGTGCGGTACGCCAGTCCGCCGGACTTCACCGGTGCCAGCATGACGACGATCGAGAACAACAACGAGAAGCGCGACATGCTTGGCCTCGCGGCGCGCGGGTCCGTCATCATGGGCAACCCCGTCACGTTCGCGAACCCCTACCCGCTCTACTACATGCAGCCGCCCTTCACCAAGGGTCGCTACGATGAGGAAGGCAACTACATTCCTCCGTTCAATGCGATGGAAGTTGATGCGACGGGTCGCCGCAAGTATCAGTCCGTCATCCCGGATTCCGTGATCAATGCGGCCGCCGAAGGCGTGAACCAGATTGATGCGGTGATCTACACCAACTTCTGCGGCGGCGGGAACGTGGGCACCAGCGGGGGCGGAATGACCGTCAACGGCACGCTCATCGCCCGGGACGAAGCCATTGTCACCTGGTCTCTGCCCATCCGCATGAACTACGACACCCGGATTCGGGAACGAGGACCCGAGCGCAAGCCGCTCATCGACCTCAACCTGCCGCGCAGCCCAACAATGCTCCGCAGCACCTGGCAAGATCGCGGATTTGTCCGCAAGGGATTCTAAGGAAAGAGATGAAAAGCATGAACTTCAAACCCTGGCTGGTGGCCCTGGCCGCCATGCTGGCCGTCACCGCCTTCGGGTTCATCGAGGACAAGCCGAAGGACGCCAAGTTCCACAGCGAGCAATCCGAAGCCGAACTCGGACAACAGCAAGAAGCCCTCAAGGGCAGCTTTGACGAAGTCGGAGTGGTGGAAAAAGACACCGAGCGAGATGTGGAGGCCAAGTTCGATCACCAATCGAATGCCGAGGCCGCCCTCAGTGCCAGCGACGACGCCCGGAATCGGAAAGACGCTGAGGACGTGCTGAAGAAAGCCTCCGAACGCGAAAAGCGCAACCCCTGGGGAGGCTGGCTCCTCTTCATTGGGGGGGCGGCCGTGGTGGGAGGCGTTTTCTACGCCATCAAGCGCACCAGCGACAGTCCGCCTCGCTACTAATCAGCGACTGACCAGAATGAAGCCCTTTCCGCCCCCCAGCGGTCAGGGCTTTTTCCATTTCGCAAGGCTCAAAATGCAACCTCGGGCCTCCCCCGGGGCATAGTGATGTCATGCCCCCGTTTCGCGAAGGATTCGCCCTCGTCCTGGGGAATCGTGAACTCCGCTCCCTGGCCATCTTGCCGATGGTGCTGGGCTTCTTCGCGTTCGTCTTGATCTATGCATTGGCGGTGTGGCTCCTGGGCGGCTGGGTGGCGCACCTCATCGGCACCGGCATCAGCCGCCTCGGCGGGCAGTTCGACGCCAGCGTGCTTGGCCGCGTGCTTGTGGCCATGGCCTTGCTCTTTGTCTCCCAGGCGATCTATCTGGGCAGCGCCACCAGCATTGCCGCCCCCATTTGGGAGCATATGACCAAGCGCATCGAGATCCTCAAATTTGGGGCCGTGCCCGAGGCCACGGTCTCGCTCACGCGCACCGGGATCGAGATTGCGATGCGCATCGGCTTTGCCATTTTCGTCAGCCTCATCGCACTTTCGGTGAGCTGGATTCTGGCGGGGGTGATTGCGGCCTTCCTTATCGGCTGTCTCGCGCTCTGCGATCTCACGTCGCCGGCGTTTGCCCGCCGGCGGGTGCTGTTCCCGCGTCAAATCGCTTCGGCCTTCCGCTTGCCCGGTGCGCTGCCATTCGCATTGGTGGCGGGCGCCTGCGCCTACATTCCGCTGCTCAATCTGCTCATGCTTCCCGGTCTTTTGGCCACCGGGACCCTCATGGTGGCCCGGGCCTATCCCGCACCTTCGGGCCAAGAGACAACGTAGAATCAAAGACGGTGATTCTAGGTTGAACGAGCAGGGGAGATTTGGTGATTACGGCGGGCGATACGTTCCAGAAACACTCGTCCCGGCCCTGGATGAACTTGAACAAGAGTTCTTGCGTGCGTGGGCGGACCCCGAGTTCGTGGCGGAGTACCATCGCCTCCTCGCCGAGTTCGTCGGCCGCGAAACCCCTCTCACCCATCTCGGCCGCCTCAGCGAGGTCACCGGCTACCACGTTTGCGCCAAGCGAGAAGACCTAAACCACACCGGCGCGCACAAGATCAACAATGCCCTCGGCCAAGCCCTGCTGGCCAAGCGCATGGGCAAGAAGCGCATCATCGCCGAGACCGGCGCCGGTCAACACGGGGTGGCCACCGCCACGGTGTGCGCCCTGTTTGGCCTGGAATGCGACGTCTACATGGGCGAAGAGGACACCGTCCGGCAGCGCCTCAACGTTTTCCGGATGCAGCTCATGGGGGCGCGGGTCATCCCGGTCACCAGCGGTACCCGCACGCTCAAGGACGCTCTTAACGAGGCCATGCGTGACTGGGTGAGCAACGTGCGCACCACGCACTACATCATCGGCACCGCCGCTGGGCCGCACCCCTATCCGTTCATGGTGCGCGAGTTCCACCGCGTGATCGGCGACGAAACCCGCCGCCAATATCTTGAGCGCTACCAAACCTTGCCCGATTACGGCATCGCCTGCGTGGGGGGCGGCAGCAACGCCATTGGGTTCTTCTACGGCTTCCTTAATGACCCCAGCGTGAAGCTGGTGGGCGTCGAAGCGGGCGGGGAAGGCGTCGCCTCCGGCCACCACGCGGCGCCGCTCACGGCGGGCAGCCCGGGGGTTCTCCACGGCAGCTACAGCTACATGATGCAAGACGGCGACGGCCAGGTGGTGCCGACGCACTCCATCTCGGCGGGGCTGGACTATCCCGGCGTCGGGGCGGAGCACTCGTTCCTCAAGGATCAGGGCCGCGTGCAGTACGAGGCCGCTGATGACGCGGAAGTGCTCAAGGCCTTCACCGATCTCTCGCGCCTGGAAGGGATCATCCCGGCGTTCGAAACCGCGCATGCCTTTGTGCCGCTCTTCCATCCTGGGCGATTTGAGCCGGGGAGCCGCATCGTGGTCAACCTCAGCGGTCGGGGCGACAAGGATATGGAGCGCGCCGCTCAGTTGCTCAATCTCGGCGCAAACTAAACGGTGTAAACGCCCAGCGTTCGGATTTCGTTGGGCAACAAGCCAAAGTGGCGCCGGAAGGCATCACGCATGGCCTGCGCCGAACCAAACCCCTTGTCGAGCGCAATCTTCTCGACCGACTCGCTCGTGGCCAATACGTCTTGGCACGCCACTTCCGCGCGGCACCGCTCCACGTATTCCGGGAAGCCGTAAGGCATCGAGGCCCGGAACGTCCGGCTGAGGTGGAAGGGGGAGTAACCGATTTCGTGCGCGGCATCCCGCAACGACCATGATCGGGCCGGGTCTGTGCGCACAAACCTTATAAGATTGGCTATAGAGTCGGGGAGTTCGCCCTCCGGTTCGCCGAGCAATGGGCGCGTGGCGTGGCAGGTCAACTTCGCGCAAAGTTCGTAGAGGGCGCCAATGACCAGCGGCTCCGTGCCATCGTGGGTGTGGAGCAAAGCCTGGCGCAAGCGGGCCAGGGGGCTCCCTCCGTTGGCGTCCTCGGCTTCCAGTCCGCCCGAGACCATGATGCGGCCTTCGGACGTGGCGATCTCACGGGATTTCAGCCAGTCGCGCAGGGGGCGCAAGCGATCAATTTCCCACTCGATTTCAATCCAATCCTGTAGCCCCCGGCCGTAAACCACCTGTCCGGAGAGACCGCTGAACACCAAGAAACCTGAGCGCGCGCCCACCAGATAGCGGTCTTCGCCCTTCGGAGATTGGGCCACGAGACAACCTTCGCTGCTCAGGGCCACCCAGCCTTGATCGCCGGCCACAGAGAACTTGCGCGACACCGGTTGCGACAAATCGCAGTGACCACGATAGGCTCGCACATTGGCGCTTTCGAACAGCAACTCCCGGTTCCATTCGCGGTCCGGGCTGTTCCTTCTGCCGTAACTGAGGTTTTTCGTTTGCGCCAAATCTGTCCCCTTAAGCGTTGCCTTCAAGTCTTATATCACTCATATCATCGGAATTGCAAGTCAGGAGCCCTACACGGGCCCCGAGGGTCCAGGCCGGTTCGGGTACCCATGCGGGCATGCGAATTGGCATTGTGGGCGCTACCGGAGCCGTCGGTCGAGAGATCATGGAAATCCTCGCGGAGCGGAAACTGCCAATTTCAGAACTACGCCTCCTGGCCTCGGCCCGTTCGGCGGGCACCAAGCTCCCGTTCCGAGGCGAAGGGATCGAAATCCAAACCGCCCGTCCGGAAGCTCTCGCGAACCTCGACTACGTTCTGCTCAGCGCCGGGAGCGGCCCCAGCCTCGCGCTGGCCGGGCCGGCCCAGGCCGCCGGGGCCGTGGTGATTGACAACTCCAGCGCCTTCCGCATGGAACCCGGTGTCCCCCTGGTGGTGCCCGAGGTCAATGGCCACCTCATCACGCGCCAGCAAACGCTGTACCCGGTGGGCAATTGCACCGCCATTCTTCTGGTGATGGCCCTCACGCCCATCCACCGCGCGTTCCCCATCGAGCGGGTGATCGTCAGCACCTACCAGAGCGCCAGCGGCGCCGGAGCTGCCGCGATGGACGAGCTACTGGAGCAAACCCAGGCTTTCATCAACCAAGAACCCGTGGTGCCGCGCATCATGCCGCACCCTTACGCCTTCAACCTCTTCAGCCACAACACAACGATTGACGACACCGGCTGGAACGGGGAAGAGAGCAAGGTCCGCGCCGAGGCCCGCAAGATCATGGAGGCTCCGGAACTGCAATTGAACGTCACTTGCGTGCGGGTGCCGGTGCTGCGCGCCCACACCGAGACCGTCCACATCACCTTCCAGGGCGCTGCCCCCACCGAGGACCAGGTGCGCGAACTCTGCGCCGGCTTCCCGGGCGTGCGGGTGGTAGATGACCGGACCAATAACCATTTCCCGATGCCGGTGGATTCCAGCCACGGCGATGACGTGTTGGTGGGCCGATTCCGCCGTGACCCCGACGATGCGCGCGGTTTCAACCTCATGCTCAGCGGCGACCAACTCCGGAAGGGGGCGGCCCTCAACGCCGTGCAGATTATGGAAGCCCACGCCGCGTTGCCCGCGTCTGAATAAGCGTTGATGTCGAATCTACGCGCGACGCTGGAAGAGCGGGAGCGGCAGTCGCTCTCGCCCTTCGCGGCCCTGGCCTGCGAAAGTGAGGGCCGGGCGCGCCCGGAACCCCAAGATGCCGTGCGTACGGTGTTCATGAAGGACCGGGATCGGATTCTGCACAGCAAGCCGTTTCGGCGCCTTAAGCACAAGACGCAGGTGTTCATCGCCCCGGTGGGCGACCACTATCGCACTCGTCTGACTCACACGCTCGAGGTCGCCCAGATCGCCCGCACGCTCAGCCGTGCGCTCAGACTCAACGAAGACCTCACCGAAGCCATTGCCCTCGGCCACGACGTCGGGCATCCGCCCTTTGGCCACGCCGGAGAACGTGCCCTCGATGACGCCCTGCGCGATCCGGCCGTGCCCCCCGGCGGCCCCACTCATTTCCACCACTCCGAGCACTCCCTGCGCGTGGTGGACATCCTCACGCCGCTGAACCTGACCGCCGAAACCCGGCGCGGCATCGGCGGGCACAGCAAGGGCCGCGCCGACCTCAGCGCCCACGACGGGGAACCCGTGAGCACCCTCGAAGCCGCCGTGGTCCGCATCAGCGACCGCATTGCGTATCTCAACCACGACCTCGACGACGCCATCCGCAGCGGCATCATCGCGGGCGTTCCCGCCGCGTTCTCCGAACTTGGCCACACCCACGGCGAACGCATCGAGCGCATGGTCACCGATGTCGTCACTCACTCGCTAGACCAGCCCGCAATTCGTCTCTCCGCCCCGATGCTCCAGTTGATGAACGACCTGAAGGAGTGGATGTTCGAGAACGTC
>CALRVA020000082.1:0-12548 GCA_943371495.1 Archangium gephyra | reverse complement strand
CCACCAAGGCGCATCCCCCGGCCCAGGTGTGGGCGCGGAGCGCTCCGTAAACATCGTCAATCCCCGCCAGGTCCAGGCCCCGCGCGGGTTGGAAAGCCAGCACCACCCCGCCGCCATCGGCCAGGGCGCGCCCGGCAATAAATCGTTGCTGGTTACCGCCGCTGAGGCCCCCAATCGGTTGATCGAGACTGACAAACTTGGTGCGGAATCGTTCCGCCATCGCTTGGGCGGCCACCCTCGTGGCGGCCAAGTCTCGCCGCCCATTACGGGCGAATGGCGGGCGCAGATGCTGGCCCAAAGCAGCGTTCTCCACCAGCGGCCACGAGGCAATCATCGCCTCTTGGTAGCGGTCTTCCGCAATCAATCGCAGACCCGCGCCGAGTCGCGCCCGGGTGCTGGCCTTGGTCACATTGAGGCCTTGCAAGCGAATGGTGCCGTGATCAGGCCGCATCACGCCCATGATGGAGCGCAGGAGTTCTCTCTGGCCGTTGCCGTCCACCCCGGCCAGGCCCACGAGTTCGCCCGCCCGGAGCGAGAACGAGACATTCCGCAAAGAGTGACCCAAAGTTAGGTTCTCCACGACCAGGCTTTCCTCGCCGAGGTTGGGTGGGGTGAGCTCGGGGGCATCCACAGAGCGACCCACAATCGCTTCGGCCAGTTGCGGTGCGGTCAGGCCCGCCACCGGGCGACTCTCGATGAGCTTGCCGCCGCGCAGCACCGTGACGTCGTCACAGCCTTCCAGCACCTCCGGCAGGCGGTGCGTGACCACGATGATGGTCTTCCCGCTTTCCGCCAGTTGCCGAAGCGTGCGATAGAGACCCTCCGCGTCGGCCGGCGACAGCATGGCCGTGGGCTCGTCGAGGATCATCGTCTCGGCGTTGCGCCACAAGAGCTTGAGAATCTCGAGCTTTTGGGTGGCGCCTGGGCTCATGGTGGCGGCCGGGGCCGTCCAATCAAACTGGAAGCCCAATGGCTTGGCCAATGCATCGGCCCGTTCGATCACGGCGGCTTGGTTCAGCCACGGGCCATCTTCGGCCCCTAAAATCAGGTTGCGCCAGGCGGGCAGCGCGGGGATGACGCTGTCGTGCTGGTTCACCATCCCAATGCCCCGGGCAATGGCATCGGAAGAACTTTGCAGGCGCACCGCCTCGGCGCCGATGTGCACTTCCCCTTCGTCCGGCTGGAGCGCCCCAAAAAGCACGCGCATCAGCGTGGTCTTGCCCGCACCGTTTTCGCCCACCAGGGCGTGAATCCGGCCCTTCTCGGCCCGGAAATCTACATTTTCAATGGCAGTAAATGACCCAAATCGCTTGGTGATGTGACGCAGGTCAATATGGCTCACGGGGTGTGGCCCTTCCGCAAAACTTCAAAAAGGGCGGCCGTGGTCCACTGCCCGTGCCCCTCTTCCTCCAAGGGCCGCAAGAGATCATCCACCAGCTCCGTGCCCGGCACGTTCGCGTAAATTTTAGACGCGTATTCCTTGACGTATCCGAAATCTTTGCGCTGATGGGTGATGGCAAAGCCCGGGCTCCAGTCCTGGTTCAGCACCTTCGCGCCGTAGTTCTGGAATGCCCACGATCCGCCCGCCCCGGCCCCAATGAGGGCATGGGCTTGCTCCAAATCCAGTCCCGCGCGGTCGGCAAAAGCCAGGCACTCGGCCATGCCCAGCAGGGCACCGCCCACCGCGATCTGGTTGGCCATTTTCATCACTTGCCCCTGCCCCGGGCCGCCTACGCGGGCCACCGTGCGGCCGTAAGCCGCCAGATATGGGGCCACCGCCTCGGTGTCGGATTCATCGCCGCCCATAAAGATAGTGAGGGTGCCGGCCTGCGCCCCCATGGAACCGCCCGTGATCGGGGCATCCACAAACCGCATCCTGGCCGCCTTTAGCTCCTCATGAAGCTCCAAAGCCACGGCCGGCGCAATGGTGCTGTGGTCCACAAAAAGGGTGCCAGGGCGCGCGTGCGGAATCATGGCCCGCAGGCAGGCCTGCACGTCTTCCGACCGCGAAACACAAAGGGCAATGAGGTCACAGTCTCGGGCCAATTCGGCCAGGTCAGCGGCCACCTTCGCCCCTTGCTCCTGCAAGGGTGTGGCTCGCTCGGCCGTCCGGTTCCACACCGTCACGTCGTGGCCCGCGCGAAGCCAATGGCCGGCCATAGGCGACCCCATGACCCCGAGCCCGACAAACCCCAGACGCATGGGCTCCATTACACCCGACGCGACCGGACGGTTGCCCCGTTGGCGTGCGCCGGGAAGCCTTCCAACTGGCCCATGGTCTCAATGACCGGGGCCAGGACTTCCAAGTCCTCCTCGGCGAGGTGAATGAGCGACTGGAATTTTAGGAACGTCTGCACATTCAGCGGGCCGCCAAAACGGGCTGCCCCACTGGTGGGCAACGTGTGGCTCGGTCCGGCCGCGTAGTCACCGGCGCTCTGCGGCGTGCTGAGCCCCAGCGCAATGCAGCCCGCGTTGCGGATATCGCCAATCCACTGGCTGGCTTCGTCACCGAGAATCGAAAGGTGTTCGGGGGCAAATCCGTTGATGAAGGTCACTGCTTGTGTCGGATCTGGGCAAACCACCACCACGCCAAAGTCTCGGAGCGCCGCCCGCATGGAATCGCGTCGCTCGGCAAACGCGAGCTGATCCTCGGCGGCCGCGATGATCTCCTGGGCCTGCTCTTGGCTCCCCACGACCAAAACCCCCACGTTGTCCGCCGCGTGCTCTATCTGGGTCAGCCAGTCGGCGGCCGCGTATTCGGCGGGAGCATCTTCGTGCGCCCACACGCAAACCTCGCTGGCGGCGGCATATTGGTCCACCCCTACTGCCCCCCACAGTTGGCGCTTGGCTTCATTGACATAGGCGTTGCCCGGCCCCACCACGAGGTCCACCCGCTCAAATCCGTCCCAGCCATAAGCCAGGGCGCCCATCGCCACGGCCCCGCCCGCCTTGAGAATGCGCCGCAAGCCCAGCAGGCGCGCCGTCACCAGCATGGCCGCATTCAGCGTGCCGTCCGGCTTGGGCGGCGAGGCCAAAATCACGTCCTGCACCCCTGCCGCGAGAGCGGGGATGGCGTTCATCGCCACGCTGCTGGGGTAGTCCGCTTTCCCGCCGGGCACGTACACCCCGGCCCGCCGCACGGGCATCATACGCTGGCCGACCAAGCCCGAGAATTCAACCCCTTCCTGCACCTCCATGCGCCAGCCGTAGGTGTCATTCAGCTTCTCCCAACCTTCGGTCAGGACGGTCAATTGCACTTCGTGGAAATCTCGCACCCGCTCGATCATCTGGGTGATGGCGGCCAGATGGGCCTCATCCACCGTGGCGGCTTCCATTTCCTCCTCGGTGACCCACAGATTCTCAAGGTTGGGCGCGTCCAGATGCCGCACGCGGGCCAGCACCGCCGCCTCCCCGCCTTGTTCAATCTCCTGCAAAATCTCCCGGACGCGATCCTGCACTTCCGGCATCGGCCGGGGCCGTCGTTGCTGCCAGCGGCGCAGCGCCGGGTCGTTGATGTCCAGCACGGGGCAAAGGCTCATGTCCCCTTACTATGGCTTTGCCAGCGCGGGCGTCGGCGGGTCTCCTTTCCTGAAGAATGGTCCCAAAAAAGGAACGATTGCGGAGGAAACGATGTTTACTTATATAACGGTGCCGTACAATTGCGAGCATCGGAGGACTTTCAGAAATGAAGCATGTACTTTTCGGCGCCGTCGCGGCTGCCAGTCTCGCCGCCACCGCTTACGCTCTCGCCCCGACCTCGGGTCTCGCCGTGGGTGAAAAGGTTTCCCCGTTCCACCCGCAGCACGTGGCTGGCCCCCTGGCCAACAGCGACAAGTGCTTCCCCTGCACCTTCCAAGCCCGCCCGCAAGTGCAGGTTTGGGTCAACGGCGACAGCATGAGCAACGTGGCCAAGATCGGCATGGCTCTTGAAAAGGCCGCCAGCACCCACTCCAGCAAGGAATTCAAGGCCATGATCGTCATGGTCACCCCGAAGGACCAAGTCGACGCCATGAAGGCCAAGGCCGGTGAATTCGCTCGCACCTCGGGCTTCAAGAACACGGCCATCGCCATCCTCGCCAAGAACGACGATGCCGTGACCGCCTACAAGTTCAACACCTCGGCTGACGTGAAGAACACCGTGTTCGCCTACAAGGATTGGACCGTGAAGGCCAAGATGGTGAACCTGGTGGGTGACGACGCAGGCATCAAGAGCCTGAACGACACCATCGCCGGCCTCTAAGGCTCGCGCTTAAGACTCCAACCGAAAAGCCCCCTGCGCCACGTGCGTAGGGGGCTTTTTTGGGCCTCGGTGCGATGGGATGTCGCTCAGCGAAGCAAGGTTTGGGCGTGCGCCAGGCGGGCGCGCATGCGATCGCGACCCAAGACTTCCATCAATTCCCATAGGCCCGGCCCATAGGTGCGCCCCGTCATCGCCACGCGGGTGGGGTGCACGATGGGGCCCAGCTTGCCCACGCCCAGCACGTCCACCTGCGATTTGAGGAACGCCTCGATCTCGGCCTGGGTCGGGTTCTCGCCTTGCTCACTCAGCCACTGGTCCAGGTTGGTGAAGAGCGGAGCCACATGGGCCTCGCCGAACCACTTCTCAACCGCCTTCTCATCCAGCTCCGGTTGCGGGGCAAAGAAAAAGGCGCACGCCGGGCCGAACTCGGCCAAGGTGGTCACGCGCTCTTGCTCCAGACGCAGGGCGGCATCCAGGCGCGGGTCGCCTTCGGCTTCCGCGTCCACCAGCAGCTTCAGGCCCGCCAGCATGGCTGCGCCGTCCTCGCGCTCATTCCAATAGGCTTGGGTGGAAGGTCGCTTGGCGTAGTCCAGCACCGTTTGGCGGAGGGTGACGGCATCCATGGCCCGCAGATAGTGGCCATTCATCCAGATGAGCTTGTCGGGATCAAAAATCCCCGGCGACCCGTTCAGGCTCTCCACGCTGAAGAGCGAGGACATCTCCTCCATGCTCATCAGCTCGCGGTCATCCCCGGGGGCCCACCCGATGAGGGCAATGAAGTTGGCTAGCGCACCGGGCACGTAGCCGGCATCGCGATAATCCAGGCAGCGGGTGTCGCCGTGGCGCTTGCTTAGCTTCTTGCCATCCTTGCCGTTGATGACCGGGACGTGCACCCACATCGGTTGCTCCCAGCCCAAAACTTCGTAAAGCCACACGTGCTTGGGCGCGCTGCTGATCCACTCTTCGCCCCGGATCACGTGCGTGATGCCCATCAGGTGGTCGTCCACCATGGCGGCAAAGTGGTAGGTCGGCATGCCGTCGGCCTTGATCAGCACGGGGTCGTCCTGGGTGCTGCCGTCAATCTCCACGCGCCCGCGCACGGCATCCTGGATCACCAATCGTTGATCGCGGGGCATGCGCAGCCGGATGACGCCGGGCTTCCCTTCGGCCTGGGCCGCCGCCACCTTCTCGGGGGCCGCGTCGCGCCAGTTGCCACCGAAGTAGCCTGTGGGTTGCTTGTTGATCTGCTGGAACTCGCGCATTTCCGTCAGCTCTTCGCTGGTTTCAAAGGCGTAATAGGCGTGGCCGCTGGCCAAAAGCTGCTGGATGATCGGCTCGTAGAGACCGGCTTCCTTGCGCTCGCTCTGCCGGTAAGGGGCATTCGGGCCACCCACGTCCGGGCCTTCGTCCCACGTAATGCCGATGTAGCGCAGGCTCTCCAGGATCTCTTCTTCGCAGCCCTCGATGAACCGGGTGCGGTCCGTGTCTTCGAGCCGGATGATGAACTGCCCGCCATATCGCCGCGCCAAAAGGTAATCAAACAGGGCCGTTCGGACATTGCCGACGTGGGGCGAGCCGGTAGGACTCGGAGCGTAGCGTACGCGAACAGACATACTTTGCTGAGGCTACCTGCGGACCTATGCAACCTCCGGGGCATGAGGCCGTTCACAATAGCAAGACGCCCATGAGCAATTCCGGTCGAGATTGGTTTTATGTGGGGCATTACGGCCAATTAGGCCCGCTCACATCGGAGCAGATGGAAGAACTGGCCCGTGATGGTGTCATCGCGGCCGACACTTACGTTTGGTCCACGGGCATGTCCGATTGGCGACCGGCCAGCGAGACGGCGGAACTGCAGGGCATCGTCGCCAAGCCGGCGGCCGAGTACGAACCGCCTCCGTTTGTCCCGGGAGGAGCTTCGGTGACCAATGTTCCGGTCAGCCCGCAGAACCCGGCGCAACCGGTGGCTTCGATCAATACGCCTTTGTTCGGCGTCGGTGGTCCGTGGGGTCTCAACAATCTGCCCGTCAGCGACAAGAGCCGCGTGACGGCCGGGTTGCTTTCCTTCATCCCCGGGGCGGGGCGGCTTTACCTGGGCTACAGCGCCCACGGCCTGTTGCAGATTTTGCTTTTCCTGTTCGGGTGCGGCATTGGCTGGCTCTGGTCCATCGGCGACGCGATCTACATCCTTTCCGGTGGCCTGAAGCTCGATGGCTACGGTCGTCGCCTGCCGGACTAAGTTCGTTTTTCTTATTCGTGAATGAAAGAGCCCCCGGCTCCCATTGAGGGAACCGAGGGCTTTCTTATATGCGCGCTCGGGGAGCTTAGTTGCCGCCGCGTCCGCCGCCCTGACCACCGCCAGGACCACCTTGGCCCCCGCCCGGTCGTTGCGGCATCGGCGGTTGCACCCACTGGGTGAACGCTCGGCCCGTCATCTCACCCCAGAGGGCGCGCTGCTGCTGGTTCAAGACTTGCAGAGCTTGCTGTTGCGCCGTGCGGCGCTTGCCCAGCATCTCGTTCCAGTCCATCGGAGCTCCCGGGCCACCCGGTCCGCCGGGGCCACCCTGGCCCTGACCGCCACCGAAGCCGCCCTGCTGGCCACCACCCTGTTGGCCGCCGCCTTGACCGCGACCACCCTGGCCTTGACCCGGACCACCTTGGCCCGGTCCGCCCGGTCCACCGGGGCCACCGGGGCCACCCATCGGCAGGCCGTTAGCGCGGATGATCTCCGTGATCGCTTGGCGCTGATTCTCCGAAATCTGGAGCCTTTCGCTGTGTCGCGGATCGAGCCACGCCATCGGCGCATCCCACTGCAGAGCAATCTGGTTGAGGCGATTCATCTGCCCTTCATTCAGGATGTCGGCCAGCGGGTTCGGCGGAGGACCACCCGGTCCGCCCTGACCCGGGCCACTCTGGCCTTGACCCGGGCCGCCCTGTCCGGGGCCACCTTGTCCACGTCCGCCGGGGCCGCCCGGGCCACCCATGCGCATGTTGTTGATCTGCTCGATCTGCTGCGCCGAAAGGCGAAGTTCTTGCTGCACCGTGTTCATGCGGATCACGAACATCGGGCCGGATTGCATGCCACCGCGTCCACCCGGGCCGCGCTGACCGCCCGGTCCACCCGGTCCACCTTGCTGCGCCATGGCAGCCGTCGACATCACGGCGATGGCGGCGAGAGCGACGATAGTGTGCGTCAGTTTCATCTTTGACTCCTGTTTTTAGGCGTTTGCCTGATCGTATTCTTCGCCACAGAGTTTAGGAATTTATGAGGAAACGCTGGTCCCGGAGAAATTTATGAAAAAAGTTGTCCCGACGCCTACTTCTGACTCCACGCGAAGCTGGGCACACATGGCCTGGGCCAGCCCCTGAGCGATGCTGAGCCCCAGTCCGTAGCCCCCCGAGGTGCGGGCCCGGGACGGATCCGCCCGATAGAACCGCTCAAAGAGGTGCGGCAAGTGCTCGGGGGCAATGCCCGTGCCGTTGTCCTGGATTCGCAATTCGTTCGCCTCCCCGGCGACCGTGATACGCCCCTCGGCCGGGGTGTAGGCCGCGGCATTCTCCAGCAGATTGCGCAAGAGCTGCACCAACGCATCCGGCTGGGTGACGACGCTCTCGGGCAGGGATTCGATGTGAACTCGGGGATCATTTTCGAGCCCCGCCGCTCGCACCGCCTCCGCCACGATGGGCGCCAGGGGCACCGACGCGAGGGTCAAGGCGTTCCCGGATTGGTCCATCCGACTGAGTTGCAAAAGCATGGCGGTGAGGCGATTCATGCCCTCCGCCAGCCGCAACACCCGCTCCAGTGCTTGGTCTTTCTCTTCGGGGGTGGCCTGCGGGTGCAAGCCATTCTCCGAGGCCAGCACGATCCCCGTCAGCGGCGTGCGCAATTCGTGGGCGGCGTCGCTACTAAACCTTCGTTGTTGTTCTAGGGCGTGTTCAGTGGTCTTCTTGGCGTCCTGCAGGCGGCGCGTCATCGAGTCCAGGCTCCGGCCCAAGTCCCCCATCTCGTCCGGGCCGGTCGCGGGCATCGGCACGATGTGGTCGGGGTTCTGGCTGATCGCGCGGGCCGCTTCGGCCATCTGCGCCACCGGGCGCAGGACCTGGCGGGACAGCAACCACGCCGCCAACCCGCTGATGAGCCCGACCCCGGGCAACAGCCACAGCCAGGTTTGCAACTGCACTTGCTCTAGCAAAGCAAACGAGCCATTTTCTTGGGCGATTTGTACGATGAGAACTTCATCGTTGGGGCCGCGCTGTTGCAATGAGAGTAGTCGATAAGAGACCCCATTGATCGTCGTGGTGACAAACAACGGGTTCGGGCTGGCTTTGGCCAACTCAAATTGACGTTGGTCGAGGGGCTCGGTTTGCCCCCGGGGGCCGAGAACACGGCCTTCGGCATCCATGATCCGCACCGGTCCGCCTTGGAGTTCGGGCGGTTGTCGGCGACCATTTCGCCGCTCGCCCTCATTGACCGGCGGCCCTTGGGGGTTTTCTGGTGCAGGTTCGCCGTTGACTCCTCCCGGCCCCCCATTGAATCGGGGATTCCCTTGGGGGCCACCCTGCACCTGCTCGCGCATCCACGGCGGGTTGCCTTCCCCTCCGCCCGGCCCGCGCCCCGGCCCGGCGACCATCTGCGCGCGACGTAGGAGGATCTCATCCAGCACCTGCGTGGCCACCCGCTGGGTTTGAGTCATTTGTAGGGCGGCGAGCCCCACCATCACCAGCAGAATGGCCAAGGCATTGGCCACCACCAAGCGGAACCGGAGCGACTTCATCATCGATTTACGGCGACTCCATGGTGTAACCCAGACCGTGGATGGTGCGGATGATGCGGCCCTCGGGGTCCACCTTCTTGCGCAGGGAGGACATGTGGAAATTCACCGTGTTCGGCAAGGCTTCGTCGCTCTGAAACACGCTCTCCAAAATCTGTTCGCGGGAGTAAACCCGGCCGGGGTTGCGGGCCATCGCCTCCAGCAACTGAAACTCGCGGTGCGTGAGTTTCACAGCTTCCCCCGCCACCGTCACGCTCTTGTTGTGCGTATCCACCTCAATCGGCCCGACCACAATGCGGCTCTTCTTCAATTGCACTTCACGGCGGGTGAGCGCCCGCACGCGGGCCAGCAGTTCATCCAAGGCGAAGGGCTTCACGAGGTAGTCGTCCGCGCCCACGTCCAGGCCCATCACGCGGTCCTTCACTTCGTCGCGGGCCGTGAGCATGAGGATGGGCGTGCGGACATCGGCGTGGCGCAGGCTCCGGCAGACGGCCATGCCATCCTTGCCCGGCAGCATCACATCCAGCAGGATGAGGCCGTAGGAGTTCATCATCGCCATGGTCTCGCCTTCGGGGCCTGTGCTCGCAATTTCGGGCGCGTGGCCTTCCCGGCGCAGTGCGGTGGCCACCCCACTGGCGATATCCGGGTCATCCTCGATAATGAGCACGCGCACGCTCAGATTGTAGGCGCATCCTGTGAGGAATTTGTGAGGGCGAGTTCCCTTGGGACTCCGCTGACCTCCTGGGCGTAGAATCGAACCATGACGACCGTGTGGGTGTTGGCGGCCTTGGGGGCTGGCCTCGGGTCTCCCGCCACGCAGCCCGGAATGGACATCGTCCGCAATGCGCGCAACCAGGTGGGCGTGACGACCAGCTACGACCCCGCCTACGTCCGGCTGAGCTACCCCGGTGGCGACGTGCCGAAGAACACCGGCGTGTGCACGGACGTTGTGGTGCGGTCTTTGCGCCCCTTGGGTTACGACCTGCAGAAGCTCATCCACGACGATTGGCGGGCGAATCGCCGCGCCTACGGCGGTGGTCAACCCGACCGGAACATTGACCACCGCCGCGTGGTGAATCAGCAGATCTTCTTTGCCCGCCGGGGCAAGCGTCTGGCGGGGGGCGCGGCCTATGCGCCCGGTGACTTTGTGGCGTGGAAACTGCCCAACGGACGTCTCCACATCGGCGTGGTCAGCGATCGCAAGTCCGGCCAAGGAATACCCCTCATCATTCACAACATTGGCCGGGGAACGCAGGAAGAGGATGTGCTCAAAGCCTGGGACCAGATCGGCCACTACCGCTGGTTCAATCGGTAAGCCCATCTCCTAGGCCTGCCAAGAGGTTTGTGCCCGTAATCTTGCCCCTTTGTTCAGTTCAAATCAGTTCATCTGTCCTCATTTTCATTCCCCCCTCCTATCCTGCTAAAAAAACGGTGAAATCGCGCCAAGAAGAAGCGTGTGGTGCAGCGCATTCGGCAGTGGTTTTCACAGTCCCTTAGCATTCGAGTCACGGTCATGGTTTTGGCCGTAGGGAGTCTCGGGGTCGGAGTCACGAGTTGGTTCAACTACCGGGCAGCGGCCGGGATGATCCACAACTCGTACATTGCCCAAGCGCAACTCGGACTTGAGCGCACCAGCCGGCAGTTTGAAGAGCCTATTACCCGGGCCGCAACGATCACCCAGTCTTTGGCGGCCTTCCAGGCTCCGTCGGGCTACCAGCCGCGCGACGGCATGGTGGACTTTCTCAAACGCACTCTCAAGAGCCATCCGGCGAGTCAAGTCTTTGGCGTGTACTTTTACAGCGATGGCAAGAAGTACAACGCTCCCGACGCCGGCTACTATGTGACCCAGGTCAGCTATCCCGGCACCAACGACGGCCAGTACGACTACTTTGCGCCCGACCAGCTTTGGTACGCCATCCCGAAGGCAACCCTGAAGCCCACCGTGACCGAACCCTACTTTGACGCGGGGTCCGGGGACATCACCATGTGCTCTTACACCTTGCCCGTCATGAGTTCGGGCGGCAAGTTCCTGGGCGTAGCGGGGGTGGACATCGCCGTAGATGACATCGTCCAGCAGACCAAGGCCATCCGCATTGACCTTGACGGCGTGGATACTTCCCGCCAGGATTCGTTCCTCGTCAGCCAGGAAGGCAACCTCATCGCCCATCCGGACGCCACCCTCCTCCCCGGACCGGAGAGCGAGGGCCAAAACATTGGCGACCTCGCCGACCTGGCCTTTCTAAAGGGGGTGGCGGCTGGGCATCGCACCGTGGCCGTCAACGGGATGGACTACACCTACGTGTGGACAACCTCTGAGAAATCCGGCTGGACTTTGATCACCCGCATCCCCAATGCGGATCTCTTTGCTGGGATTCAGAAGTTGCAACGCACCGCCTGGGCGGGCGGCCTGTTCGGTCTCGTCTTGTTGGGTGGGTTGAGTTTTTGGACTCTGCGCCAGTCCCTGCGCCCGCTCAAAGCGGTTTCCCAACTTGCCGAAGTCGTGGCCCAAGGGCGGACCGATGTGGTGATTCCCCACCTTGGTCAGGACGAGGTCGGGGAGATGGCCAACGCGATGCGCAACATCGTGGCAACGAGCCAAGAGCGGTCACAACTGGCCAAGGCTTTGGCCGAGGGCAATCTGGAAATCGAGGTCCTTCCTTCGAGTGAAGACGATGAATTGGGCGTGGCCCTCCGTGAGTTGGTGGCCTCGATGCGAGAGCGCGCGCAGGTCGCCAACGAACTCGCTCTGGGCAACCTGAGTGTTTCGGTGAAGGCCAATGGCCCTCACGATACGCTGGCCAACTCTTTGAACAAGATGATTGGCGAATGGCGCATCATCGTGGCTGAACTCCGCCGGCACTCCGCCGTTTTGGGCCAAGGAGCCGATACCTTGGGCCGCAAATCCGCGGACCTCGGCGACGGAGCACAACAGATCCAGATGGCCAGTGCCAACAACGTGCAAGTGGCATCGCGTTCGGCCGACAGCTGCCACACCATCGCCCATACGCAAGTGGAAACCTCCGACGCCGTTCGGTCGGTGACCTCGGCCATGGACCACCTGAACCAAATGGTGGAGGGGTTGAATGACCGCAGTCGTGACCAGATTGAGTCGGCGTCCACTGTGCAACAACAGATTGAACGATGCGCCGATAGCATGGAGAGCACCCAGCAATCCATGGCTAACATTAGTCACCGCACGCACGCCGTGGTGACGACCGTACGCGAGTTGGCGGAACGACAGGACGAAATCAAGTCCATCATCGGCAAGATCGAAGGTTTAGCGCGCCAGACCAACCTGTTGGCTCTGAACGCCGCCATTGAGGCCGCCCGCGCCGGAGAAGCCGGACGAGGTTTCGCGGTTGTGGCGGATGAAGTCCGTCAACTTGCGGAGCGGAGCACGCTGGCCACCCGGGAGATTGAAGACCTGATTGAGCTCATCCGCAATGAGATCGTGTCGGCTTCGGAAAGTGCTGCCGAGTCGGAAGTTGCCGTGGCCACGGGGGCCGAGCAACTGGGCGTCGCGTTCGAGAATCTCA
>CALRVA020000081.1:0-12723 GCA_943371495.1 Archangium gephyra | reverse complement strand
GGGATGGTGCAAATCGCCCGGCCCCGGGCCCCTATCCCCTTCCATCTCGGGGCCGATGGGAGCGGAGAGGCAGTGGCACTGACCAACCGCCAGGTGCTACGCCTGCAAGACTGGACGCCCACCGACCCCGAAGCCGCCCGCGCTCACGGATGGTCGGTGAGAAACGCGAGTCGAGTGACTTCGCTTTCCTCTCGCTTCAAGGATGGCACGGACCTCACGGCGGACGTCCTCAGCCACCTCAACACCGCGACCTGGACGGTTGACATTCCGCAAGGCACCCAGGGCCTGGTCATCCGCAAGCGATTCGATCAGTTCCACGGCCGGCAGCGCGCACGGGTCTTGGTCAATGGTCAGTTCTGGGGGTGGTGGTGCGAGCCCGAAGAAGACCGGCACCACCGCTGGGCGTGGGGGTTTGTCGCCCTTGAATGGCCCGCCGGCTTGCCCTGTGGCCAAGTGACGATTGGCATCGACCCGCCGGCTGGCACCCCCTTGTGGTCGGTCAGCCACCTCACGGTCCACGCCGTGATGTGAAATCCGCCCCCGAACGTGGAATAACGCCGGTAGGAGGGCTTAGCCCTAAATGATCGGGTCCATCGGCTACGGAATCGCATGCATCGTCGCAGGATGTCTGTTGACATTCCTCATCTCCCTGTTCCGCCCCATTCGGCAGGTGGATTCCTTTAAGGCGCCGTATTGGATATTTGGGCTTTCACTGGCCATTGGCATTTTTCCCTATGCGGTCGCCGAGGTCTTTACACGGCAGCATGGTCCGGCCATGGCCGGCGCGGTCGAAGATGCCGCCATTGATGCCGAAATCGGCGGCAAGGTGGACTACTTTAAGGTGCTGTGGGTGAAGGACAACAAGGCCCGGGTTGTCTTTACGGCGGACGAGCTCAACGAATTTGGCACCAAAGAGCGCACGGTCGTGGCCACCACGCTCATCCGCGAGAAGAGCTCTTGGGTCGCCGACGATTACAACGTCGTCACCAGCTACCAGCGCAAAAAAGACCACACCACGTTCCCGCCCTACTGGTAGGGCCCTGCGAGGGGTAAGTTCGTGCGGTGACCCTGCGGGAGATCCTGCACGCCCATATCCCCACCCTGACGCCGGAGAGCACCGTGCGCGATGCGGTGGACAAGATGGACATCTACCAGTTCCCCGCTCTGGTGGTGGTGGATGAGAATCTCCATCCGAAGGCCGTGATTACCGAGGGCGACCTCGCCCGAGCCGTAGTGCAGCGAGGCCATCTTTCGCAACTGGGCACTGAGCTCGCGTGGCCTTACGCCAGCAAAGACCCGGTGACCATGCCCGCCGAACGGGAAGTCAGCGACGCCTTGCACGAAATGCTCAGCCGGGGCCTCACCATCTTGCCCGTGACCGATGAAGGGCGCCTCGCCGGAGTGGTCCTCCGCGTGGACCTGATGCAGGCCATGTTGATGGACGCCGCCGAACCCTTTGCTGATCGTGCCCGCGAGAGTTCGTAAGAATCACAGGAAACCTCATGATTGCGATTGGCCAACCGTTCCCCGATTTTTCTCTCGCTGACCAAGACGGAAACATCCACACGCTCAGCTCATTTGCCGGGGCGCCCGTCGTTTTCTACTTCTATCCTAAGGACGACACCTCGGGGTGCACCACCGAAGCCTGCGAATTTCGCAATGAAATCCCGAACCTCGGCGACATCCGCGTAGTCGGCGTGAGCCCGGACTCGGTGAAATCGCACCGCAAGTTCGCGGATAAGTACGATCTGAACTTCACGCTGCTGGCCGACCCGGACAAGACCCTTCTGGAAGCCACGGGCGTCTGGGTGGAAAAGAGCATGTACGGGAAGAAGTACATGGGCGTGGAGCGCACCACCGTGGCCGTGGATGGCCAAGGGATTGTCACTCACGTGTGGAACAAAGTGAAGCCCGCCGGCCACGCCGCCGCCGTGTTGGCCGCCCTCAAGGCTTAGGGCCGTTTGCGATTGCCACCGGTACACTGCGAGCCTCCATGCCGAACCAAGTGACCATCCGCCACTTACGTCAGCTCAAGGCGGCGGGCACTCCCATTGTTTGCGTCACAGCTTATGACCAGCTGACGGCAACCTTGGCCGAGCACGCCGAAGTGGATTTGGTCTTGGTCGGGGATTCTCTCGGCAACGTGGTACAGGGCAAACCCACCACTTTGCCGGTTACCATGGCGGAAATGATCTATCACACCGAGATCGTGTCTCGGCTGACGCAACGCGCCTTGGTGGTGGCCGACTTGCCTTTCGGGAGCTACGGCGGTGACCCCCATGTGGCCTTTGAGAATGCGGTGGCGCTGATGAAGGCGGGCGCGCAGGCCGTGAAACTGGAAGGGCCTTATACAGAGTTGATTCAATCGCTGGTGGCGGCGGGGATCCCCGTGATGGGGCACCTCGGCTTCACCCCGCAGTCGGTGCATGCCTTCGGGGGGTTCCGAGTTCAGGGGCGCGGCGAGGATGGGGATCGGATTGCCGGCGAGGCCCAAGCAATCCAGGATGCCGGAGCCTTTGCCTTGGTGCTCGAGCTCATGCCGGCTTCGGTCGCCGCGAGCATCACTTCTCAGCTCGATATTCCCACCATTGGCATTGGTGCGGGGGTCGGCTGCGACGGGCAGATCCAGGTGATTCACGACGCCCTGGGGCTGGCAGACTTCAAACCCAAGCACGCCAAGACGTTTGTGAATGGACTCGAACTATTGGGTGATGGATTGCGGACCTATAGCCAAGAAGTCCGCGCCCGGACCTTCCCCACCGACGAGCATTCGTCGTGAAAATCTTTGAGTCGGCAGCGGCCTTACGCGAGTGGGAAGCCTCCGAACCGCGCGTTTTTGTCCCGACCATGGGGGCTCTGCACGCCGGGCATGCCTCCCTTATGCAAGCCGCCCGCCGGCCCGGACACCTCTCGGTGGTCAGCATTTTCGTCAACCCCACGCAGTTCGGGCCCAACGAAGACTTCTCAAAGTATCCGCGCACTCAGGAGACAGATCTAGAAATCTGCCGCCAGCATGGCGTGGATGCCGTTTACATGCCCGAAGTAGTAGACATTTATCGAGTAGGAGACGCAACATCGGTGAATGTTCAGGGAGTGGCAGAACCTTACGAAGGAACATTTCGACCGGGTCATTTCAACGGTGTCGCCACGGTTGTCCTGAAACTCTTCAATATCGTTCAACCGACGATCGCGTGCTTTGGTCAGAAGGATTTGCAACAATGCGCGGTAATCCAGCAAATGGTTCGCGACCTGCAACTGCCCTTGACGATTGAGATTCTGCCCACGATGCGCGAGGCAGATGGTTTAGCCCTCTCCAGTCGCAATCGTTATCTTTCCCCGGAAGCCCGGCAAGACGCCCGTCATCTCCCGAAAACCTTAGCCAAAGCCCTGGCTGAACTGAAACGTGGCCAGCCCGTCGCTTCCGTTCTGGCTGAAGCTGTGCAGAACCTGTCTTCCTTCGGCTTCGATGTCCAGTATTTGGATTGGATCGACCCTGACACCTTTGCCGCCCAGACCGACTATAACCCTCACTACCGCCTGATCGTGGCCGCCAAGTTCGCGGGGGTTCGGTTAATCGATAATATGGGGATTCAGGATTTGGACCTTCTAATCTCGCAGTCGCCTTGACATAACAAAATGTAAGTGTTATAGTTATAGTCGTTTCCTCCGCAACTAGGAAGAGGATCAAATTCCATGGCTAAATCGCTTGAACAAATCAAAGCTGCCCTCAAGCTTCGTGCTGAAGGCAAGAACAAGCAACTCACGCACCGTCTCGGTGTCAAAAAGTATGTGCTTCCCTTCGAAGTTCGTCTGATCCAGCGCGACAACCACATCTTCGTGCACATCCCGCCCTCGGCCGAAATCTTTGAGATCAAGGACGATGGTCTGACGATGATCACCGATGCGACCGAAGCCGTGGCGAAGAACCTTCGACGCAGCCGCAAGCGCAAGGCGACCACCAGCACCAAGAGTGCCCCGGTGGAAGTGCCCGCCAAGCTGGCCGCGGCTCTTGCTGAAATCCCGGCGGGCTACAAGCTCGGCCTGGACCGCAACGGCAATCCTCGCCTCGTCAAGACGCGCAAGCGACGCAAGTAAGCCATATCCGGCAGGCCCCAAAATGGGCTTGTTCCGATGCTCCCAAGGTCCGCAATGGCCTTGGGGGCATAATATTTGTCTCGCTGATGCCGCCATAGCTCAGTGGTAGAGCGCCCGCCTTGTAAGCGGATGGTCGTCGGTTCAAGTCCGTCTGGCGGCTCCAGAACTCCCTTTCTCCCAGCCGAGTTTAAGCCACGTCGTAGGCCGGGTCTTGCATCGGCCAGGTGCGAATCCACCCCCACACGCTCCACGCCAGCAGGATTCCACCCCCCGAAGCCAAGGCCGCGTTGATGCCGAAGTGATCGGCCACCCACCCAAAGATCAGGATTCCTGCCGGGGCCACGCCCGAAACCGCCCACATGTGCATGGCCAGCGCCCGCCCCCGCAAGTGCGCCGGAGCGATGAGCTGGAACAACGTGTTCGAAGTATTGAACTGCATGATTGTCCCCATGCCGCACATGGCGAGGCACACCATCGCAATGGCTTGATTGGGCGCCCAGGCCAGCAAGCACAAGGCAATCGCCACCATGGACATCGCCACCCGGACGATCGTGAACTTCACCGGCCGGCCGCTAATGGTGCTGACCAAAAGCAACCCAATGACCGCGCCGATGCCAATGGCCGTGAAGAGATTGCCCAAGCCGTTGGCCTGCAATCCAAGCTTTGTCTTGGCAATCGCCGCCATCAAACCGAGATAAAAGACGCCGAACACGCTCGTCGCGGCCTCGAGCAAGAAGATCACCCGAAGCCGATCTTCTCGGAAGACATACCGGAAGCCCTCGGCCACCAAGTCGCGAATCGGCTGGGGTTCCTTGATCATCGGGCCGAGGTCCGCGCGGATCATGTTCACGGCCGCAATGAGGAACGCAAAGCTCAGGCCGTTGACCCAAAACGCATAGGCAGGGCCAAGTTTCGCCAAGATCACGCCCCCGATGGCCGGCCCCGCCACCCGCGCAAAGTTAAAAGTGAGGGCCTGAGTCGGGATCGCGGCCGGCAGAACCTCGACCGGCACCGACTGCCGCACAATGGACTGCCGCGCGGGCATCTCCATGGTGCTCACAAACCCACCAACCAACGCCACCACCACCAAGTGCCAGTAGGCGGCGAAGTGGAAATAGGTGGCAAACCCCAAGAACAGCGGGCCGAGGGCACTGATGATCATCATCAGGGTCAGCAACTTGCGCCGGTCGAGCATGTCCACGTAAGCCCCCATAAGCGGGCCCAAGAACGACACCGGCGCCATTCCGCAGAATGAGACAAAGGCCAGCATGAAAGGGTCGTCGTTCGTCAGGCCGTAGGCGAGCCAGTCTTGCGCCGTGCGCTGCACCCATGACCCCGTGAAGGAAAGCAGCGACCCCAGCCACAAGATGCGGAAATTGAAGTGGCTGAGGGCCACCACGGCCGGAATCTTTCTCCATCCACGCAGAGGACTAGGCTCCGCCGGGCTGGACATAGAAACCAGTCTATCCTCTTGTTTCCCAAAGGATCAGGAATCGACGTCTACAAACTCGACGCCGAGCTGAGTGAAAGCCCGCTGAAGCGCCACGAACTCATGCCGCTTCATCCCCGTGAGGAGGTCATAACCCACCGCCAGCACCCGGGCTTGGTCGCCCAGAATGAGCTTGGCCGTCACCTGCGCGGAAGAAGCGACCCCGATGACCACGCCGTATTGGCCGGTATCCAGTAGGTTTTCCATCGGCGTGGCGGGATCGAGTCGGTGGTAATCCTCGGTGCATAGCTCGGAAAAAGGATCGTCTGGGTGGCCCTTGTAATCCATATGCGTGACCCCGTTCTCGGCCAGCCATTGGCGGATCGTCGCCGTGATGCGGTCGCGTCCCGCTTCGTCGATCCACCCGACGCGGTGAATGTGCTGCCCGACCACTAAAGCTCGATGCGGAAGCGGTGGTGCCTGAATCGGAACATGCAGCCGCAGAGATACCACGCGCTCGGCCGGATAGGGGTGATCGAGCCCCTCGATCACGTAAATCTTCTCTACGAAATCGGCGTCCGAGCCCGTGCGGTCGCTCTTGAGATGTGAATAGCGCAGGTTCGGCGAGATCAGCGCCCGCAACGAGCGCAATCGCGCCCAAATCCGCTTTGAAGGGGACATAGGATGCAACGAGAGGTTCAGCGCGCCATCGGGAATCAGGCACGCCCGCACGCGCGCGCCCGGGATCAGCCGGGGGAGCCCCCGGACAAAGTAGTTGATGGCCTCCGTATCGTAAACCGGACTATGGAGAATGATCTCGGGGGTCGGGCCGACGGCCTCTGCGACCTCCTTGAGGTTCGCCACCAAGCGACGATGCCCGCCCAGCGGCCCCGGCAGCGGCTCAAATCGTGGCCAGGGCATGCACACCCAGGCGTCGAACATCTCCGGTCGGACCGCTGCTTCCACCGAGCGTTTGTACGTCACCAATACGCTGCGGTGCCCCGGCGGCAAGGCTTGCCGCAGCTGCTGCGCAATGAGAAGGTGAAAAGGGCTGGCGACAAAGAAGACGGAGACGGACGTGACGCCTTGGCCCTCCGGTGGTCGCATGGGCATAGTATACGGAGGTCGGCAGGCCCGCCCGGTACGCCCGAAGGTCATAGACTCCCCTTCTGGCTTCCCCTCCGGCTTGGTAGCATGGTCACGGAATGAAGGTTCTTGTACCGGTCAAGCGCGTCATTGATCCTTACGCGAAAGTCAAACCGAATGCCGAAGGAACCGGCATCGACACGACGGGCGTGAAGTTCGAGATCAATCCGTTTGATGAAATCGCCGTCGAAGAAGCCGTGCGTCAAAAGGAAAAGAATCCCGCCATCACCATCACGGTGGTGAGCGTGGGTCCGGATGCGGCCGAAGAACAACTGCGCAAAGCCTTGGCGATCGGCGCGGATGAAGCCGTGCTCATCCAGACCGATGAGGACCTGGATTCTCGCGCCGTGGCCCACGAGCTGGCCGCCTTTGCCCAAGAGCTTCAGCCGCAACTCATCCTGATGGGTAAGCAGGCTACGGATAACGACGCCAACCAGGCTGGCCAAAGATTGGCCGCCAAGCTGGGCTGGCCGCAGGCCACCTTTGCCTGTGCCGTGGAGTTCGCCGGTGACAACCTCACGGTGCGCCGCGAGACCGACGAGGGTGAAGAGACCCTCAGCCTTCCCCTCCCCGCCGTGGTGACCACCGACCTGCGCCTGAACGAGCCGCGCTACATCGCGCTCCCTGGCATCATCAAGGCCCGAAGCAAGCCGCTGACCAAGCGCCCGCGACTGACCGACGTGAAGTCCCAAGTGCGCACCGTGAAGGTGGAACAACCCGCGCCGCGGCAAGCCGGGGTCCGTGTGAATTCCGTGGCCGAACTGATGACCGCCCTGCGCGACCGAGGTGCCCTGTGAGTCTCCTTCTGATTGCCCTGAACACTGCCGACGCCCAAGCCGGGGCGGGCTTCGCCCAGTCTCTGGGTGGGGACTTCGATGTTTTGGTGCTGACAGCCGGCGATGTGCCCGCGATTGGTGCCCGCCAAGTGTTTACGGTGGACCAGGCCGACCTGGCCCCCGCCGATGCCATGGCCGCTATGATCCAGGGTCACCTAGGCAGCTACACCACCATTGCCGCCGTGAGCGCGATGTGGAGCAAGGACCTGCTCGCCCGCGTGGCGGGCCTGGCGGATGCGCCGATGGTGACGGATGTCATTGCCATCCCCGCGCCGGGTCAGTATCTGCGCCCCATCGTAGCGGGCAGCCTGCTGGCCACGGTGGAAGTTGAAGGAGCCCCGGTGTTCCTCACCATTCGCCCGGCGGGATTTGCCAAGCCCGAAGAGCGCGCCAATGGTGCGGCTTCTTCGCTCGCGGCTCCGGCAGCCGGCCAAGCCGTGCGCACCCACAAGTCGGCCAGCCAAGGCGGACGCCCTGACCTCACCCAAGCCAAGGTGGTGGTGAGCGGTGGCCGACCCCTGGGCGATGCCGCAACCTTCGAGCGGTTGATCGGCGGTCTTGCCGACAAGCTCGGCGGAGCGGCCGGGGCGACCCGGGCGGCGGTGGATAGCGGCATTGCTTCTAACGAGCTGCAGGTCGGCCAGACGGGCAAGATCGTGGCGCCCGACCTCTACATCGCGGCCGGAATCAGCGGATCCACCCAGCATATGGCCGGGATGAAGGACAGCAAGATCATTGTGGCGATCAACACGGATGGCGACGCCGCGATCTTCCAAATTGCCGACTACGGGCTGGTGATGGACCTTTTCGAAGCTTTGCCCGCCATTCAGGCAGCACTCGACTAATATTCTTAAGAATATTCACGGGTCGTGAAACCTCTTGGGGGCTCACGACCCTTTTTATTTTGCGAGCGCTGCCAGAGCTACTTTCTTCCGAGGGAACTGATCGGAAACAGGGGCTCGTAAAAGGGAAAGGGCCCCGAATTACCGCCAAGGGGAGAGCCAATGCGGAACCAGAGCCCGTGGAAAGATTAGCACTGGGTAAAGCCTCTGCGCAATAGGCTAGCGCAGAAGGGCTAAAAAAACAGTAAAACCACCTGCAACTATTTCCAAAGTTCGCTGGCTATAATCCGCCTCACGGCCAAAATATTGCTCATATCACGATGGGGGTGGACCCTGTTTGTCAGGAGAATGAGCGCCGTGGTTTCCGAGGGGTTAAACCAGGCTAAAGTCCCGGTAAAACCGAGGTGACCAAACGAGTTCGACGCGCGGCTCAGCCCGGCCAAAAATCCATCCGGCGATGGGCGATCAAATCCGATGCCACGACCACCCGTGACACGAGGCTTTTCGAATTTTGCTAAAGTGCTCTCGGCCACCCATTCGCGCTCAATCCCTAGGACGTACCTCCCCCACAAAGCGACATCATTCAATGTCGCAAACAAGCCCGCATTTCCCGCCGCACCGCCTAACAAATAGCAAGCCGGATCGTGCACGGAACCTTGAGTGTAAGGCGACCTCGCACCGGGCTCATTTCTCTCTTCGGCTACCCGCTGACGCCAGGGTGGGTTTTCCTCTGTCGGCACGCAGTTCTCCCGCTCACGGGGATGGAAACTCGCGGAATTCAACCCCATCGGTCCGGCCACCTCTTGGGCAAACAACTCGGGCAAGGACTTACCCGTGCGGGCTTCAATGCCCGCCGTGACCATCTGCATACTTAGGCACGAATAAACCGTGCCTGAGCGACGGGGCGCCACCGGGGTCTGCGCCAGCAACCGCTGCCGATTCTCCGCCACATCCGCATCGGCCTCGTCCTCAAGGGAGACATAGGGCGCCCAGCCTCCCTCGTGCCGTAGGCAGTCCTCATAGGTCACCCCGGGCGCTTGGACCTGCGGCAAATCGGCCATCAAGGGTTCCTCCAGATCCAGTTCACCCCGGTCGACCAAGCGCATCACCACGCTCGTCGTCGCCATCACCTTGGTCACGCTGGCCATGTCCCAAAGAGAATCAGCGTCCACCACGCGGCTTTCAGGTTCGTAAGTGAAGCGACCCGTGTAAACCGTTGTCGTCCCCGCCGGGTTCACCACCGCCAGGGCCGCCCCCGGGAAGTACCGCTGGGCAATCGCCTCCTCCAGCATTTGCCGCCAACGAGCAACGCTGACTTCATTCATGGCAGGATCGAGACCCCCCGCACACTCACGCCCGCCCGGGGCTCGGTCGCTTCCACTTGCAGCGCCCGCACGCGCACTCCCGCATGTTCAGAAGGCACAGTGAGAGCCAGGGCGGCCACACTCTGCTCCGAATCCGTCAGGAAGGTCGGGCGCGTGTCCCGCGCGGCGCGCACATGGTGGCCATAGCGCACGGGCACCGTCACCTCCTTGCCCCCTTCCAGCAGCAGACGGACTTGAGCGATGTCCTGCCCTTCGCGCAAGAAAGTGTCGACACCCAGCGCAAGCACCACTTTCCTTGCTTCTTGCCCCACAGGGAACTCCACCCTTTGCGGTCGATGATCTCCTCCGGCCACCAGGGTGTTCACCATTCGCACCGGCTCGATCCGCTGGAAGGCAAACGGCCCCACCCGCAGGTCATCGCGGCCGCGCATGGTTTTGCCCGGCCGCGACTGAGTGGGAGCGGGCGAACCGTAAACCATCTGCCGGGCTACCGCCATGTAATCGTAGGGCAAAGCCGCCGGGCGCTCCTTGCGCCCGCTCCAGGCGTATTCCGCCATCAGCAGGTACGCCGCAATCTGCGGGAAGTTCTGCGCCATCGCCAGTTCATTGCTCTCGTAGCCCGCCCAGGTCGTGGTGAGGACGCCCGCGCCCTGTTGGATCGCCGCGTGGGTGAAGCCATAGATGTTCTCTGGCCGATCCCAGGTGCTGGCAATGGGGCGCATCCCTGCCTTCTTCCACAGTTCCAAGCTCTTGTAGACGGAAGAGTCCGGGTTGGCGGCATAGTGCCAGTCCGTCACGTAGGTGCCCGGGGCCAGTGCGGCGCGCCGCTGGGCCGCTACGGGGACGCTGTGGCCGTTCATCGCGTCATTAGCTTCTCCCGGGGCTAGCATCATGTCGCCCCACACCATCGCGTCCACCCGCTTTTCCTTGGCGTAAGCCATCAACCACGGGATATGGCGATTCCACAGGCGCGTTGACATAAAGGGGTCCGGTTGAACCCCGCGCATGTCCACCTCATCCATCCCAAAGTGGATTGTCTTGGGCTTGAGCAAGGTGATCGCCTCGTCCCATATCGCGCGGAGCCGTTGGCGGCTTTCCTCCTTGCGCGGGTCCAGCGTAAAGGGCACCTGCGGATTGAGCGCTACATCCAGGTTTTGACCGTTCATGAAGAACCAGCCCATGTGCCCCATGGATTGAATGAGCGGAATGGGCTCTATCTGCCGCTCGCGGTACCGCTCGAAGAGGGATTGCAGGTCGCGCCGCTCCATGGTCCAGCCGGACCGTATTCCGGGCTGTGCAGTCCAATCCGTGCGCTCGCACTGCAGGATCACGTGGTTGATGCGGAGCGGGGCCAGATACCGGTCCATCAACTCGGTTTGGAGCGGCAACGCCTGCGGCCCCACAAACATGTGCACGCCGCGCCAAGCCACGCTTGGCCAGTCCTTCACGTCAGCCGCCGGGATGACTAGGCGACCGCCCACGGGCCGCACCATTTGCGCCAGGGTGGTCACGGCATGGCCAGCACCCAGCGCATCTTTGGCCGCGATTTCGGGGCCGCGCTCCGTCACCCGGATGCGGTAGCCCTCGGCGGGCAAACTGGCATCCTTGGCAATCGGGATTTGGGCGAGATTGGCCGTGTTCGGCCCGTCCCATCGGGCTTGAATCAGCCGACTGAATCGCGCTGCCAATTCTTTGGCTCCGAGGGCACCGGTGAACTCAATCCCGCCCGGGAGCGGCCACGTCCCCGTTCCGGCCCGGAACTCTTTGGGCTGCGGGATGAGGGGCCAGGCGGTGGCGCGCGCCTGCTCGACCACGGGGGCGGCGGTCCACTCGGGGGTCACGTTCTGCACGCCTGGTGCGGCCAGCTCACGCGGAGAGAATCGCCATTCGATGGTGTAGCGCAGGGTGGTGTTAGGGTCCAGGGCCTGGTTGGTGTGCCCTAGCCAAACCACTTCCTTCCCTTCCGCCCACGGCTGGCTATAGTTGCGGGCATCAAAGGCGGTGAGCTGGATTCCGCTCACATCCACACGCACCTGGGCGAGGGGGGCATCCCAAAGGAAGTTCTGGCGGCCTACCCCGATGGTGCGGGGCTCCATTTGCGATCCGGTGGGGTTTTGGCTGCCCAGCACGCCCGCCTGCTTGCCATCGACCACCGCTTGGGCCGGCTCAAGCACGGGCGCCCACAGGAAGCTGGCGCTGTGCTCCAGCATCACGCGGCGGGTACCCAGCCAGCGAAACTCGAACTCGCCCCGCACGCCTTGGCCGGTCTTGGTGAAGGTTTGGGTGCCGCGAAACCGGCCATTATCCGCCGACAGAGTGACCAGGATGCGATCCGGCTGCGAGCGGTCGATGCTCACGGGCTTCCAGGCCGAGGAATAGATGCCCCGCGTCCAGTTCGGTTCGTAAAGTTGGAACGAGGAGCCCGTAACCAGCGGAACCCCGTCGTAATTGACGGTCAGCCCCTGAAAGTCTCGGTAGTCAATCTCCAGCTCCGGCGAGGGTGCCAGAAAACCGGTGGTCACAAATACGAGAGGCCAGAGTCCCACACTGTTAGTCTACGACTCTCAGCATGGCACTCCGGCCCGTTTTCGCTTCGAAAAGAGAAAAGGCTTAGCCTTGGGCGGCCTTGTTGGCCTTCTTGGCGATCCGGCTCAGTCGGCGACGAGCCTGGTTCTTGTGAATCACACCCTTCTGCGCGGCGCGATCAATCTTGGATTGAGCGGTCTGCAGGGCGCTTGCCGTGACTTCGGTATCAGCGGCTTCCACCGCCTTGCGGACCTTCTTGAGATAGGTCTTAAGGGACGTGCGCACACTCTGGTTGGCGATGCGCTTGCGCCCACTGCGTCGAATGTCTTTCTTGCTTGACTTGAGATTGGCCATATGTTCTTTCTGAAGCGGTCAGCTAAGGTACCCCGAATCGTCTCCTGGTCCTTAGTTCTTCTTGATGAATTTCTTCTTGGTCTTATCGAACCCTTGCTCCACCTTCTTGTGGTCGTAGTGCCACACCGGCGAGCCCGAGCGCTGATAGAAACAGACGTAACTACTGAGAA
>CALRVA020000080.1:0-12760 GCA_943371495.1 Archangium gephyra | reverse complement strand
AATGGCGTCGGCATTCTCCTTAAGCGCGGCGGCCGTGATCTCGCTGGCGCTCGCCGAACCCCGGTCAATCATCACCGCAATGGGGCCCTTGAAGGGGTCAATCCCGCGCGGTCGAGTGCGTGCCCGCGAGGTCGTCCAGGTCGCCACGCGGCCCAAGTCCACTTCTTGATTCGGGTGCGCCCGCTGCCAATCCGAGACAATGCGGCGGCTGAGGAACACGCCGTACTCCGTGTTCGGCGGCAAAATGAGCGAAAGCAGGTGGTTTAGGTTGCTACTGGCTCCGCCGCCATTGCGCCGCAGGTCCAGAATCAAGCCCTTCGCATTTTCCTCGTGCGCTTCCTTCATCAGCTTTTCGATGTTCTCCCGGCTATAGCCATCCGAGAACGTCGGCACGCGCAGCACCGCAATCTCCCCAACAATCGTCAGGGTCTCGCGGCGGCGCGGCTCGTCTTGCACCAGCAGGAGCACATCCGAGACCGTCGGCAGGGCCGGCACGGACGCCACTCGTCCACTGCCCGGAGACAGGCGAATATGGCTGATCCCGTAAGTGCGTAGCAGTCGATTGAGGGTGGCCGTGAATGCCGCCGGAGTCGAAGAACGTTCCACGGCATCGGATTCGCGCCGCACGAGTTCGGGCCAGGTCCCGAAGTCGATGTTCGGCACAAACGCCCGTTCCACCAGCGTCTTGCCGATCGCATCCGCGATTTCTTTCTTCTGCGTCTGATTCAGCGTCGGCGTGTCGGACTGGGCTTGGGCCAGCACCAGGCTGGCGGCGACAAAAAAGGCCGCCGTGCTTCTAAACCACTTCGCGTTCATTTTTCTTCCTGGTTATACGAGTGAGGAGCCGCTATCGACTCCTCACAATCAATTCCAGGAAGTTTACTCGCCTTGCGCTTGGCTGTACGAAACGACGCCGTCGAATTTGCAGAGTTGTTCCGTCTTCACAAAGTCCACGCCGGCCTGAGCGAACTGACCGAGCAGTTCCACCACATCCGCACTGCTAATCGTGCCCTCGGTGGCCATAAATCGGCAGCGCCAGTGGTCCACCACCGCCGTTTCCGGGAAGCCATCCGGCCACACCAGCACGCCCCGGTTGGTCACCAGGCGGAGCTTGGCCTTGCCGGTGGAAAGCGCGGCGATTTTGTCGCCAAAGGCTTGCTTGTCGGTGGTGCGGTCGTGCACAAACACGTCAATGCCGACCACTTCCTTCTTCCCGGCCGGTCGTCGTTGCAAGCGCGGCACCGGCGAACAGACATTGCGGTTCTTGTCGTATTCCACCGCCGCCAGGGTGGAGGGACGCTGCCCCACGCGGGCCGCCACTGCATCGCCAAACTCCTGGGTGCTCACGCGTTGCTTGCTCATGCCCTCGCGGTAGATGTCCGGCGTATGGATGCCGTCTTCCAGCGTCTTCAGCCATGCGTTGTGCACTGTCTCCGCCACTTCCGGCTGGCCAATGTGCACCAGCATCTGCACGGCACCCAGCAGCAGGCCGCTCGGGTTGGCAATGCCCTGCCCCGCGATCATCGGCGCGCTGCCGTGGATGGCTTCGAACATCGCGCACGACTCGCCAATGTTGGCCGAGCCGCCCAGTCCGACTGAACCCGTAATCTGAGCCGCGATGTCGCTGATGATGTCGCCGTAGAGGTTGCTCGTCACGATGACGTCGAAGATTTCCGGCGTATCCGCCAAGCGGGCCGAGCCGATGTCTACGATCCAGTGATCCTTTTCAATGTCCGGATACTCGGCGCCCACTTCATCAAAAATCTTGTGGAACAGGCCGTCCGTCAGCTTCATGATGTTGTCCTTGCTGAAGCACGACACCTTCTTGCGGTTGTTGGCCTTCGCGTATTCAAAGGCGTAGCGGACGATCTTCTCGGTGCCCGGCTGGGTCACCAGCTTCAGGCTTTGATAAGCCTCGTCGGTCTGCCGGTGCTCAATCCCGGCGTAAAGGTCTTCCTCGTTCTCCCGGACGATGACCACGTCCATCTTGGGGTGCTTGGTCTGGATGATCGGGTAGTAACTCACGCACGGGCGCACGTTGGCGTAAAGGCCAAGCGTCTTGCGCACCGTGACGTTAAGACTCTTGAAGCCGCCCCCCTGCGGTGTGGTGATGGGCGACTTCAGGAACACCTTGGTGCGGCGGAGCGATTCCCAACTGGAATCCGCAATGCCACTCGACACCCCTTGGTTGTAAACCTTCTCCCCGATCTCGATGGTCTCGATCTCGATGGCAGCGTTCGCGGCCTCAAGGATCTTGAGCACCTCGGGCATGATTTCTGGGCCAATGCCATCGCCGAACGCCACTGTAATCGGAACCTTTTGCTCCATGGCGCTAGCCTAGCCGATGATGGCCCAGAATTGGCGCGGATTTAGGCTTTCAGCCGTTCCGCCATTTGCAAAAAGGCGGTGATGGCCCCATCGCTCAGGGCTTTGGTTCGTTCGTTGGCCAGTTGTCCGTCGGGGCCGTAGGCGCTCAATCCGCCGCCCACGCTCACCTGCTGTGGCACCGTGATCGCCATCACTTCGTTCAGCACTTCGCGCACCACGCGCAAGGCACGCAAGCCACCGAGTCCGCCCGGCGAGGCGCCCGCAAGCATCACCACTTTGCCGGCCCACACATTGGCCTGGCCGGTTTCCTGGTCGGTGCGGCTGGCCCAGTCAAGCGCATTCTTGAGCAGCGGCGTGATGGAGCCGTTGAATTCCGGGCTGGTGATGACCACCGCGTCCGCCGCCAGGATCGCCGAGCGAAGCTGTAGCACTTCATCCGGCAGCCCACTTTCGGCCTCCAGGTCGCCATCATAAAGCGGCAACGGTACCTCCGAAAACTCGAAAGTCTCCGTCTGGTGACCCCGAGCTTGGATCTCGCCCAGCAGGTACTTCAACAAGTGTCGATTCAAGGATTCACGCCGCGCACTGCCGGCCAGACCCAGGATATGCATGGCCGTATTCTACGGTGTCAAATGCCGCGAGGTCCCGCCAGCAGTCGCAATCCGTTCAAGATCACGATCACAGTGGACCCTTCGTGCCCAATCACCGCGATGGGCAGCATCATCTCGGCGCGGGCGGGCATCAGCGAACCCCAGAGCACGCTGTTGAGCGTCAGGAGGCCAATCACCACCCCGGCAAAGATGAGGTTGGCGCGGATCGTGCGGCGCGTGGCCGAACCCAGCGCCATCAGGTCGGAAATCCGCTCCACCTTGTCGTCCATCAGCACCACATCGGCGGCGTTGAGCGCAATGTCGCTCCCCAAGCCCCCCATGCCAATGCCCACGTGCGCCCGGGCGAGGCTCGGCGCATCATTCACCCCGTCCCCGATGAAGGCCAGGGTCTGACCCTTGGCAATGGCGTCGGCGACGAGCTTTTCTTTATCCTGCGGCAGCAAGCCGGCGTAAACCTCTTCAATGCCCACCTGGGCGGCCACGGCCTGGGCTGTCGCGGGTTGGTCGCCGGTCAGCATCGCAATGCGCTTGATCCCCCGGGCGCGCAGCTTGTCCAGGGCCTCCCGCACGCCGGGTTTGGGTTGGTCGGCCATCGTCAGGGCCGCCCACTGGTCCCCGGAGTTAAGGATCGCAATCGTCTCGCCGCGCTCGGCAAACAGCTTCACGTGCTCTTCAAACTCGGCCGGCATATCTTCAAAGAACCGCCGCTGACCAATCCGCACCACCGATCCTTGCCACTGGGCTTCCACCCCTTTCCCGGGCACGACCTTCACATTCTCGACGGTCGGCAAAGGCAGTTCCCACTCGTTGGCCTTTCGCACAATCGCCGTGGCCAGCGGGTGCGTGCTGTGCTGTTCCAGCGCCGCTGCCAAACCCAGCATCATACGCGCCGGTTGGCTGGGGTCTTCGCCGGGATGCCAGCATCCTTGGTCGTCCTTGCACACGCCCGCCCCCACCAGGGCCGGGCCGCACACGCAAATCTCAGTCAGCGCAAACTTGCCTTCGGTCAGGGTGCCCGTCTTGTCCAGAAAGACGGTGTCAATTTTGCCAAGGGTCTCGATGTATTCGCCGCCGCGCACCAGCATGCCGCGCTGCGCCGCCCAGGCCAATGCCGAGAGCGTAGTGGCCGGGGTGCTGATGACCAGCGCACACGGGCTAAGCGCCACCAGCAAGGTCAGCGAGGCAAAGAGCGCAGCCGGCGGGGCCTCTCCCACCGCCAACCGAATGCCCCAACTAACGAGCGCCGCCCCCAAAACAAAGAAGGTATAGCGCTGGCCAAACCACTGGCTGATCCGCTCGCCGCTGGCCTTGTTCTCCTGGGCATCGTTCACCAGGGCCACGACCTTCTCCAGCATCGTCGCGCCGCTGGCCGCCGTCACGCGGATCATCACGACGCCCTCCAGGTTTTGCGTGCCCGCCAGCAAGCGGTCCCCCTCCGTCTTGTCCACGGGGCGAGATTCGCCGGTCATCGCGCTCTCGTCGGCTTGGGTCACGCCTTCCACGATCACGCCGTCCAGCGGGACGCCCTGATAGGCGGGCACGCGGATCAATTCACCCACCAACACGCTGGTGACAGGTACGCGCGTTTCAACGCCTTGGGCATCTACTCGGATGGCTTCGTCCGGGCGAAGCTTGATCAAACCCTCAATGGCCGATTTGGTCCGCGCCATCGCGAACTCTTCGAGGGTCCCCGCCAGGGCAAAGAGAAAAAGGAGGACCCCGGCCTCGTTGGGGTGCCCAACAAAAATGGACCCCGCCGCCGCCAGCAGCATGAGGATGTGGACGTCGAATTCCTTGCGACGAAGTGAATTCCACCCTTCTTCCAGGGCGTGGACGGAGCCAAAGGCCACCGCCAGCCAGGACGCCCACACGGGGCCTCCGAAAATCGCTACCGCCAGGCTCACACCGCAGAGCGAGGTGAGAACGGTATGGATACGGCGATCCATACCGTTCAGATTAGCCGATTAACTCGACTCCGTCGCGGATGTTGCGCTTTCGGCCTCCTCGGCGGGCTTCCGGAGCCGCCCGAGGACCTTGTACAGGTCATCGAAGATCGAATACGAACACGGAATGACGAGCAGCGTCAGGAACGTGGAGAGCAATGTCCCCCCAATGATCGTGATCCCAATCGTTTCCCGGAACTCCGACCCCCGCCCAATCGCCAAGGCCACCGGCATCAAGCCGACCAGCAAGGCGATGGTGGTCATCATGATCGGGCGCAAGCGCGTCCGGCCACTTTCCACCAGGGCGTCGTACCGAGGGAATCCCCGATCGCGGAGCGTGTTGGTGTAGTCCACCAGCAGGATCGCGTTCTTGCCCACCAAGCCGATCATCGCCACAATCCCGATCATCGCAATGATGTTCAAGGTCGTGTTCGTCAGCATCAGGGCCAGCAAGGCCCCCACCATGGCTTGCGGCTGCGCCAACTGAATCACAAACGGATACAGCAGGTTGTTATACAGCGCGGCGAGCACGAAGTAGACCAGCACCACCCCGAAAATAATGGCCCCGAAGAGATACTGCGATTCCCGAGCCTGAGCATCGGCTTGGCCGAGGGGCTTATAGGTCACGTTGGCCGGCACAAGGTTGCCTTCCTTGATGAGCCGGTCAATCTCGCCTTGCACCGAACCCGCCGCGTATCCCGGCAAGAGGTTGGCCGTCACGCGCACCTCTGGCTTGCGGTCCACCCGGTCAATCTTCGTCACGCTCTCACCGACTTCGATATCGCTGATTTCGCTCACAAAGATCGGGTTGCCACGCACAAAGGTGACTGGCACCTGCCCGAGCAAAGAGGGATCCGAACGCTCGACTTGGTCCATCATCACCCGCACGTCGTACTCCAGGCCATTCTCGCGGAACTTCACGTCCTCGTTACCTTCGTACAGCGTGCGCAAAGCACCCCCGAGTTGCTGGGTGCTGACGCCTTCCAAACCCTGACGTGCCGGGTCGGGGATGACGCGCAACTCGGGCTTCCCGGGCTTGGACGTGATATCCGGTTGCACCACGCCCTTAATCTGGCCCGAGGCCAGCAAGTCACGGACCTTGATCGCGGTGGCTAAGGCCTCCTCGCGTTCATCGCTCTGGAAGCTGAGCTGGATCGCCGCCCCAAAGTCAAAGCCGCTCGAAACCGCCACCTTCACTGTCGCGCCCGGCACTTGGCCGATGCGCTCCAGGAGCTGCGCGGCCACCGTCGTGTCCGGCGTGTCGCGGAGGGGTTCTTCGTGCTTGGCCCACGGGAGCTTGTCCAGCAACGCCGATTTCTCCCACAGCACCACTTGCGTCCGCGCCACGTTCGGAGCCTGAGACCCCGCGCCGAAGCCGCCCGAGGCCGTCGAGCCCAGGGTGGTGTAGACGTAGTGAATGTCCGGGTGGCCGATCAGGCGCTGCTCCACCTGGCTCACGGCTTCGCTCGTGCGTTCGAGGCTCGCGTCCGTCGCCATTTCGATGTCGATGTTGATGCGCCCGACGTCGCTCGGCGGCAAGAACGCGAACTTGAACACATCATCCCCGCCCTTGTAGTAGTAGCGATAGCCGTAGCCCGCCCCCGCCGCAATCGGGAAGATCGCCGCAAAGAGCAAGGTCTTGCCCAGGATGCCCCAGGTGCCTCGGTAAGGCTCATCACCCTTCGCCTTGCGCACCCTGTTGCGGATGAGGTTGCCAATGAAGATCAGCACCCCCAGCATCAATGCGGGTTGGGCGAGGCCCATGCCCCGCTGAATCGCCTCCATCCAGTGCTTGCTCGGATCTTCCGGCACCAGCACCGTGCTCCCGCCGATAAAGGCGAAGGTCGCGAACAGGGCCGCAAAGCCCGCCCCGAACACCGTCCAGCGGTGATCCAAGGACCACTTCAACACGTTGGCGTAGCGGTCGGCAAAGCCGTGGAAGAACCGGTTGAAGCCCCGCGCGAACGCCGTCTTCGGATGCTCCGGGTCCTCCCCTTCCTTGAACCAGCGCGCGGCCAGCATCGGCGTGACGGTGAACGAAACGATCAGCGACACCAGAACACAGGTGGCGTAGGTCAGCGCCAGCGGGCGATAGAACTGCCCCACAATGCCGCCCATAAAGGCGATGGGGAGGAATACGACCACGTCCGCCATGGTGATGGCGATGGCCGCCGTCCCGATCTCGTTTCGGCCATTGACGGCCGCATCAAACGGAGATTCGCCCATCTGCAAGTGCCGATAGGTGTTTTCGATGACGACGATCGCGTCGTCCACCAGCACCCCGACCGCGAGGCTCAAGGCCACCAGCGTCAGCGTGTTCAGCGTGAAGCCGAACAGCTTCACCATGATCAGCGCCGCAAAGATACAGATCGGAATGGCGATGGAAACGATGAGCGTGCCGCGCCAGTCGTGCAAGAACATGTAGGTGACCAGCATCACCAGCACGATCCCGAACGCGAGCGCAAACTGCAGGTCAAAGAGGCTTTCTTCGATCTGCCGCGAGACGTCCAGCGTCGGCAAGAACTCGATCCCGTACTTGGCCTCGATCTCGTCGAGCATCGAAACCTTCTTGCCTGGCAGCGGCTTGCGAATGGCCTGGCTGATTTCCACCGCCGTCCCCTCCTTGGCTTTCAGAATCGTCACGGCCACCGCTTCCTGACCATCCAGCCGGAAGTTGGTGCGGCGCTCGGCCACGGTATCCGAAACCGTCGCCACGTCTCCCAGGCGCACCTGGTTCGAGGTCCCCGCCGGGTTCGACGGGTCGGCCAGCCGCACCGAGAGGTTCGAGATGTCCTCCACCGTATCGGCTTCGCCCAAGACGCGCACGTTAAACTCGCGCTCCCCGTTGGTCATGCGGCCACTAGGCACGTTCAAACTCGCGGACTGCAGCGCCCGCTGAATATCCAGCACGCCCACGCCATATCGCATCATGTCGTCAATGCGCAGGCGCACCTGGATTTCGCGGATGTCGCCCCCGGCCACACCCACCGAACCCACGCCCGGCACCCGCGAGAACTCGTCCTTGAGCTCGTTATCAATGATGGAGCGCATCTCCACCGGGCTCAGCCGGTCGCTCTTGGCCACCAGGGTCAGCACCGGGTCGGTGCCGGTATCCACCTTGCCCACCACGGGGTCTTCGGCGTCCGTCGGCAGGTCGCGCTTGATGAGGTCAAGCTGAGTCCGCACATCGTCGATGGTCTCGGGCACGGAAGTTCCGATTTCGAGCTGAATGACGACGATAGAAACCCCGTCTTGCGAGGTCCCGGTGATCTGCTGAACCCCCGAGATCCCGCTCACGGCGTCTTCAACGCGCCGCGTCACCAGGTTGTTGATTTCGTCCGGACCGGCGCCCGGGTACACGGTGGTGACCGTGATAACCCCGAAGGAAACGTCCGGGTTAAGTTCCAGTCGCGTGGACCGGTACGCGATGAGGCCCATCAAGAAGATGGCCAGCATCGCCATCAGCACCACCACCGGGCGCTTAATGGAAGTGATCGTTAAGCCCACGTCGGATTACTCCTTGCTGGCCTCGGTCGCCGGTTTGGCTTCGCCATCCGCTTCACCCGGAGCTTCCTTCTTCACCGGGTCGCCCGCACGCACCTTGTTGCGGCCTCGGTCAATCACTTCGGCATTGGCCGGCAGGCCACTGACCTGCATCCGTCCGCCTTCGCGCACGCCCAAGGTGACGTTCATTCGGACGGCCTTGTCGCCTTCAATGACATAGACATAGCGCTGGGTGCCCTCGGACATCACCACCGATTCCGGCAGCGACACGACATCCTTTACGGAGGTCGCCGTGACTTCACCACGCCCAAACATGCCGGGCTTCACGCTGTTCGGCGGGTTCTTCACCGCAATACGAATCCGGAAAATGCGTCCCACTTGGTCGGCTTGCGGCTCAATCGCTTCGACGATGCCCTCCAGTTCCAAGCCCCGGATGGCGTCCACCCGGACGACCACCTTCGAGCCCATCGGAATCTGCGCCAGTTGCATTTCCGGCACTTCGGCCTGGAACACCAAGCCGCCATCCCCGATGATCTGCGCGACCGGAGCGCCAGCGCCGAGCATCGAGCCCACCGAAGCCGGCACGCCCTGGACCTTGCCCGCATAGGGGGCGCGGATCGACGTATCGCTCAGCGCCTTGCGCGCAATCCGCACCGATTCCTCGGCCGCTTGCAGGGCGGCGCGGGCCGCATTGGCCTGGTCCTGCGGGATCAGGTCAAGTTCCTTCTGCGCCCGCTGAATGCGGACGTTTTCTTGGGCGGCCTTCACCGATTCTTCCGCCACGCGGATGTCTTCCGGTCGCACGGCATCCCGCACGATCTCTAACTGCTGTTGCGCCAATTCGTAGGCCGCGAGCGCGTTTTGGAATCCATTTTCGGCCCGCTCATAGTCCGCACGGGCAATTGCCCCTTCGTTGTAAAGTCGCTCGGCCCGGTCTCGTGCCGCCTTCGCCGTGTCCAGGTCGCTCTTGGTGCGTCGCAGGTTGATTTCGGCTTGGTTGCGCTCTTCGCTGCGAGCACCCGCCTTGGCTTTGGCCAGCTGAGCCTGCGCCTGCGCCAATTGGGCTTCGGCGGCGGCCAGGGCCGCACTGCTCACCTTGGGCGTGGTGGCCACGCTGCGCAGCGCCTGCTGAAGTTGGGCGCGGGCGGCATTGGCCTGGGCAATGGCTTGCTGAAGGCGAGACACAGCATCCTGCGATTCCTGAATCGCGATGACTTGCCCCGCCCGGACAGCACTGCCTTCGCGGACGAACACCGACGTGAGCCGGCCCGGCCCGGAGGCCCCGATCGTCACCACGCGGTTCGTGGCGAACTTGCCCGTCACGGCCACGATGTCGGTCATGTCCTTCCGCTCCGGCGTGATCGTTGTCACCACCGTCACCGGATTCGAAATGATCGCTTCCGTCTTCTTCGCTTGTTCCTGCGCTTCTTGGTCGCGGCAACCAACCTGAGTCACCACCAACGCGAGGGCCGCCAGACCGACCCCTAGACCTCTTGTCCAAGTTTTCATGATTGATTTCCGTTCGGGTTGGCATCCGCAGCGGGTGCCGGGGCAGGAGGCTCAGCGGCCTCGGGGGAGAGTTCGTCGGTGCCAAGCGCTCGTTGCAACTCGGCCAGGGAGAGTCGTTCCGCAAAGCGGGCATCGGCCACGGCCGCGGCGGCCGCGCGTTCATCGTTAATGCCCACCAGCACATCCAGCAACGGCCCCGCGCCTTCGTCGTAGCGAAGGTTGGCCAGCCGCAGGGCTTCCCGGGCGAGCTTCAGGCTGTTCTCGGCGAGAACGAGGGAGGCGCGGGCACTGTTGAGGTTCGTCAGCGCGGCCCGCACTTGAAGCACGATGCCGAGCGAAAGCTGCTCCTTCGCGATCTCCGCATCCACCGTGTTGGCGCGAGCGGCATCCCGATTTGCGCGGCTGCTGCCACTGTCATAGAGCGGGATGCTGAGATTGATTAGCGCGAGCGTGCTCTTGCTGTCCGAACTTCCACCTGTCCCAACGATGTAAGTTTGCTGCGCGCTCAGGGCGAGCGTCGGCGCGTACAGCGTTTTCGCTTGATCTTCGAGAGCCAAGTAAGCCTGAATCTGAGCGGATGTCGCACCCAATTCCGGTCGCTTGGTCAGGGCGCGTTGCACCAGCGCCGAGTCCTCCGCCAAGTCGCTGGGCAGCGGTGCGGGAGCTTCTAGGCGGAAGTTAATGTCCCCGTCCGTCGCCATGAGGTTCAGCAGAGATCGCTTCGAGAGTTCGAGAGCTTGCTGGGCATCCAGCAGGTTTCGCTCGGCTTGCACCAGGGTGTTCTCCAGCCGCAAAACGTCGAATTGAGGCACCGCGCCCGCGTCAAAGGCGGCCTTGGTCTTCTCAAGTCGCGCGGCAATGCCATTGCGCACCGCCGTCTGAATCTCGACGAACTCTTGGGCGCGCAGGGCTTGCAAATACGCGCTCCGCACATCGCCGCGCACGCCGTTGGCCGCCACCGCTTCGCCGACCTTCGAGGCCTCCACGAACCAGTCGGTCGCGCGGATGCCCGCCCGAATGCGGCCGCTGATGTCAAAAATCTTGCTCGCGCTCACCACAAGCTGGTTAAAGGTATTGATGCGACCACCGCCGCCCGTATCCGTGCCCCCATCCTGCCGAGTGCCCCCGGTGCCACCCGAGGCCCCGCCGAAGGAACTGCCGCCCGTGGTGAGACCCGCCGTGCCATCAAACCAGGCGTAGCTGCCGGAGAACGAGGCACTCACCCCCAGGGCCGCTTCTGCCGCGCGGGACTGCGCTTCGGCACGGGCCGTAGCCTGTTGGGCACGCTGGACGGTGAAGCCTTGGTTCAGCGCTTGAGCCACCGCCTCGTCCATGGTCAACATGCCGTCTTGCAGGCCATCCTGCATTCCGCCTTGGCTCATCGCCACTGCGAGTCCCATGGCAATCCAGTTCACTGAGTTTCCTCCTCGGCTTCCTCTTCCTGCTGGGCTTCCATGGCCTGCTCAATCATCGCGCTGAGATAGCCCACCACTTGCTGCAAGGCGTTCACTTTGGCGACCATCAGGCCATCCACCTTCGGGTCCTTGCAAATGATCAATTTGTCGCCGGGCTGGATGTCCAGCATCTGTCGTGCTTCGGCCGGGATGACGATCTGGCCGCGTTCGCCTACCCGTACGGTGCCGTAAAAGCACGAATCCATCCACTGCTGCGGATCCATGCTCCTAATCATACTTTTCATACATTGACCACAAGTAGGCCTCTGCACGATATTGCGCCTTAGTCCGCAATATCCCCGGAATCCAACGTCTCCCACAAAAAAACCCCCTGGCCGAAGCCAGAGGGTCCTTCATTGGGGTTGAACCGGAGTTCAGACCTTGGGCGGGCGCGGCGCGCGCGGCTCGTCCTTCAGTTCCACCACGACGAACGGCAGCAGGGCCATTTCGCGGGCACGCTTCACGGCCTGAGCCACCATGCGCTGCTGGCGGGCGGTGTTGCCGGTGGAGCGGCTGGGAAGAATCTTGCCGTGCTCGTTCAGGAAGCGGCGCAGAAGAGCCACATCCTTGTAGTCCACCACATCAATCTTGTTGGCGGTGAGGAAACTCACCTTACGGCGGCGGCGCAAGCGCGCGCGGGCTTCACCCGGTCGCCCTTCCGACATGTCAAGGCCGCCTTGATCGGCAGCGGGGTCGACGGCTTCGTAGGCCGTCGGATTGTTCAGCGTCTTGTCTTCGCTCATGGAACCTCGCCCTCGTGGGAATGAGATGATATCACACTTGGCTTGCTAGCCCCCGGACCAGCCCCCGGACCGTTCCCAAGAGAGAATCCTCTGAAGGTTACGGGCAATCCCCGTAGGCTTGCCCGCGTAACCATGACGGACTTTGCCCTCACCGGGCTCACCCTGGTACTTCCATCACTACGAGGAGAGGCGGAACCGGGGAACACCTCTCATGTCGGACACCGCCCGGTTCGACAACAAAAACAAGCCAAGACCCAAGGGGTGGTCCGATCTTCGCCGGTCGGCCACCCCCTTCCTTTTTTCGCGGTTACGGCGCGACGGCCAGCCACTCATTCCAGCGCGTATCCGCCGCCCATTTCAGGCGTTCGTAATCCGGCCGGAGGCTGGGGTACAGGTCCTTGCCCATGAAGTCAATGGCCACGCCGCGACTGCCCGCGCTCTGGTTGTTGTGCCCTTCGTGGATGATCGCGTTGTTGGCCGCCGAGATCACATTCGTCGCCGCCGCCTTCACGGGGGCCGGGGTGCCGGCTTCCGCATTCAGGCGCGTGCAGATGTCTATGAGGTCACGGTACACCCGCGTCGAGTTCGGGCTGTAGGCCTGGGCGTTGGCCCGGATGAGCGGCGCAATCGTTTGGAGGTTGGCTTCCTGCGCAATCAGGTTTGCGGCC
>CALRVA020000079.1:0-12800 GCA_943371495.1 Archangium gephyra | reverse complement strand
CAGGGCCTCAGTGGGTTCTTGGTGGCCAACGGCGTTCGGTTGCGGCGATTTAAGACGGGGACGACCCCGCGCATTGCGCTCAGCAGCATCCACCTGGACCGCACGGGCGTGATGCCCAGCGAGCCGGAAGCGGGGCCGCTCTCGTTCTTGCACGACGAGTTTTATCCGCAGCACGAACTGCTTCCCACCTGGCAGACGGCCACCAACCCGGACACCCACCGCATCCTGAGCGAGAACCTGCACCAGAGCGCCATGTTCAGCGGCCAGATTGAGGGCGTGGGCCCCCGCTATTGCCCGAGTGTGGAGGACAAGGTGGTGCGGTTTGCGGACAAGGATTCCCACCCGATTTTCTTGGAAGTTGAGGAATGGAACGGGGAAAGCACCTACGTCCAGGGGTTCAGCACCAGCATGCCGGCGGACGTGCAGTTGGCGGCTTTGCGCACCATTCCGGGGCTTGAGGACGTGCACATGCTGCGCCCGGGCTACGCCGTGGAGTACGACATGGCCGACCCGCTCCAGCTCTATCCCACCTTGATGAGCAAGGAAGTGCCGGGGCTATTCCTGGCCGGGCAACTGAACGGAACCAGCGGCTACGAAGAAGCGGCCGGGCAGGGCCTGGTGGCGGGCATCAATGCCGGGCAGTACGCCCGAGAAGAGGCCCCGGTGACGTTCGCGCGCGACAACAGCTTCATTGGCGTGATGGTGGATGACCTGGTGACGAAGGGCGTGGAAGATCCCTACCGCATGCTGACGGCCCGCGCCGAGCATCGCCTGTTGCTACGCCACGACAACGCCGACCTGCGCCTGACACAGCTGGCCATCGAACTCGGTTTGGCCTCGCCGGAGCGGCAAGAGCGTTTTGCCCGCAAAGGTGAGATGCTGGTCCGCACCCGCCAGAACCTGGCGGAAACCTACGTCTTTGAGCGGGAAAATTCCACGCTGGAACGCCTGGAAATGAGTGCCATCCGGGGGCGTGCCTCGCTGCTGGATCTCCTCAAGCGGCCCAACATGAGCTTCGGGATGCTCTTCACGCTGTTGGATGCCATCGGGATGGAGCGACCGGACGTGCCGGACGGCCCCATCGGCACGGTGCCCGGCCAAGTGCGCCAGCAGCTCGAGATTGAGGCGATTTACAGTGGCTATCTGCGCCGCCAAACCGACGAAGCCGAGCAAGCCCGCCGCCTGGATCACCTCGCGATTCCGTTCGATTTTGACTTCAGCACCGTGAAGGGCTTGAGTTACGAAAGCACGGAGAAATTCTCGCGCGTGCGCCCGCTTAGCATTGGGCAGGCCGCCCGCATTCCGGGGGTGCGCCCGACCGACGTCGCGCTACTCATCGGCTATGTGCAGGGCAAGTTGGGGGCGAGTGCCGCCCCCATCAGCAACGCTTAGTAGATGCCTGCGCCGGCCAGCACGGCCTTGGTGTCGAAGTAAGCAAACCGCTTCGGCTGGCTGTCCATCATCAGCACCACCCCGTTCGGGAACTTCGGGCCGAGCGGCCGCCAGATCGCCTCGATGCCGTCGGTGCTGTCGGCCGTCATCGGCACCACCCCTCGGAACTCCGGCGTGATCCAACTCGCAATCGTGCCGACCTTGTAGACGAACAAGCGGGAGGTGGTGGCGGTTTGGTCCGTGCTGAGCAAGAAGCGGCCCCGGGGCGTATTCACCACGGCCAGGCCCTCGCGGTCGCCTTGGTAGCCCGTGCGGGCAAAGAACGCCAGCAACTTGGGTTCGCGGTCCGGGCTGGCCGGATAGGCGCGGATGCCCGCCCCTTCCTCCGCGGCATAGAGCACGCCGGCTTCATCGTCCACTACCAGCGATTCGATTTCGGTGCCGCTGAACTCACCCAGGGCGCGCACAAACTCGGCGTCAATCAGGTCACCGCGCCGCACCAGGCGGTACATGTGCAGATGCTCGGTGCGCGGTCCAGTCTTGCGGCCGACGAAGGCGTAGACCTGGCCGTTGTCCGGGCGGCGGTAGAGGGCAATGCCCATCGGCTCTCCGGCTCCGCCGGTTTCCCCTTCAAAAACGGGGGTGATGCCCGAGACATCCAGCAGCTTGCCATCCACGGAGATGCGGAAGATGCGAAGCCGTCCCGCGTGCCGCTCGGTGGTCACCACCAGGTCCATGCTGCCGCCGGTAACGCGGAAGCCTTGTTGCACGTCCACGTTGTTCGGCCCTTTCAGGCCGGTGAAGCGGCCGATTTCCTTGCCGTTCATGTCCCACACGTGCAGAGCGCCGTTGGTGTCGTCCTTGTCGGTGCCGACCACTAGTGACTTGGCGGCGTCCGAAGGGTGGATCCATAGCGCCGGGTCGTCGGCATCCACGCGGACGGGCGAAGAGGTGAGGACGGGCGCGAGGGCGGCCATGAGGGCAAGCGTCATCGGCATACCCTCAGTTCTACGCCAGCGCGTTAGAGGCGGTAGAACCTTCGGCGGCGGCTTCCCCCGCGTCGGATCAGTGCCGCTTCAAATTGGATCTCGCCGTCGTTCTCGAGGGCACGCTCGGCGCGGACTTTCAGAACGGGTCGCAACCCGGCCACGGTGTCCTCGTGGCTCGACTCAGCCCATTTCAAATCATTGACGAGCGTGTCCAGCTCGGCGTCGGGCTCAGTGAGGCCGGTCAGCACTGCCCCGCGCCGGTCGGGCAGATAGTCGCCGTCGTAATCCATCACGTAATACATGTCGTCGGCGGGCGTCTCGCGCACCTCCGCGTAGAGGCACTTGGCCACCAGGGGCGCCCCTCGGTAGTCGTTGAAGGCGGTCTTCATCGGCATGCTCATGGTTTGCACCACGCGCTGAATGCTGACGTCCCGCTTGCTGCGCTGATAACCTTCGCGGTGGACAAACTCGATGGCGGCGACTCGCATCTGCTCCACGTCGGCCGATTGGCCAATGGCGGCAAAGACGAGTTCGTCGTAGATTTCGTACACCTTGGGCTGGACGCGGGAGAAGGTGGCGAGGACGATGCCATCGGCGCAGCTCACGGCGAGGACGGGAATGGCTCCCGAAAGTCGGCCGGCCACGTACTGGGCGCGCTGGCCCATCGCCTCTTGCCAGTCAAACGGCGTCATCATATGCCATCACTCTACGCTATGCGCGCGAGTTCGTGCCGAGGTACGGGCCAAAAAGTGAGGCCAGTTAGTTGCCGACGACGGTCCAGCGGGGGGCTGAGTTCTCAGAGGTCTTGCCGCGCAGGATGTCCACCAGGTTCACCGCGCGCACATTGACTTCAATGGCGGAGCTATCCCAATTGAGGAAGTAGCCCAGGCCGCCCCGAGCGAGGTTGCTCGGCATGGCCACGCGGTAGCTGCCGCGCGGATCCAGAGGTGCCCCTCCGACCATGACCGAGCGAATCCGCGATTCACTGGCCGCCGAGGGGTTGTAAGAAATTGTGAGGCCCGCCACGTCCAAGAACGCCGGGTTCGCCGAGGGCGAAAGCGCCACGGAGCGTTCCAAGGCGGACTTGAGTTCCGCGCCGGTGAGCTTGACGACCGCGAGCGTGTCGGTGGGGTAGTTCAGGACATCGGTAAGCGAGCCCGAGTCGCGCTTGAGAAGACCGGCGGCCACAAATGCCGCATCCGCACCGGATGCCGCCATCAAGGCATCCGCAATGGACTGCCCCGCGGCGGTGGGACCCGCACCAACCTCCGTGGTGGCTTGGGCCGAAGCGAACGCCAAGAGCATCATGCTCATCGAGGCGACGCAAAAGCTTTTCATTCCGGTTTCTCTCAGTGTGTGACGAATGAAACGACCCACAGTTGCAAGAATTGTGGGTCGTTTGCAGTGCGATGCTTAGATCAGGACGATCGCCTGGGGGCGATTAGTTGTCCCAGTCCACATCAAGGCCCATCGATCGGGCCGAACCGGCCACGATGCGCATGGCCATTTCTTCATCGTTGGTGTTGTAGTCCACCATCTTCAGCTTCGCGACGGCTCGCAGCTGTTCGCGGTTGATGGTTCCGGCGCGTTCGCGGCCCGGCTTCTGGCTACCTCGATCCAAACCAATCTCGCGCTTGATAAGGTCGGTAGTCAGGGGCTGCTTGACGATGAAGGCGTAAGACTTGTCTTCGTAAACCGTGATGGTCACGGGGAGAACGAAGCCCATCTTCTCCTGGGTCTGCTCGTTGTAACGCTTAAGGAATTCCATCATGTTGATCCCGGCTTGACCGAGGGCAGGACCAACTGGCGGCGAGGGCGTGCCCTTACCGGCGGGGATATTCAGCTTGATGATATTCGTAATTTTCTTTGCCATGTGGAGTTGTGTCTCCGGTTGGACCGCATAAAAATGTGTCCAGATTTGGCCTGCCGGTGGGTCAGAGGGAAGCGTTACCGAACCGCGGCAGGTCAATGATATCCGATGCGGGGCCCTAAGGTTCGGGTCCTGTTTCTTGGGGAGCCTTGGGTTGACCGCGGGCCTCGTGCCAAACTAACGCTCAGGTACCCCGTATGGCGCATGAATCACTTCGTATTCCGATGATCGGTGAAGGGCTGCAAGAGGCCCGTGTGGTGGCGTTTTTGAAGCAACCCGGCGATTTTGTGAAGCGAGACGAACCGATTTACCAAATGGAGACGGACAAGGCCGTGATGGACGTCGAGTCTCCGTTTGAGGGCACCCTGGTGGCCTGGACCGCGAAGGTGGACGACGTGCTGCCCATCGGCGAGCAAGTGGGCGTGCTGGATGTGGCCGGTGCCGGGGCGAGCGCTGCCCCCGCCGCTACCCCCGAAGCCCCGGCGGCGCCTGCGGCCTCCTCGGCGGCCAACGAGATTCACCTGCGCATACCCATGATCGGCGAGGGCCTGCAAGAAGCCCGCCTGGTCAAGAAGCTGAAGCAACCCGGTGACACCATCCGCCGCGACGAAGCCATCTACCAAATGGAGACCGACAAGGCGGTGATGGACGTGGAGTCCCCGCACGCGGGCACCCTGGTGCGCTGGCTGGCCGAAGAAGATCAGGTTTTGCCCATCGGCGCGGAAGTGCTGGTGATGACCACCGACGAAGTGGTGAGCGATGCGCCCGCGGGCCATGCTCCGGCGGCGGCCGCTACCAGCGCCGCTGCCCCGAGTGCCGCCCCGGCCGCCGCGACTGGGGGAGCCCGTCGCCGCGACGTGCCGCCGCGCACCCGTGCCCACGCCAAGGCCAAGGGCCTGAGCGACGACCAGATTGAAGCCCTGCCGGTGACCGGCAAGCCGCTGATGCCGGCCGATGTAGACGCCTTCCTGGCCGGGGGTGCCCCGAGCGCCGCGCCCGCGGCAAGCGCGTCTGCCAACCAAGGCAACCGCAAGTACCAAGAGAAGCCGTTCGAGGGCAAGCAGCGCATCCTGGCCAGCCGCCTGCAGCGCGGCAACCAGCTTGTCGTACCCGGCATGATGAGTGTGGTGGCCAATTGGGGTCCGTTGGAATCTCTCCGCGCTGAGATCAAGGCCCGGGGCGACGAGTTCGCGCCCAGCGCCTTCACCTACTTTGCCTATGCGGTGGCCCGCGCCGCCGCCCAGCACCCGATTAGCCGCAGCACGCTGGTGGGCGACCACACCGTGCGCACCTACGACCACGTGAACCTCGGCATTGCCGTGGCCCTGCCGGGAGACGAGCTGGTGGTGGCCGTGGTGGACAACGCCGACACGCTGGACTGGAAGAGCTTTGCCGGCCAAGCCCGCGATAGCATCAACCAGGCCCGTGACGGCCGCGACCAAGCCCACGAAGGGGTGACCGTGAGCCTGACCAATATGCAGGCGTACAACATCCGCGAGGCGATGGCGGTGGTGGTGCCGCCGGGCGTGGCGACGATCTTCCTGGGTGAGCCGTACAACGGCCTGGCCAACGACGGACCGGAAATCAAGCTCCAGCGCTGTGTGAACGTGGGCATTACGATTGACCACCGGCTGATCAACGGCGTGGGCGGCGCGGAGTTCTTGAACGCCATTAAGAACGAACTCGAAGCCGTGCTGGATTGGGCCAAGTAAGTTCTGCGAGAAGGCAAATGAAACCCCGGATTGGCATTGCATCGGGCCTGGAGTTCAAGGAGTTCGCCGAGGGCCCCCGGGAGCGCATCTTTGTCAATCGGGGGTACCTGGATTGCATTCTCGCCGCCGGGGGATTGCCCTTTGTGGTGCCGCCGCTGGCTTCGCCGAGCGATTATTTCGACATGGCCGACGGCTGGCTGATCACTGGCGGTGATGACCTCCCGAGCGCCTGGTGGGGCGAGCCCACGCACCCCGAGGTCTCGGAAGAACGTGCCGAACGCGTGAACTTCGAGCGCGCCCTGCTGGAGACCCTGCCCGCCGACATGCCCGTACTGGGGATCTGCTTTGGCAGCCAAATTATGAATGTGGTACGCGGGGGCAGCCTGCATCAGCATCTGCCGGATGTGGTGGGGCACGATCGCCACCGGGGCGGGACACTGGAGACGATTACCATCGTGCCGGGAACACCGCTGGCCGCCATCATGGGCAACGAAGTGCAAGGCAAGAGCTATCATCACCAAGCCGTGAACCGCGTGGGTGAGGGTCTGACGGTGATGGCGCACGCCGCCGACGGCACTATCGAAGGCGTGGCCGATACTACCGACCGGTGGTGGATGGGCGTGCAATGGCACCCCGAGCGCACCGCCGAGGATGCCGCGACGCAGGCGTTGTTCCGCGAGTTTGTGAGCCGGGCGCGCGCCCGGATGGAAAGCCGAAAGGAGGCAAAAGTATGAAAGTACGAGTGAATGGGCAAGATGCGGAATTGAACGCCCCCGCCGACGTGACGGTCACACGGCTGGAAGACCGGTTGCTCGTCCGCACCGCCCACGGCACGCAGTCAGCTTTGGTCGCCCGCGATGGCCGGACGGTGTACGTGAGCTACAAAGGCCACACGTACAAGGTGGAGCCCCAGGTTCGCCACCGAGGCGAGGAGAGTGGCGATGCCTCGGGCGTTCTCAAGGCTCCGCTCCCCGGGCAGGTGGTGGATGTCACCGCCACGGTCGGGCAACAAGTGGAGAAAGGTGATCGCCTGGCCGTGATGGAGGCCATGAAAATGCAGCAGCCCGTGGTGGCTCCGTTTGATGGCGTGGTGAAGGACGTTCGGGTGGCCATCGGGGATAAGGTTGCCGAGGGCGACGTCCTCTTGATTGTAGAAGCCCCGTCCCATGAGTGATTTCCTGCGGATTGTTGAAGTCGGGCCGCGTGACGGCCTGCAAAACGAAGCCATCCCCATCCCCACCGAGGCCAAGCTTGAGTTCATACGGGCATTGAGGGAGGCGGGCCTGCAAGACATTGAAGTCACGAGCTTCGTCTCGCCCAAGTGGGTGCCGCAACTGGGGGACGCCGCCGAACTCTGGCCGCAGCTCCCGGCCGATGGCGGCCACTACAGTGCATTGGTGCCGAACGCCCGGGGGCTGGATCGCGCCCTGGAAGTGGGCGTGCAGAGGATCGCTGTGTTCACCGCCGCCAGCGAGGCCTTTGTGCAGAAGAACCTCAACATGAGCATTGAGGAGTCACTCGAGGGCTTCCGCGCGATGATCGAGACGTTCCGGCAGCAGCGGCCCGGCGGCTGGGTGCGGGGTTACGTCAGCACCATCGTCGAGTGCCCTTACGCGGGGCGGATTGCGCCCGAGCAGGTCAAGCAAGTTGTGGACGCCTTGATGGCCATGGGGGTAGACGAGGTGAGCCTGGGTGAAACGATCGGGGTGGCCGTGCCGAGCGAGGTCGAGCAAGTGGCCGAGGCCATCGCCCACGTGCCTAAGGACAAAGTGGCGTGGCACTTCCACGATACGCGCGGCACTGCCATCGCCAATGTGGCGGCATGCGTGGGACAGGGCTATCGCATTTTTGATGCCAGCGCGGCCGGCCTCGGCGGCTGCCCCTATGCGCCGGGCGCCGGCGGCAACCTGGCCACCGACGACTTGGTCTACTTTGCCGAGCGTAGCGGATTGAACACCGGCGTGGACGCTAGGGCACTGGCGCAGGCGTCGGAGCCGATTCTGAAGTTACTGGGACGTCCGATGACGGCCCGGGCGCAACGGGCGGTGTGTTCAGTCGTCGATACAGCCCGTAACTAGCGAGGGCCAGCGCAATGCACGCCACCCCGATGGTGGCCTGCTTTTCTTCGGCGTTTAGCTTCCATTCGCGCCAGTTGACGATGAGCACCGTCGCGCCAATGGGCACCAGCGCGGGCAGCATGTTTAAGCCCAGCGGGGCCAGGACGAGAATGAGATAGCCCACTAGCGCCACGGCGAGCCAGCGCCCGGTTTCTTTGGTGCGCATGCCAAAGCGGTAGAGGCAGACGAAGAACACCGCCGAGATGAACAGGTCGGCGGGGCCGACAAACGCCATGGGCACCACCGACATGCCCTCGGCCGCGCGATCCGTGACCGCGTTGGGGATGGTGGCGGCCACGCTCTGGAACACCTGCGGGCGACTCGTCACGATCTGCGCCGTGATGGCGGTGGGGTTGAAAACCAGGAACATATCGAACCCAGCCAGGAAAAACGCCACCGGCAGCATCAGGTTCTTGTCCTTGAGCAAGCCCGCAACAATGGCCCCCAGCCCCAAGCACCACGTCAGCAAGCCCGCCTGCCCCAGCGATTGCACCAAGACCGTGATGAACCCGGACTCGGGGAGGAAACGCGCCAAGGAAACCCCGCACCCCGCGTGGATGCCCACCCCCAGCAGGAAGGTGGCCCAGGCGTGCCCGGGGGTCCAAGCGTGCGCCGAACCCGATTTGATGGCATACACCGGGCCGACGATGAAAATGATGGCGCTGAGGATCTGCAGCGTGACCACCGCGCTCTGGGGGACCGTGGCCACCCCGTATCCAATCCGGACCAAGGTGAGGGCGGCGACGAGCAGGGCAAAGCCCAGGAGCCCGGGCCGATTAGGAAACTTGGACGTCATGGATGGATTGACGATACACCGACAGGATCGATTCTGTCATGCGCGGCACCGTCAATTCCTTGGATAAGTGTCGGGCGTGCTGTCCCCACTCCCGGCGCAGTACGGGGTCGTTCATCAGGGTTTTGAGGGCCGTCGCGAAGGATTCGACCGTGCTGGGCACCACAAACCCCGAATGGTAGGGCTTCACAGCCTGGCTGGCCCCGCCGCCCTCTGCCACGACGACCGGGAGCCCGTAACTCATGGCTTCGGCCACCACCAGGCCCTGCGTTTCGGTGTCGCTGGGGAAGCCAAACACGTCCGCCCCGGCGTAATAGGAATCCACGTGCTCGCGCGGCACAAAGCCCCGGAACTCTACGCGGTCACTGATTTTGAGCTTCTTGGTAAGGGCCTGCAATTCTTCGCGGTCGGGGCCATCCCCCACCAGCACCAGTCGGGCGCGCGCCCCTTTCATGATCTGCGCGAAGGCGCGAATGAGGGTGGCGATGTTCTTTTCTTGCGCCAGGCGCCCCACAAAGAGCACCACGAATTCATCCGGTTGCCAGGCGAAGCCGGTTCGCATTTCGCGACGGTCGAGGTGGCGCGGTTCTGGGATGCCCGTGGGAATCACGTGAATCGGCCGCGTCACGCCCTGGTCCATCAGCCACTCGCGGCTGGGCTCGCTGGGGGTGATCACCGCATTGACCTTGTGATAGTAATTGCGGGTGTGAAGGGCCAGCACCCGGCGGGTCACTTCCTCGGGCACTACGGGTACGTAGTGGGTGTAGCGGTCGTAATGGGTGTGATACGTGCTGACCACGGGCACGCCTTCGGTCTGCCCCCACCGCTTGCCCACCACGCCCAGAGTGAATGGCGTATGGGTGTGGACCACATCAAACTGGCCCTGTCGAAACCGTTCGCGCAGGATATTGAACGGAGGGCGCGCGAAAGGATAGTTGGGGAACATGTCCACCATCAGCGACTGGAATCGCTCGGTGGTCGGGTCATCTTCCTCGTAGCCTGGATAGTGGCTCGTAAAAAGCGAGACGAAGTGACCCTGGTTGCGGAGTTCGCTGACCAGGGTCGCTACGCTTACGCTGACGCCATTCAGTACCGGGAGCGCGCTGTCTGAGAAGACAGCCACGCGCAAGGGGCGAGTGGCCGCGTTAGAGTTCCGGGTGTCGTCCGTGATTTTCAACGAATCGAATGACACCGCTCAGGCGGAATCGGCGCTGACCACCCTTGGTGCGGTGGTGCTCCAGCCATTCGCGGTTGGTGTAGCGGCGCACGGTGGCCGGGCACACGCCCAGCAGACGGCTGACTTGCTCCAGAGTGAGCTCCGGATCCAGCAGGCGTCGAATCAGTTGTGCGCGCGTCTCTTTGAAGTCGCCCGTGTAGTAGTTGGCGGTGACGTCGTCCGAGAAGAACGAGCCCAAGAAGTCGATCTGGTTCGGCAAGGACTGCAAATACTCGCGGAGTTCGTTGTCCAGCACCGGGTCTTGCGGAGTGGCCTCGCGGCTTCGTCGCGGACGGGGGGCGCGCAGGCTGGTCTTCCGGAAACGGACGTCGCCCTTAGCGTCGTCCTCGGCGACCTTCTTGCTGCGGCGCGTCGTCTTGACGGGCTTGTCGAGAAAAGCGTTTTCGATGTACGACACCGGGTCGATTTCTTTCGTTCCTGGCATGTTTGGCAACAGAGGACTATACACCCCGGGGCGTCGGTTCGATGAACATTGAGTCGCCAAACGACAGAAACCGGTACTGATGACTCACGGCATCCCGGTAACTTGACCGGAACCCACTAAGACCAATGAAACTAGCCACCATCGCGAGCATGGTGGTGCCGGGCATGTGGAAGTTGGTAAACATGCCATCCACAACCTGGGGAGGGTTGTCGGGAGTGATGAAAATCTGGGTCACAGTTTCACCCGCGCGGACTCGCCCGGGGCCGTCCGCCATGGACTCCAGCGTCCGGCAAGAAGTGGTGCCTACGGCGATGAGCCGCCCTGTACGGTGGTTGATGAGGTCCGCCGTCTCAGGGCTGATTTCGCACCGTTCGCCGTGCATCATGTGGTCCTTCAGGTCTTCCACGGCCACCGGACGGAAGGTGTCGATCCCCACATCCAGCGTGACTTCGGCCGTGACAACCCCTTTGGCCCGCAAGGCCTCCAGAATCTCGGGCGTGAAGTGGAGCCCCGCCGTGGGGGCCGCACTGCTGCCGGCACGCTTGGCGTACACGGTTTGGTACCGCTCGGGGGCTCGGAGTTCTTCTTTGATGTAAGGCGGCAACGGCACGCGGCCCACATGCGCCAGCGCATCGGCCAAGGAACCCGGCGCGGTCAGGCGCACGCGCTTGCGACCTTCCCCCAGGTCGGCGAGGATTTCGGCTTCCAGGCCCGCGTCAAAGTCCACCGTCGCTCCGGGCTTGAGCCGCTTGCCGGGCCGAGCCAGGGCCACAAACTGCCCGCCGCCCTCATCCACCAATAGCAACAACTCGACCTGCCCGCCCGACGGGCGATGCCCGAACAACCTCAACGCCGTCACGCGGGTGTTGTTCATCACCAGCACGTCGCCGGGGTGGAGCAAATCCACCGCATCCCGGAACTGAAGATGGCGAATAGCTCCTGTCTCCCGGTTCACCACCAGCAGGCGCGATGCGGCGCGGTCGGCCAGGGGCGTCTGGGCGATCAAATGTTCCGGCAGATCGAAGTGGAGGTCGGCTAATTGCATGCGTCGAGGTGATCGAGAATCGTGCTCAGGGAAGAAATCACGTAGGGGCTGTCGCCGGCGTACTCGCGGTCAATAAGCAAGCTGTGCATGCCCACCTGCCGCGCGCCCTGGGCGTCGGCCACGGCGTCATCGCCCACGTGCCAGACATGGGCGGGCTCTACCTCTAACCGGCTGAGGGCGTGCTGGAAGATGCCCGGGTCGGGCTTCTCGGAGTTCACTACCATGCTGGCCACGGTGACTTCAAAGAACGAATGCAGGCCAAACGCGCGGAGCGTACGGTCCAGGCTGATATCCCAGTTGCTGACGACGGCCATTCGCACCCCGCGCTCTTGCAGCGCTTGCAGGGTGGGCAACGTGTCGGGATAGAGCCCGAAGACGTCTGCATTCGGCCCGTAGAGCTTGGCGGCAGCCCGCTGGTGGATGATTGCGGCCGCATCCTCCGGCCAGCCCACTTCGCGCACCCAATCCTGGCCGAGCCGAGCCCACCAGGCGTCGGTGGCGTCCTCGTCGGCCGCTTCATTGAGAGTCAGGTACTCCGCCCACCGGGTCTTCAGCAACCGCCCGTAAATCTCGGCGGCGCGGCTGTCGCCGCCAAACCCCATGTCAGTGGCGCTTTGGCAGGCCAATCGCACCGGATCCCAGTCCACCCAAAGCAGGGTTTGGGCGCAGTCGAAGGAGATGACCTGCGGGCTTGTCAGCGGCGGCATGGGCCTTTGATACCGCCCCGGCCGCAACATTCGGGGGGTCTGGGTCGTCTATCACCTGACCATGCGGGCGTTTCTCTTTGCCTTTTTAGCCGGGACCACGATGGTGCCCGCGACCCTGAAGCGGGTGCCGGAAGTCGGGCAGAAGCAGGCTTACCAAGTCGAGATGAACGCCGACTTTGCCGGGGAGCCGCTGATTTTCCGCGCCAAGGGAGTGGACGAGGTCCGCGAGGTCAATGCCGACGGCACCTTTAGTGTGCAATCCACCCAGGAAGAAGGCAAGATCGAATACAACGGTCAGGAATTGGAAGGTCCCGAAGTCGGCCCCAGCTTCACGCTCTTTGCCCCCAACGGCGAAGTGAAGGACCTGACGGGTGAGATGGCCGACGCCGATGCCGTGCGCCTGGCCCGGCTGAGCAACGTGGTGTTCCCCGCCGACGCCAAGGATGTCGGGGCGACCTGGGAGTACGACGACCGGGGCGACGCCACCAAGAACCTTCCCGCCCTCAAGATCACC
>CALRVA020000078.1:0-12951 GCA_943371495.1 Archangium gephyra | reverse complement strand
TGGCACTCGTGCGTGCTGCAGCAGTGGCGGCGCGGACCCCACTTGGCCCACCCAAAGAGCACGGCCACTTGCAGCCAACTCAGGCCCACCAGCCAGGGCTGGTACGGCTCGAGTTGGTGGAGCCAGCTAAGGCCCGAGGTGCCGGCGGTGAGGGTCGCCAAGAGCACCGGCCCGCAACAGGGGATGTGCCCCAGAACGGCCGTCATGATCGGCAACGCCGCCACACCTCGTTTGGGATTCATATACAAATGATATCGGACAAAAAACGCAAATGCAAGAGAGTTGCAAAAAGGCCCGTGCCCGATGGCGAGAAAAGTAGAAGGCGGCACCCACCGGGCACCGCCTCCTCAACGAGCAATCCGCGAGGGCGCTCAGTTCATGTGAGCAATGAGATTGTCGCCAAACCCACTACAGCTGACTTCGGTGGCCCCGTCCATCAGGCGCGCAAAGTCATAAGTGACTTGCTTGCTACCAATGGCGCCTTCCATCGCGTGGATGATGAGGTCGGCGGCTTCCGTCCAGCCCATGTAGCGGAGCATCATTTCGCCGCTCAGGATCACGCTGCTCGGGTTCACCTTGTCCAGTCCCGCGTACTTGGGCGCGGTGCCGTGGGTGGCTTCGAAGATCGCGTGGCCGGTTACGTAGTTGATGTTCGCGCCCGGGGCAATGCCGATGCCACCCACTTGGGCGGCCAGGGCGTCGCTGACGTAGTCACCGTTGAGGTTAAGCGTGGCCACCACGTCGTATTCGGCGGGGCGGAGCAGAATCTGCTGCAAGAAGGCGTCGGCGATGACATCCTTGATGACGAGACCCGCGCCCGGTTTGCCTTCCGGAATCACGTGCCACGGGCCACCATCCAGGGGCTCCGCGCCAAAGAAGTCGCGCGCCACTTGGTAACCCCAATCGGCAAAGGCGCCTTCCGTGAACTTCATGATGTTGCCCTTGTGCACCAGGGTCACGCTCTTGCGGCCCTCGGCAATCGCGTGGCTGATGGCGGAGTGGACCAGGCGCTCGGTGCCCAGGTAGCTCACGGGCTTGATGCCCAGGCCGACCATGACCGGCAGATCACGCGAGGGCGAGCCGATGGTTTGCAAGGCTTCATTCCAGGCGGCGTTCTTCTCGGCGGTGCCGAAGCGAATCTTGCCAAACTGCTTGGGGAAGTTGGCGGCGAGGAAGTCCAGCACCTTCTGGCTCTCCTCCGTGCCCCCGGCGTATTCGATGCCGGCGTAGATGTCTTCCGTGTTCTCGCGGAAGATGACCATGTCCACCTTGTGCGGCTCCTTCACCGGGCTGGGCACGCCCGTGAACCAGCGCACCGGGCGCAGGCACACGAAGAGATCGAGCTCTTGGCGCAGGGCGACGTTCAGGCTGCGGATACCGCCGCCGACCGGCGTCGTCAGGGGGCCCTTGATGCCGACCAAGTGCGAGCGGAACGCGTCCAGGGTCTCGTCCGGAAGCCAATTGCCCGTCTGGTTGAAAGCCTTCTCGCCCGCCAGCACTTCATGCCAATGAATCTTGCGTTCGGTGCCGTAGGCTTTGGCCACGGCGGCGTCAAGGACGCGAACCGAAGCGGCCCAAATGTCGGGACCGGTTCCGTCACCTTCAATAAACGGGATGATGGGTTCGTTGGGGACCTGCAGTCGGCCACCCACCATTTCAATGCGGCTGGGCATGTCAGTGGGGGAGCGTACCCCTGGAAATCAGGCCGACCGGGTCCCGGGCGGGTAGGGGTTGGCTCGGGATTTCAGCTCGTCATCACCGGGCATTTCCGGTTCCGGGGCCGAGAGGCCGCGCAGGATGACGATGACCTTGGTCACGCCGTGCACCACGGCGGCATTGATGGTGACAATCGCGCGCATGCGTCGCCCTTTGCAGGTGAGCATCTCCACGCCCTCGGTGCCATGGCCAATCACGATTCGGGTCGGGTCCTTGATGTACTGTTCGCGGTAGACCTTGTGCAGGTCGTGGATTTCCGGCGGGATGAAACGTCCGACGCGCAGGCTCTGAAACTCAGATTGGTCGCATTCCAGCAGTTCCGCCGCCAGGGCATTGCCGCTTTCGATCCGCCCATCGGGGTCCACGATCAGCATGGCCTCGGGCGCGGCATCCACAAATCCTTGCAGAAGTTCCAGGCTGCTACGTAGGCGCTGTTCCTCGTCAATGTGGGCTTCCAATTCTTGGCGGAGGGCGATGACCTCGGCTTCAGCGGCCTGACGGACACAGTAGCCCACGAGTTCGGCGCGCGAGATGAGGCCGGTCTTGGCCCGGATGCGTCCCCAATAGGTTACGACGGTGGCGGCACTGATCCCGATGGCCTCGGCGATGCCCTTGTCGGTCAACCCTTGGGCGGCAAGTTCCAATACCTTTTGTTCACGGGGTGAAAACTCGGCCGACATGGATCTTGAACGGTGTCCCCTAGCTTGAGGACACAAAGATGAGTATACCGGTGGCTTAGCCTCGCGGACGATACTCATGAACGTGAGCGAAGCCCGCTCGATCGTGGAAACGAGCCCAGCGGACCGGTGCTCCCCTTCTAGGAGTGAGTGAATTTCCCGTGTTTCCGACCCCGGATCCGATACCACTGCCTGCCCCCGTTTGGCTCCTCAAGTTGCTGAGCCTTCTCACTCTCGGTCTCCACTTTGGGGCCGTTATGATCCTGGTGGGCAGTTTGATTCTGACGATTTATCTCAATGCCAAGGGCCGCGCCCGGCAGCAAGTCGAGTACGTGCAAGCGTCCTACGTTTTGGCCAAGCGCCTCCCCGTGATCATGACTTACGTGATCAACCTCGGCGTGCCCCCGCTCTTGTTCTTGCAGGTGCTTTACGGCCAGCAGATCTACAGCAGCAGCGTGCTCATCGGCTCGCTCTGGATCAGCGTGATCATCCAACTCATGCTGGCCTACTGGCTGCTGTACCGCACCATCCACGGCATCGAAAACCGCAAGCCGATCTGGCACATCGCCGGGCTTTCCCTCTTGATCGTGATGGGGATCGGGCAGATCTACAGCTACAACATGACGCTGATGCTCCGACCCGAGGTCTGGAACGAGATGTATCACAACAGCCCAATCGGGATGCAGGCGCCGAAGGGTGACCCGACGATCACACCCCGGTGGCTCTTCGTCATGGCGGGTGGCCCTCTGTTCGGCGGCCTTTGGGCGGTGCTCCTTAGCCACATGGCGTACTTGGGCGATGCGGTCAAGGCGATTCTCCGCCGCGCGGGCGGCCTGATTGCCGGTCTGGGCGGCGTGCTGATGCTGGCCATGGGCTACCGCGTCATGTCGCTGCAGCCCGCCGAAGTTTGGGCCGGCATCCAGGGTTCGCAGCTCCACCTCTACGGGCTGTACGCCGCCGGGGCCACCATCGCCGTGGCCACTCTGCTGGGCGTCGCCCAAGGGATGGGCAAGGCGCGCTCCCTGGCCGTCAGCAACCTGGGCATCGTCGCGGCTCTGCTGGCCACCATCACCTCCGCCATCGTCCGCGATGGTGTGCGCGACTTCACGCTCTTGCAAAAGGGCTTTGACGTCAACGCCGTCACGGTTTATCCGAACTGGAGCGTGGTGATTGTGTTCCTGCTTCTCTTTGTGATCATGTTGGGAGTGATCTACTGGCTCCTGAACGTGATGCGCCAAGCCACGCCTCCGAAGGAGGAAATCTCGATATGAAAGATGAACAAGAAATGGTCTTGACGGACCCGTCGTCGCCCTCTTCCCCAGAAGATGTGAGCCGCCGCAAGTTCCTTCAAACCGGAGTCTTTGGCGCTTGCGCCGTCTACATCGGGGCCATTGGATATCCCGTCTTCCGTTACCTGAACTCGCCGGTCGAGGCCTCTCAATTGGCTTCGGCGGTGAAGGAAGTGACGCTGGACAAGGCCAATGAGTTGGCGGTGGGCACGGCCCTCATGTTCAAGTTCGGCACCAGCCCCGCCCTTCTCATCCATCACGCCGATGGGTCGTGGGTGGCGATGAGTGCGGTGTGCACCCACATGGGCTGCACGGTGAAGTTCGACGAAGGCGCCAAGAAGATCACCTGCGCGTGCCACGGCGGGGTGTTCGACGCCACGACGGGTGAGAACATCTCCGGGCCGCCGCCGCGCCCCTTGGAGCGATTTGAAGTGAAAGTCAACGACGCGAATGTGGTGGTGACGAAAATCTCATGAAGCTGGAAACACTGAAAGCCGACCTGGTGGAGCGTCTCGGGCTCGAAGAAGCGATCAAGCTGGCCGGAAAGAAGACGGTTCCGGTCCACAAGCACACCTTCTGGTACTTCTGGGGCGGCATCTCGCTCTTTAGCTTCCTCATCCAGGTCGTGACCGGCATCTTGCTGATGGTCTACTACCGCCCGGGGCCGGAAGCCTACGAATCGGTCCGCCAGATCACGTACCAAATCCAGTTCGGATGGCTCATCCGCTCGGTGCACAACTGGAGCGCGAACTTCTTCCTGTTCTCGGTGTTTGTGCACATGTTCAGCGTGTTCCTGATGAAGGCGTACCGCCGCCCGCGCGAGGTCGGCTGGTACAGCGGGATCGCGTTGCTCTTGCTGGGCCTCACCTTCGGGTTTAGCGGCTACCTGCTGCCGATGGACGAGCTCTCGTTCTTTGCCACCAAGGTGGGTATGGAAATCCCGAACACGGTGCCGATCATCGGTCCGCCCATCGCCAACCTTCTTCGCGGCGGCCTGGAAGTCAACGAGTTCACCGTCCAACGATTCTTTGCCCTGCACGTCGTGGTGCTGCCGTTGCTCTACATGCCCCTGCTGGGCCTTCACCTGTGGATGGTGCAGAAGCACGGCAACGCAGCCCCGCCGAGTGAAGAAGCCAAGGAACCCAGCCAGCGCAAGACCATGCCGTTCTTCCCGAACTTCGTGGCGCAGGACCTGGGGGTGTGGCTCATCGTCCTCAACCTCATCTCGTTGCTGGCGGCCCTGTTCCCCTGGCAGTTGGGGCCGCAGGCCGACCCGATTGCGGCGGCACCGGAGGGCATCCACCCCGAGTGGTACTTCATGAGTCAATTCGCGATGCTCAAGCTCATCGGCCGGGTCATTCCGGGCATGGCGGGCGAAGCGGCGGCCATGACCCTCTTCACCCTCGGCCTGGTGCTGTGGGCATTGGTGCCGGTCTTCGATAAGGACAAGACCAATACCAAGCGCTCGCGGGCCGTGTTGTACTTCGGAATCTTCGTGATTCTCGTCTTGCTGTCCACCACCTTCTTGGGGTTTGTGATTTAAAAGGAGCTGATCAATTGAACTATCCAGTATGGGATGTCCCTGGCGTCGGAGGACCGTGGGTTATTGGCATCATTTCCATCTTCCACGTCCTCATCGCGTGGTTTGCCGTGGGAGGGGGAATCTATCTCCCCTACGCCGAGCGCAAGCTCTACCGGGAAGGCCGCGAAGAGTGGCTGCCGGTTCTGAAGCGGCACTCCCGCATGTTTCTCGTCCTCACCGGCGTCTTCGGCGCGGTGTCCGGGGTTGGCATCTGGTTTGCCATCGGTTTGGTGCAACCCGAGGCCACATCCACGCTCATCCATAACTTTGTGTTCGGGTGGGCCATCGAGTGGGTGTTCTTCGTCATCGAACTCGCGGCGGCGGCGGTGTATTACTACACCTGGGATCGCATTCCGCGCGAACTGCACCTCAAAGTCGGGTGGCTGTATGCCATCAGCTCGTTTTTGACCCTCGTGATCATCAACGGCATCTTGTCCTTCATGATGACGCCGAGCCAGGCGTGGCTGAACGTGGCGGGGACGGGCACCGAGGCCAGCCAGTTCTGGGCGGCATTCTTCAATCCCACCTACTTCCCGTCGCTGCTGATGCGCACGCTGGCCTGTCTGTCGTTGGCCGGCATCTATGCCCTGGTCACTTATGGCCGGGTGACGGACGAATCGCTGCAGGCCTCGCGCACGGTGATGGTCCGGTGGAGTGCGAAGTGGCTGATTCCGATGGTCTTGCTCATGCCCGTGGGGCTGGGGTGGATGTACATAGCAATGGAGCCGGAAAGCCGCGAGATCATGAGTCTCGGGTTCAGCACCATCGGGTCGGGTTTGTTCACGCAGGTCACTCGCATCTCGATGATGACGGTTCTCACCACGGTCACCGTGGCGGGCGCGGTCTACTTCTTCGCGTTCCTGTTCCCGCGTGACCTCACGGCGGGGCACGCCTTCGCGTTGCTGGGCTTGGCGGCCATCGCGACGTCCTCCACCGAGTACGCTCGCGAGACTATTCGCAAGCCGTACGTCATCCAGGAGCACATGTACTCGAACAGCATCCGGATGAACGAGGTGGAGAAGTACAACACCGAGGGGTACTTGGTGAACTCCAAGTGGAATCCGCCGCAGATGGAGCCGGTGGCCAAGGGCGAAGCAATGTTCCGGGGGCAGTGCATGTCTTGTCACACTCGCTCGGGCTATCGCTCAATGGAACGGCTGCTGCAAAAGCGCGACCGCAAGGCGATTGACCAACTTTTGCAGACGCTGCACGACTTCGAGCCCGATTCGCCGTACCGCAAGTACATGCCGCCACTGGTCGGCACGCAAGACGAGCGGGACAGCCTCGCGGTCTATCTCGAGACGTTGTCGCTGGGCAAGACCGAACCGGCACTTGCGCTCAACGCCCCGCGCTGACGAGAAGCAAGGCTCAGGGCTCCGGGGGTTTCCCGGGGCCTTGAGCTTCGACCATAGGCCCAAACTTCACATAAATTTCCATATTCCGTCCCGATTCCTGGTTCCTGGCCAAATCCGAGAACGTAGACTAGAACGAACAATGCTTGAGATCCAAAACCTCCACGCCCGAGTTGAAGAAAAGGAGATTCTCCGGGGACTGAACCTCACCGTACGCCCCGGCGAAGTCCACGCCATCATGGGCCCCAACGGCAGCGGCAAGAGCACCCTGGCCAACGTTTTGGCGGGTCGAGAAGACTACGAAGTCACCGAAGGCTCGATCTCGCTGGAAGGTGAGGACCTGCTGGAGATGGAACCGGAAGATCGCGCCCATGCCGGCGTCTTCTTGGCGTTCCAGTACCCGGTTGAGATTCCGGGCGTGAGCAACGTCTACTTCCTGCGCAGCGCCCTCAATGCCATCCGCAAGGCACGCGGTGAGGAAGAACTGGATTCGTTGTCCTTCATGAAGTACATCCGCGAGAAGATCAAGCTGCTCGGCCTGAAGGATGAACTGCTGAACCGCAGCGTGAACGAAGGCTTCTCCGGCGGCGAAAAGAAGCGCAACGAGATTTTCCAAATGGCCGTGCTGGAGCCCAAGCTCTGCGTGCTGGACGAAACGGACTCGGGTCTCGACATTGACGCCCTGCAAACCGTGGCCGCTGGGGTCAACGCCCTCCGCAGCCCGGATCGTGCCTTCATCGTGGTGACCCACTATCAGCGCCTGCTCAACTACATCGTGCCGGACTATGTGCACGTGATGGTGGAAGGCCGACTGGTGAAATCGGGCGGCCGTGAGCTTGCCCTGGAACTGGAAGAGAAGGGATACCAGTGGATTGAGCAAGAACTGGCGGGCCAAGTATGAGCGCGCTGGACACCCGCTACAACACCGAACAAGCGGCCCTGATGGCGGCCGTGGAACGCCGCGCCACCGACGGCCCGGACTGGGTGCAAGCCCTGCGCCAGCGTGGCATGCGCATTCACGCCGAGCACGGCATCCCCACCCCGCGCACCGAAGCTTGGAAGTACACCCCGCTCCGCAGCGTGGCAGAGCGCTCCTGGCAAGCCGGGGAAGCTGGCCCGGCCGTGTTCGATTTCGATCTGCCGCAGTACACCGAAGGGGCCGTGCGGATTGTTCTGGTCAACGGACGCTTCGACCGCAACCTGAGCGACGTGCCGCGCCTGCCGGGCCTGACGGCCATGAGCCTGCGCGACGCCTGGACCGAACACCCGGACCTGGTGCGCGAGTACCTGGGGCAGATTGCCCGCATCGAGGAGCACACCATGGCGGCCCTCGCCACGGCGCTTTTCCAAGATGGGCTGTTCCTTCACCTCAAGTCACAAGCCGTGATCGAATCGGTGATCGAGATTGTTCACGTCACCAGCGGCCAAGACGAAGTGTTTGCGCCGCGCCTGCTGATCGTGGCCGAAGACGGTGCGATCGCCAAGATTGTCGAAACCTACATCACCGATGGGGCTACCACGGCGATGACCCTGCCGGTGAGCGAAGTCGTAATCGGCTCCCGCGCCAACATTGAGCACGTCCGGGTGCAGGATGAAGCCACCAGCAACGTCCACCTGGCCCTGTGGGAAACCCGCCAGGCCGGTAACAGCGAATACCGCAGCTACAACGTGGCCTTCGGGGCGGCGATTGGCCGCACCGACCAGGGCATTGACCTGCAAGGCGAATGGTGCACCACCCGCCTCGACGGCGTGGTGGTTGGCCTGGGCGAACAGATCCTGGACAACCACACGCGCCTGGACCACGCTCTGCCGAACTGCAATTCGTTCGAGATCTACAAGCAAGTGATCGGCGACCGCGCGACGGTCGTGTTCAATGGTCAAATCTACGTGCACCCGCACGCCCAGAAGACCGACGCCAAGCAGACCAACCAAGCGATCCTGCTGAGCCCGACCGCGACCATCAACAGCAAGCCGCAACTCGAAATCTTTGCGGACGACGTGAAGTGCACGCACGGGGCGACGGTGGGGCAGTTGGAAGACTTGCCGCTGTTCTACATGCGTCAGCGCGGCGTGCCGAAGGCGCTGGCCCAGAGCCTGCTGGTCTATGCCTTTGCCGCCGAAGTGCTGGAACTGATCTCGATGGAAGAGGTGCGCCAAAAGCTGGAGCAGCGACTCTTCGAGAAGCTCGACCCCGCCCAAAGCTAAGAGACAAACATGCCGGAACCGATTCAACCCCCGCAAGCGACTGGAGAGCCGAACCTGAACGCGATCCAGCGCAGCCTGCTGGAAGGGGAAGTGATCGAGGCAATTCGCACGGTCTACGACCCGGAAATTCCGGTGAATGTCTACGACCTGGGGTTGATCTACGGCATTGACGTCTCGCCGCGAGCCGAGGTGATGATCTTGATGACGCTCACCAGTCCGGCTTGCCCGGTGGCGGGCACCCTCCCCGGGGAGGTGGAACAAGCCGCCGCCCAGGTGCCGGGCGTGACCACTGCCCATGTGGAATTGGTGTGGGATCCGCCCTTTAGTGTGGACCGGATCCCCGAGCACATCCGTTTGGATTTGGGATTGCTATGAAGTTCAGCGCGCAAGAAGAGTTTGGTCTCCGGTGTCTGATTTCCATCGCCCGGGAGGGCGACGACGGGTTCCTGACCATCCTGCAAATCAGCGAACGTGAAGGGTTGAGCGGCTCGCACGTGGCGAAGCTGCTTTCCATCCTCCGCAAGCATGGCTTTGTGAAGAGCGTGCGCGGGCAGCAGGGAGGCTATCGCATGGCACGCCCGCCGCAGGCCATCTTGGTGCGCGATGTGCTCGAAGCGCTGGGCGGCCGCCTCTATGATAGTGGATTCTGCCTTCGCCACGCGGGTTTGGGTGAATCGTGTGTGCACGAAACGGACTGTACGCTCCGCCCGCTGTGGGGCACCGTGCAGAACGCCGTGGACCGCGTGATTGCGATGATCACGTTGCAAGACTTGATGGACGGGAAGGTGGACTCGCCGAATGCCGTGATGCAAGGCCTACCCCCGCGACGAGCTACGGCCGGGGCAACGTCAGAAGGATCATGAGCGACTTCCCGGTGCAACTGACGCCGGAGGCCATTGCCCAGGCGAAACTCTATCTGGCCCGCAAAGCGGAGCCCGGCGCCTTCCTTCGGATTGGCGTGAAGGGCGGCGGTTGCACGGGCATGGAATATGTGATGCGCCCCGACACCAAGCGGCTCCCCATTGACCTTGAGCTGGAATTGGATGGCCTGGTGGTGGTGTGCGATGGCAAGAGTGCGGAGTTCCTGCGGGGTTCGACCCTGGCCTACACCGGCAACCTGATGGGCGGGGCGTTTGAGTTCCAAAACCCCAACGCGGCGCGCACTTGCGGGTGCGGCACCAGCTTTACACCGATGCCCAAGCGCTGAGGCGCGGCCGCTCAGGATTGGGCGGCGTTGCGCCAGGATTCCAGCGCGCCGCCGGGAGTGCTGTGGTTCTCGGGCGTGAGTTCATAAGGCACGGATTTGCCCCACCAAGCGGCATCGCGCCCGCCGGGGATGAGGCGGAAAAGCCCTTCGGCTTCGCCCACCAGCGCCCCGAGTTCGAGCGGTTGCCCGCGCCAGACCCCGTGCGCCAGGCCGAGCAAGAACAGCTCGCCAAGTGCGACATGCTCGGCGCCTACGCCCGGTAGGTCCAGTTCGGGGTGCCCCACTTTCGACATGCCCGCCGTGGCCAGCGCGAACTGGTCGCCATCCGGGCGCACGTGGATGGCGACCACGTCCGGCATATTGAGGGACAGGCCCGGGGGCGGGGCGTGATAGATTTCGCTGGCGCTGAGATACCGGCGCGACAGCGGGTCGGCGAGGACTCCGTCGGTAAGTTCGGTAAGACGCTGCGCGACTTGAAGCAGGAACGTGACAGCCGGGAAGAGCGCGGGGTCAAACGATTCGAACTGAAGCTGGAGGAGGGTCCAAGTGGCTGCCAGTCGGGCGCGGTCTTCGGCGCCCAGTCGGTCGGCCATGCGATCTTGCGCCACCGCCGTCGCATCGAAGCCCACTTCATCCGTGGGCACCACCGTCAGGCGCAGGACGGTTTTCTGGTCTGGGCTGGCAATGCCATAGGTGCCGCGGGCAAGAGGACGGGCGAGGTCGGACTTGTCGGCCCCGCTGGAAAGGGGCACGATGAACCCCGGGACGGCCTCATTGGCTCCTTTGGGGGCCGCGATGGACGCCATGATGGGCAGCGGTTGCCGGGCCGCCATCACGGTGAGATAGAACTCGCGCGAAAGCGGGGCGACCGGGGCGACCCGCTTGGCGGGGAGCAAATCCTTAAGTCGAAATCGCCGGCTCATGGCCCTCCTCTTGGTTTTGTGCTTTGGCTTGTCGCTTGGCTTTCCACTTGTCCACCCACGCCCGCCACTCGTGTCCTTCGTAGAATGAGGCGTAGCTGGCAATCATCAAGAAGGCGAAGAGGGGGATGTTAAAACGGTATTCAATGCCCAAGTGCAATCCAATCCCGAGGAGCAGCGAGATTTTACGCAAGGGTTTGTAAAACACCGTGGTGGCCAGCATGAGTTCGACGACCAGGGTGCCGTAGGTGAGCATGGCAACAAACGGCTGCTGATCCATAAAGGCCGGCACAGGGAAGCGGTCGAACTCATGCAACTGGCTGGTGAACCAAGTGGCCGTCCCTTCGCGCCAAGTATTCCCGCCCCATTTATGCCACGCGGTGGTGAAGTACACGATAGCCACCTGGATCTCCATCAGGCGTTGCGGCCACAGGCTGAACTCGGGCACAGTCCCGTCGCCGGTGCGCTTAAATTTTCGGAGCCAATCCAGTGAATAAACCGCGCCACTGGGGGCCACCAGCATATAGAGGGCGAACGCCCGCATGAGGGTATCGCCGCTGTGCAGGAGGTCCGGAGTACGGTGGTGGATGGAGGTCAAACCGAGCCACAAAACGGCCGCGCTGACCCGCGTAAACAACCCAAGCGCGATGAAGACCGCGCCCAGCATGGTGATGATGAACACCGCCAGGGTGATGCGGCTGTCCGTCACGCCCGCGAGGACGTTGATGCGCGGCACCCCCTCGGCCCACCGCTCCGCAAACGCCACCGGGACAAAACCTTTCTCGGTAAAAAACGCCTCGAACACATTCATCAACATCAAAAGGTTGATGAAAATGAGCGTGCCAAAAAGGATGCGGATGACGGCCATGGTTTCGGGAGATCCGTAACCAAACATCCAGTGCTGCAGCTTCTTGAGATCGCTGACTTTCTTCGTCGTCATTTCGACCCCCAAGTGCGATAAACCTGCGGGTCTACGATGAGTTCAAAGAACTGCTCATCCTGGGCCACAGGCTCTTTCAGGAACGGCTTGGCGTAGATGCGAAAGTGCTTAAACAAACGCACTTTTGTGGGCACCGCGCCATCCGTCCGGGGGTTTAAGTACGCCATGCGATAGGAAAACTGCGCCCACTTATAACTCTGGTCAATCGGATGCAACCGCTCAGTGAACTTGCGATACCGCTCGTTCACATACTTTTGCGGAATCGGCATGTGCTTAATGCGCGGATATTCGACCGGCACGACTTGCCCATCGGCATACTCAATCTCGGCGGTCAGCCACGAATCCGTGTTGGCGGGGTTAGGCGCAAACATGTCCCAGTACTGCCAAAAACCGGTGATTTGCAAGTAATAGCGCAGGTCGGATTCGTATCGGAGCCGGTTGTTCGCCGCCAAGAGCTGATCGCGCGTCCGTTGCATCCGGTCGGCCATGGTCACCGGTTCCCGGTTGAGGTTCGAGCTGGGCTGCGGCCACGTCCAAATGAAAATCGCGAACAAGTGGAACAGCACCAGGCACTGCACCCAAACAGGTGCCAGCCGGGGTGAGTCCGAGGGTGCGTTCACGCTGGCTTTATGTTACACCACGGTTTGGCCGTCTTTGGCCTCACGGATGAGTTTTCCGAGCCGGTCGCGCACGATCTCGACGGTGATTTCAATCGTGCCCTGCAGGGTGTCCGGCGCGTTGTAGAGTTCGGGTTCCAGCAGGCGTTCCAGCAAGGTGTGCAGGCGTCGCGCCCCGATGTTCTCGAACTTGTTGTTAGCTTCTTGGGCCAAGAAGGCAACCTCATCCAGCGCCTCGGGGGCAAAGGTGAGGGTCACCCCGTCCACCGCCAAGAGCTTTTCGTACTGGGCGGTCAGGCTGTTGCGCGGCTCGGTCAGGATGCGGCGGAAGTCGTCCTCACCCAGCGCCTCCAATTCCACGCGAATGGGCAAGCGGCCCTGCAGTTCCGGAATCAGATCGCTCGGCTTGCTCATATGGAAAGCTCCTGCCGCGATAAAGAGGATGT